>JAAXGQ010000049.1 GCA_012271265.1 Vicinamibacteraceae bacterium
CTCGGCGAGGACATCAACGCGATGAAGGCCGTGCTCAAGGAGCGCTGGAACTGCCCCAACGTGTGGGAGGTCACGGTCGGCTGGCGCGACCACCGCCGGCACGCCGAGAAGCTCGGCTCGTGGAAGTGGCGCGACGTCGGCGGCGGGAGGATGTGCACCCGGCAGGAGGCGCGCGCGGACATCGAGCCGCTGGTCGCCGTGCTGCGGGAGGCGGGGGCCGCGTTCGAGGAAGAGGAGAGCTACCGCGGGATCCCCTGGGGGCTCGGCCGCGAGGCGCAGAAGCATCTCAAGGTGGACCAGTCCGCGACCCACGAGGCGGTCACGCGCTGGTACAGCCAGCAGTGGCTCGGGCTCGCCGAGCAGACGCGGACCAACGTCGTGACGGGCCTCGCGGTGTTCCTCGGGATGTTCGACCTCCCGGAGACCGGGCGCAAGTTCGCGCCGCCGTGCCCGGAAGACGACTCCGGGGTGGCGGTGGGGCTGCCCCCCTGCCTCCCGCCCCTCTACGACCTGATGGAGTCGGGGAAGGTCCTCGCCCTGAACATGCCCGCGGGCGAGAACCCCAACCTGGCCCGGACGCTGGGCGTGATGCTCAAGCAGGCGTGGCTCTCCACGCTGCTGCTGCGGCCGGCGCGGATGCAGGAGGAGTGGAACCGCGACCGCTACTGGCGGCCCGTGCTGTTCGTCGTCGACGAGTACCAGCAGTTCGCGACGGTCGGGGAGAGCGACCCGAGCGGCGACGAGAAGGCCTTCGCGCTGACGCGCCAGAGCAAGTGCATTCCGCTGCTGGCGACGCAGTCGCTCTCTTCGCTGCGCTCGGCGCTCGGCGCGGGCGAGGCGTGGCGCGCCCTGCTGCAGACCATCCGCTCCCGCATCTACCTGGCGCTCGGCGACGACGCGTCCGCGAAGACGGCGTCCGAGCTCTGCGGCCAGGTCTCCCGGATGGTCGCTTCCTACTCGGTGTCCGAGAACACGGCGCGGGCCGGGGTGAGCTTCCTCTCGGGGCGGGCCGGCGGCGGGGGCTCGTCGGCGGGCCTGTCGAAGAGCTACCAGGCCCGCCGCGAGGCGCTCTTCACGCCGCGCGACTTCACCGTGCTGGGCAACTACCAGGC
>JAAXGQ010000007.1 GCA_012271265.1 Vicinamibacteraceae bacterium
GACGGAAGGCACGGAACAGGCCAGTCAAGGAACCCAGGATGCGGCGCAGGCCGGCGAGGACGCCGGCGCTCCATGGGGCCGGCGCTCCGTCGTCAGGGCGCGCCAGTCCTGGAGCGCCGGTGTCCTCACCGGCCACGGTCCGTCGGCACGGCGGCGCGGTCGGCAGGAGACTGCCTGAGGGACCGCCGGTGCGGCGCAGGCCGGCGAGGACGCCGGCGCTCCATAGGGCCGGCGCTCCATGGCGCCGACGCTCCATACGGCGGGGCGCGCCCCAGGCATGGAGCGCCGGTGTCCCCACCGGCCCACGGTTCATCGGCACGGCGCCGCTGGGCAGCAGACTGACTGAGGAACGGAGGATGCGGCCCAGGCCGGCGAGGACGCCGGCGCTCCATAGAGCCGGCGCTCCATGGCGCCGACGCTCCATACGGCGGGGCGCGCCAGGCATGGAGCGCCGGTGTCCTCACCGGCCCACGGTTCATCGGCACGGCGGCGCGCTGGGCAGGAGACTGGCTGAGGAACGGACCGTGCGGCGCAGGCCGGCGAGGACGCCGGCGCTCCATAGGGCCGGCGCTCCATGGCGCCGACGCTCCATACGTCGGGGCGCTCCATGGGGCCTCCGTCCCGCTCCTAGACGTGGCTGAGCGTCGCCTTCGCGCGCTCGATCTGGGCCCGGACCGCCTCGGGGGCCGTGCCCCCACGCCCGGCGCGGGCCTCCACCGACCTGCGGTAGTCCCAGACGTCGCGCACGTCTTCGGCGAACGCGGGCGAGAAGGTGCGGAGGGTCGCCAGGTCGAGATCCGGCGGGGCCACCTCCTCCCGGTCGCAGTGGGCGAAGACGGCGCCGACTGCGTCGTGAGCGTCGCGGAAAGGGAGACCTCGGGCGACCAGGTACTCGGCCAGGTCGGTCGCGAGGAGATCCCAGGACAGCGCCGCCTGCATGCGGTCGCGGCGAAGGCGCATCGTGGCGATCGCCCCGGCGGCGGCGGGGAGGGCGAGCCCCAGGGTGTCGAGGGTGTCGAAGACCGGTTCCTTGTCCTCCTGGAGGTCGCGCTGGTAGCTGGTGGCGAGCCCTTTCGCCGTGGTCAGCAGCGAGACGAGGTTTCCAAGAAGCCGGCCGGCCTTCCCCCGGATCAGCTCGAAGCCGTCGGGGTTCCGTTTCTGCGGCATCAGGCTGGACCCGGTGGAAAAGGCGTCGTCGAGGCGGACAAAGCCGAACTCGGCGGTGGACCACAGCACGAGGTCCTCGGCGAGCCGCGACAGATGAACGCCCAGGATGGCGCCGGCGGCGAGAAGCTCCAGGGCGTAGTCGCGGGTTCCGACCGCGTCCACGCTGTTCTCGAACGCCTCGGAAAAGCCCAGGTCCGCCGCGATCGCCTCCGGGTTCACCGGAAACGGGTTGCCGGCCAGCGCGCCGGCGCCCATCGGCGAGACGGCCGCGCGGTCCCGGGCGGCAAGAAGGCGGGCGCGGTCCCGGGTGAGCGGCCAGAAGTGGGCGAGCAGCAACTGGGCGAAGACCACCGGCTGCGCCCGCTGCATGTGGGTGTAGCCGGGAACGAGAGCGTCGGCCGCGGTCTCGGCCTGCCCGACAAGCGCCGCTCGCAGCCCGTCGAGCGCCTCGATCCGCGTCGGGATCGCGGCGGTCAGGTAGAGGCGGAACCCGGCCTGGGAGAGGTCGTTGCGGCTGCGCCCGGTGGCCAGCTTGCGCGCCAGGGGGCCGATCTCGGCGAAAAGCATCCGTTCCACTGCGGTGTGAATGTCCTCGTCGGCAAGCGGCGGGGGCGGCGTCGCGGCCAGCGCCGCCGCGACGCGATCCAGGCCGGCGAGCATCCGCTCAAGCTCGGCGGCGTCGAGGACGCCGACCCCGGCGAGGGCCCGGGCGTAGGCCCGGTTGACCTGGATTTCCTCGGCGTGGAGGCGGCGGTCGAAAGCGATCGAGTGGCCGAGGCGATCGAGAGCGTCCGACGACGGGGCGGCGAAGCGCCCTCCCCAGAGCTTCACCGGGTCCGCTCGTTGTCGGAGAGGCGCCGGATGCGTTCCGGCAGTCCGAAGAGGCGGATGAAGCCCTCGGCGTCCGCCTGGCGGTAGACCTCGTCCTCGCCGAAGGTGGCGAAATCCTCCCGGTAGAGGCTGTAGGGGCTCTTGCGCCCGACCGCCTGCGCGGCGCCCTGGTGAAGCCGCACCCGCACCACGCCGGTCGTCCGGCGATGGGCTTCGGCGAAGAATGCGTCGAGCGCTTCGCGAAGCGCCGAGAACCACTTGCCGTCGTAGACCAGCTCGGCGTAGCGCAGGGCGGCGACCGCGGCGAAGTGATCCGTCGCCCGGTCCAGGGTCAGTTGCGCCAGAGCGCTCCGGGCTTCGTGCAGGATCGTGCCGCCCGGCGTCTCGTAGACCCCCCGGGACTTCATCCCGACGAGCCGGTTCTCGACGATGTCCACCCGGCCCACCCGGTGGCGGGCGCCGACTTCGTTCAGCCGGCCGAGGAGGTCGGCGGCGCCGAGCCGTTCGCCGCCGAGGGCGACGGGCACTCCCGCCTCGAACCCGACCTCGACCTCCTCCGGCTCCGCCGCGGCCTCGTTGCTGGTGATCCGGTAGAGACCGGGCTGCGGCGCGTTCCAGGGGTCTTCCAGGTCCTCCCCCTCGTGGCTGAGATGGAAGAGGTTCTGGTCGCGGCTGTAGAGGTCGCTCCTACTCTGGTCGACGGGGACGCCGTGCTTTTCCGCGTAGGCGAGAGCGTCTTCCCGGGAACGGATGTCCCAGATCCGCCAGGGGGCGATGACCTCGAGCTCGGGCGCGAGGGCCGCGAAGGCGAGCTCGAAACGGACCTGGTCGTTCCCCTTGCCGGTGCAGCCGTGCGCCACCGCGTCGGCGCCCTCACGGCGGGCGATTTCGACCTGGCGCTTCGCGATGACCGGGCGGGCGAGGGAGGTGCCGAGGAGGTAGCGCCCCTCGTAGACCGCGCCGGCGCGTACGGCGGGGAATACGTAGTCGCGCACGAACTCCTCGCGCAGGTCTTCCACGAACACGGCGGAGGCGCCGGAGGCGGACGCCTTGGCCGCGGCCGCGTCGAGATCCTCGTTCTGGCCGACATCGGCGATCACGGCGATGACCTCGGCGCCGCTCGTGTGCTCCTTCAGCCAGGGAATGGCGCAGGAGGTGTCGAGGCCGCCGGAATAGGCGAGTGCGATGCGTTGGGTCCGTCGGGTCATCGGGCCTCCAGGGAGATAGGGACCGCCGCGGGAGTCCGGCTGCATGGGGCGCCGTGGGCGGGCGGAGAATACCCCTGCCCGTGTTCTTTCGCCGCCGCCACCGCCCGAAGCCAGGACCCTCCGAAAAGGAGAAGGTCGAGGAGCGGCGCTGGGCGGATCACCGACGCGCGGAGGAGGAGGCGGCCTGGGACGAGGATGACCAGGAGGAGTGGGAGCCGGGATGGGAATGGGCGGACCAGGAGGTGGCCGAGGACCCGGCCGAAGAGGGGTGGTGGGCGGAACCGACCGAGCCGGAAGAACGGGAAGAACCGGAGGAGCCGCTCCGGTGGGACAGCGGCGAGCCGGTCGAGCCGGAAGCGCCGGAGACCGGGTGGCGGGGCGGCTCGCGCCGGGCGCGGCCGGCGATCGTGGCCACCCTCCTCTCGCGGACGCCGAAGCGGGCCTCCGCCCTCGCCGTCGCCTGGACCCTCGGGATCCTCCTCGTGACGAGCGCGATCTACTGGTGGGGCCCGGCGGAGTGGGCGGAGGCGCTCCCCGCGAGCGGCGCCGCGGTCTTCGATCGGGGCGAGGCGTGGCGGCTCCTGACCGCGATGGGCGCGCACGCCGACGCCATCCACCTGCTCTCGAATTCGGTGCTGCTGGGCTGGCTGATCTACCTTTCCCACGGGGCGTTCGGAAGCAGTCTCTTCCCCTGGTCGGCCGTGCCGGCGGCGGCGCTCTCGCTCGCGGTCACGCTAGAGGGGTATCCGCCCCATCTGCGGGTGGTCGGTGCGTCGGGGCTGCTCTACCTGCTGGCGGGCAGCTGGCTCACCCTCTACGCACTGGTGGAGCGCCGCCTCCCGGTCTGGCAGCGCCTCCTGCGGGTCGTCGGCTTTGCCCTGCTGGTGCTGGTTCCCACCTCGATCCGGCCGGAAGTGAGCTACCGGGCGCATGGGATCGGCCTCTTCTTCGGCGTCTGCCTGGGGCTGGCCTATTTCCTCGCCCGGAAGGACGCCATCCGCCAGGGCGAGGAACTCGAACGGGATTCCGAAACCCGGCCGTGGGGCTGATTTCCGGGGGCGACTTTTTGCCCGTAGGTTCGGCAGCGGGACTGTTCTAGACTGCCCGGTTCTGCCCGCCCCCAGCCTCTCGACTTCTGTGGAAGCGACCCTTACGCCGGCCGGCCTGCTCCATTTGTGGGCGCCGGGCGCTTCGTCCTCGGACGTCGCCGAACGCGTGCGGACCGCCGCCGGCCGCCGCTGGCCGAGACTCGGTGATCTCGCCGAGCGGGAGGCCGAGCAGAATCTCGAGGGGGAGCGACGACCCGGGCTGACCCTGCAGCCGCTGGAGGCGGCGGCCGCTCTCTCGGCGCTTCGCTCCAGCGAGCCGGCGCCGGAGGACCTGACCGAGTCCCTTCGGTTCTGGGCGCTGGCGAACGGGTTCCTGCTGTCCCTGCTGTCGCGGGGCCGGTTCTTCCCCCGGCTCGTCCGAAGAAGGGACGGCGAGGCGGAAGTCGCGATGTGGCTGGTGGACCTCGCCTCGGAGCGGCGGGGCCTGGACGGGCTGCGCCTCGCCTGCCCCCGCCGGGCCGTCGACGTGCCCGAGCCGGACCGGGCGATCCCCGAGTACCTGGTCGAGGTCGGGGACGCGGTGGTCCGGGACGCCGCCCGCCGACTGCGCTGGGCGCCCTTCGACGACGCGCCTGATCCGACCCGGGAGGCGATCACCCGGCGGGTGCTCGACGGCCTCTTCCCCGGGGTTCAGGGGGCTCGGGGCACCGCTTTCGGGGCGGACGGCGACCGGCCGCGGAGCGCGTTGGCCGGGGGCCTGCCAGATCCGGGGACGGCGCTGGTGGGCGCCGCGAAGCTCGTGTTCACGCTCGATCCGCCGGAGCACGGCGACGTCCGGGACGAGCCGGCGGAATGGGATCCGTGGCGGATCCGGTTCCACCTCGACTCCTCGGGGACCGCGCTGCTGCCGGTCTCCGAGGTCTGGGAGGCTCGCGATCCGGCCGACAACCTGCGCCGCTTCGGCCTCGCGAACCCGGCGCTGCCGCTGCTCGAGACGCTGGGGCGCGCCGCCCGGGCCTGGCCGGTGCTGGAGCGCGGCCTCGCAGGCGAGGCGCCGGAGGCGGTCGAGATCTCGATGGCCGAGGCTTACGACTTCCTGCGCGAGGGGCGCGAGGTCCTCGGAAACCTCGGCTACGGCATCCGCATCCCGACCTCCCTGGCGACGCAGCGGGGGCGCCGGCCGATCCTCCGGCTGCACGTGACCCCGGCGGAGAACGAGCGCCGGCCCAGGCGCCGGAAGGGCCCTTCGACGCCGGCCGGCAGCGGCCTGGGGCTGGACGCGCTGGTCCGCTATCGCTGGGAAGTGGCCATCGGGGACGCGACGTGGTCGCTCTCGGAGTTCCGGAAGCTGACCCGGGGCAAGCGGAGCCTGGTCCGCGGCAAGCGCGGCTGGGTCCGGGTGGACGGCGAGGTGGTGGACCGGCTGTTGCGGGAGGCTTCCCGGCGCCGCGTCCACGCCGAGCGCCAGCCGGTGCTGCGCCACGCGCTCCGGGAGCGGCTGGGACTGGAGAGGACGTCTCCGGATCTCTTCGCCGCGGATGACGACCTGGTGCTTGCCGAAGTGCGCGGCGACGCCTGGATCGGCTCCCTGTTTCGGGCGCTCGAAGCGGCAAGCGACGAGCTGGGCCCCCTCGATCCCCCGAAGGGGCTCCACACCGAGCTCCGGCCCTACCAGCGGGTGGGGTATGGGTGGCTGCGCCTCCTGGCCGACCACGGCCTCGGCGGCTGTCTTGCCGACGACATGGGCCTCGGAAAGACCTGCCAGGCCCTGACGTTCCTCCTCGGAGAGCAGGAGCGGGGCCGGCTCAACCGCCCCTGGCTGCTCGTCTGCCCGAATTCGATCGTGGCGAACTGGCGGAAGGAAGCCGAACGGTTCGCTCCGTCGCTGCGCTTTCACGTCCGCCAGGGCTCGAAGCGATCGCGCGGGTTTGCTTTCGAAAGGGCGGTGGCGGAAAACGACGTGATCGTCTGCTCCTTCGGCATCGCCCAGCGCGATTCGGCCCTGCTGGAGCCGGTCATCTGGGGCGGAATCATCATTGACGAGGCCCAGAACCTGAAGAACCCCGGCGCGAAGCAGACCCGGGCCATCCGCCGGCTCAGCGCGCCGATCCGCTTCGCGCTCACCGGCACGCCGCTGGAGAACCGGCTCACCGACCTCTGGTCGATCATGGAGATCCTGAATCCGGGGTTCCTCGGCCCGCTGCGGACATTCCGGCGGAAGTACTCCGCGGCCGTGGAAGGGGCCCGGGACGAGGACGCCACCGCCCAGTTGCGGCGGCTGGTACGGCCGTTCATCCTGCGGCGTCTGAAGACGGACCCGAAGGTCATCCGGGATCTCCCGGAAAAGCACCAGACCCGGGTCTACTGCACCCTGACCCCGGAGCAGGCGGCCCTCTACCAGGCGGCGGTGGACGACTGCCTCGACCGGATCGAGGAGAACACCGGATTCGTGCGGCGCGGCGAGATCCTGCGGACGCTGACCCGGCTGCGGCAGATCTGCAACCACCCGGAGAACGTCCTCGGCGGCAGCGGTCCGCTGGCCGGACGGTCGGGAAAGCTGACGCGGCTGGTCGAGATCCTCGAGGAGGTCCAGCAGCGGGGCGAGAGCGCCCTGGTGTTCACCCAGTTCGCCCGCATGGCGCGGCTTCTCTCCCGTCACTTGACCGAGGTTCTGGACGTTGAGATCCCGGTGCTGCACGGCGCGGTCCCGGTGCGGGAGCGCGACGCGATCGTCGCCCGCTTCCAGGCGGACACCCATCCGCCCCCGGCGCTCGTCCTGTCGCTGCGGACGGGAGGTTACGGGCTGAACCTGACCCGGGCCACCCACGTCGTCCACTACGACCGCTGGTGGAACCCGGCGGTGGAGAACCAGGCGACCGACCGCGCCTTCCGGATCGGGCAGACCCGGCGGGTCCTGGTCCACAAGTTCATCTGCACCGGCACCCTGGAAGAGCGGATCGCCGACTTGCTGGAGAGGAAGACGGCGCTCGCCGAGTCGGTCATCGGCACCGGCGAGGGCTGGCTCACATCACTGACCTCCGACGCGCTCCAGAACGTCCTCGCCCTTGACGCGGAGGCGGCGCCTGCGTGAGAGGGGAACTCCCGTGGTGGGCGGCCGACTTCCTCCGCGCGACGCGGGTGGAGGCGAAGGGACCGGCGCGCGGCTCGGTGGTGATTGCTTCCGGGCGGGCCACGGCCCGGGTCGAGGGCCGGGGCTTTCGCGCTTCCGAGGTCGTCGTCCGGGCTCCCCTGCTGAGCCCCCGCCGGTGGGCGGCGTTCTTCGAGCTGGGCTCGGGGGAGGCGCTGGTCGCCTCGGCGCTTTTTTCGGGCTACCTCCCCCGCTCGCTGAAGGCGCAGCTCGTGCGGGTGGGGGTTCGCCTGACGCCCCGACCCAGCCGGATCGTGAAGGAGCCGGCGGGCTGTCCGGAGGACACTGTGGCCAGCGCCTGCCGGCTCATCGCCTGGCGGTTTGCCGACGACCCGCTCGCGCTGCTGCATTTCCGGGGCGCGGAACGGAAGGAAGTCCTGAGCCGCCTGGCGCGGTCGTGGAGCGCAGCGGATCCGGCGTCGGGGCCGGCGATCGGGCTCGAGGAGCTGGGGTCCATCCTCGGGAGCGATCCGGCGGAGGAAGAGGCGCGGTCGCTCCTGCCCGACGTGCAGCGGGGAGACACGTTTCGGCCCGACCCGGTGCTGCGGGCCAACCTGGCGCGGCTGTACACGAAGGTGCGGGAGCGCGCCGCCGCGGTCGGGCCGCGCCGGTAGGAACGGAGCGCCGGTGTCCTCACCGGCCACCACCCGCATGGAGCGCCGGTGTGCATGGAGTCCGGATCCGTTCAGCGGCTCGCGGACAGGGCGTCGCCAGCTGGCGGAGGGGGGCGCCGGCGGAAGAAGTGGAGGGTGGCGGAGAGGGGGCAGTGGTCGGAGAGCCTGTCGCGAAGCGTCAGGGGAGCACGGTAGAGGATTTCCTCGACGCCGGAGCCTTTGACAGCGTCTCCGGCTGGAGGAAAGGCGAGGATGTGGTCCACGTAGTTGTCGAAGTGGCCGTCCCAGCAAGCCGGAGCGCGGCCCGGTCGGGGGAGGATGAGCGGCCGGACCGGGAAGGTGGGGACGGCATCGGCGCCGGGGCGGGAAAGGAAGCGGTTCCAGTCCCCGGCCACCACCACCGGGAAGCCTTCCGCCATCCGCTCGTGGAGCCAGCCCTTCAGCACCGCGAACTGCATGCGCAGGACGCCGCACTGGCGCCTCGCGGAGCGCAGGGCGTCGTACTGGCATCCGGACTGGAAGTGGACGGCAAGGACCCGCACGCGCTCGGCGCCCCGGCCCAGAGTCAGGTCCACCCCGTAGCGGTCCCGGCCCTGAGGCGACCACTCGATCACGTCGGGGTGGCGCTCGACGGTCCATCCGGCGTCGCGGCGGACGGCCAGAGCCGTGCGCTGCGACCACGCCGGGTCCGGGTTGCGGCTGGAGACGAAGAGCTCCCAATCGCTCTCGGGGAAGAGCCGGGCGGCGGCGGCGCGGTTCTCCATTTCCTGGAGGCTCACCAGGTCGGCGCCGAGCGCCTCGATCCGCAACGCGACGGCCCGCAGGCGGGCGAAGTCCTCCGGGCCGCGCAGGTGACGGCCGCCTTCGCGGTTCCCGGTGAGCGCCCCGTCACCCTCACCATCGCCGAACCAGGCGACATTCCAGGTGGCCACGGTGATCGTGACCCCGGCAGGCGGCGCGGGAGGCGCGGCGGACGCCGCAGCAAGCGTGAGGGCAACCCCCGCCACAACACCCGGGACGCAGCACGTCGGCCCGCGGAGAGGGTGGGATTCGAACCCACGTGCCCGGCTCTTCACCGGACAAAGCGCTTTCGAGGCGCCCCCGTTACGGCCACTTCGGTACCTCTCCGGGTTTCGGATCCGCCCTCGCGGCGGCTGCGGAAGAACTCCTGCAGCAGGCGCCGCGCCTCATCCGCGAGCACGCCGGAGGAGACCCGCATGCGGTGGGGCAACCCGAGGCGGGCGAGCCGAACCCGGGATTCTAAGCCCCCGAATTTGGGCTCCGGCGCCCCGTAGACGAGCCGCCGGATGCGGGCCTGGACGAGTGCCCCCGCGCACATCACGCAGGGTTCGACGGTCACGTAGAGGTCGCAGCCGGGAAGCCGATAGTTCCCGAGAGCGCGGGCGGCGGCCCGGATGGCGACGAGCTCGGCGTGCGCGGAAGGGTCCTGCGCCTGGCGGACACGGTTACCGCCCCAGGCGATGACCCGGCCGTTCCGGACGACCACGGCGCCTATGGGAACCTCGCCGCGGCGCTCCGCCTCGCGGGCTTCCGCGAGGGCGGCGCGCATGAAGGCCTCGTCGGTGGCGGGGCGGTCTTCGGGCGCGGGGGCGCCGCCGGGATCGGCCATCGCAGCTTCCGGCGAACGTAGCGGGAACGGACGCGGGAAGAAAGTCGGGTCGACGGCGGGTGCGGTCATCTGCATGGCGGGTTGTCCTCCGGTGCGCTCTACAGCGGCCTTCGTGATGGGCCGAAGGCGAATGTAGAGGGAGCGGTGGTCAGATTCCGTCCGGTCAGATTCCGTCCGGTCAGATTCCGTCCGGTCAGATTCCGTCTGGTCAGGGGTCGTTCCATAATGGGGGTGTGACGGGGGGGCTGCGCCGGGATCTGCGGCTCGGCGACGCGCTGTTCATCAACATCGGGACGATCCTCGGCTCGGCGGCCTTCGTGGTCCCGGCGTACATCGTGGCGGCAACCGGGTCGGCTGGAGGCGCGGCGCTGGTGTGGATCGGCGCCGGGGCGATCTCGCTCTGCGGGGCGTTCGCGATCGCCGAGCTGGCGGCGCTCTTCCCCCGGGCCGGAGGCGAATACGTCTACCTGGAGCGGGCCTGGCATCCACTGGTCGGCTTCCTCTACGGCTGGAGCCTGTTCGCGGTGATCCAGACCGCCTCGATCGCGGCGGTCGCCGTGGTATGCGTGGAGTACTTCGGCACGTTCGTCCCGCTCCATCCGACGGCGGCGAAGGCGGCGGCGGTGGCGCTCATCGTGGGCCTGTCGCTCTGGAACTGCCGCAGCGTCCGCTCCTCCGCGAGCACCCAGAACCTGACGACCGTCGCCAAGCTGGTGATGGCCGGGGCGATCGTGGTGCTCTGCGCCTTCTGGGGCGACGAGTCGGCGGCCTCGATCGGGGGATCGCGCCTCGCCACCGAAGGATCCGCCGCGGCGCGCTGGGGGGCGGCCATCGTGGCGGCGCTGTGGGCCTACGACGGCTGGATCAGCATCACCTTCGTCGGCGGTGAGGTGAAGCGCCCGCACCGTTTCCTGCCCCGGGCCATCTCGCTGAGCCTGCTGCTCCTCATCGGGATCTACCTGCTGCTGCACATCGCCTACCTGCGGGCGCTTCCGCTCGCCGAACTCGCCGCGACGGAAACCGTCGCCGCCGACGCCGCCGAACGCGCCGGCGGACCGATCGGCGGACAACTGGTGGCGCTGGCGGTCATCGTCTCGTGCTTCGCCGCCCTGAACGGCTTCATCTTCACCGGCGCCCGGGTCTACTACGCGATGGCCCGGGACCGCGCCTTCTTCCGGCCGTTCGCGCGGCTGAACCGGGGCGCGGTGCCGCAGAACGCCACCCTGGTGCAGGGGCTCTGGGCGGCAGGGATCGCGCTCACCGGCAGTTACGATCAGCTGTTCACCTATGTGGTCGTCGTCTCCTGGCTCTTCTACGGGCTGGGAAGCGCCGCGGTCTTCGTGCTGCGGAAGAAACAGCCGGATCGGAAGCGGCCCTACCGCGCGTTCGGCTATCCCCTGCTGCCGGCGGTGTTCACCCTCTTTTCGGCCGCGCTGCTGGTGAATACGGTGGTGACGGATCCCCGGGACGCGCTGATCGGCCTCGGGCTGATGGCCGCGGGGATCCCCTTCTATCTGCTCTTCCGTCGCCGTGCCGGGCCCGCGTCCCCCGGCCCCGCATAATCGCCCTTCTCCCTTCCGTGCATCGTTCCCAAGGAGACGCCTTCATGCGCCGTTCCCTCCTGCTGCTTCCCGGGCTTCTGCTCCTGCTTTCGCCCGGCGCGTTCGCCCAGCCTGCTCCCGATCAGCTCGGCGGGCTGAAGTTCCGCCACATCGGCCCGGTCGGAAACCGCACCCTCGCGGTCGCCGGCGTCCCCGGGGACCGCACGACCTACTACGCCGGCGCCGCCACTGGCGGGATCTGGAAGACCGAAGACGCCGGACTGAAGTGGCGTCCGGTCTTCGACGACCAGGAATCCCACGCCATCGGCGCGCTCGCCGTCTCCGAGTCCGACCCGAACATCGTCTGGGCCGGCACCGGCGAGACCTTCATCCGGGCCAACGTCTCGATCGGCACCGGCGTCTTCAAGTCCACCGACGCCGGGGAGACCTGGACGAACATGGGCCTCCGGGAGACCGCGCGGATCGGACGGATCCTCGTCCACCCGACGAACCCGGACATCGTGTACGCGGCCTCGCTCGGGCACGCCTACACCCCGCAGCCGGAGCGCGGCGTCTATCGGACGACGGACGGCGGCGAGACCTGGGAGCTGGTGCTCTTCGTCGACGAGAACACCGGCGCCTCCGACATGGTGATGGACCCGAACAATCCCCGGATCCTGTTCGCGGGAATGTGGCAGCTGGAGATCAGGACCTGGGGCCGGGTGAGCGGCGGCCCGGGCAGCGGCCTCTACATGTCGAAGGACGGCGGCGACAACTGGACCCGACTCGAGGGGAACGGGCTTCCGATCCATCCGGTCGGCAAGGTCGCCGTCTGCATGAGCAAGTCGGACTCGCGGCGCGTCTTCGCGCTCATCGAGACGAGCGACGGCGCGCCGTGGGCCGGCGGAGAGGCCGAGAGCGGCGAGCTCTGGGCAACGAGCGACGGCGGGGAGAGCTGGACCGTCCAGACGCACAACCGGAACCTCGCCGGCCGGGGCGCCTATTACTCGCGGTGCGCCGCCGCCCCGGACGACCCCGACGAGGCCTACTTCCTCACCGCGTCCTTCGCGTCCACCCTCGACGCCGGAAAGACGCATAGGGTGCATGGCTTCAACGACGCCCCGGGATGGGACCACCACGACATGTGGATCGACCACACCGACGCGGACCGGATGGCGGTCGCCCACGACGGCGGCGTTTCGATCTCGGAGAACCGCGGGGCGTCGTGGTTCAAGGTCCAGCTCCCGCTGGCGCAGATGTACCACGTGCAGGTGGACACCGCGGTCCCCTACAACGTCCTGGGCAACCGCCAGGACGGGCCCTCGACCCGAGGCCCGAGCCGCGCCCTCACCGGGGGGTTCTTCGGCGCCGGGATTCCCCGGGGGATGTGGCACGGCGTGGGCGGCGGCGAGAGCGGATTCGCCACCCCGGACCCGGAGGATCCGAACATCGTCTGGTCCAGCGCTTCCGGTTTCGGGTCGCTCGGAGGCATCGTCGTCCGCTACAGCGAGGAGGCCCGCCAGTTCCGACAGGTCGAGGTCTGGCCGGAGAGCTCGGTCGGCTGGCCGGCGGAGGGGCTTCGCTACCGGTTCCAGTGGGTGTTCCCGCTGCTCATCTCGCCCCACGACCGGAACACGATCTACGTCGGCAGCCAGCACGTCCACCGCACCACGAACGGCGGCCAGAGCTGGGAGGAGATCAGCCCCGACCTGTCCACGAACAACCGCGGCCGGATGGGGATCTCGGGAGGGCTCACGCCGGACAACATCGGGGTGGAGTACTGCTGCGTGGTCTACGCCATCGACGAGAGTCCGGTCGAGCCCGGCGTCATCTGGGCCGGCACGAACGACGGGCTGATCCACCTGACCCGCGACAACGGCGCGACCTGGGCCGACGTGACCGGCAACGTGCCGGGGATGCCCGAGGACGGCGTTGTGCGCAACGTGGACGCTTCGAAATGGAGCGCCGGGAAGGCCTACATGACCGTGGAAGCCCACCAGGTGGGGAACTTCGAGCCCTACGTCTACCGGACCGAGGACTTCGGCGCCTCCTGGACGCGCATCGTGAACGGTGTGGCCGACAGCTCGCTCAGCTACACCCGGAACGTCCGCGAGGATCCGGTGCGGCCGGGGCTGCTCTACCTCGGCACCGAGAACTTCCTCTACGTCAGCTTCGACGACGGCGAGAACTGGCAGCGGCTCGCGAACGGCCTCCCGCCGAGCCCGATGTACTGGATCGTGGTCCAGGAGCACTTCCGCGACCTGGTCGTCGGGACCTATGGCCGCGGCTTCTGGATCATGGATGACATCGGCCCGCTCCAGCAGTGGGACGACGTCGGCGACAAAGCGGCGCACCTGTTCCAGCCTCGCGACGAATACCGGCTCCATCCGATCACCGCGCCTTTCGCCCAGTTCGACGACTGGTCCGCCGGGGAGAACCCGCCGTACGGGGCCCCGCTGAGCTACTGGCTCGCCGAGGAGACCGACGGCATCGAGCTGGAGATCCGGAACGCCGCCGGCGAGACGATCCGGACGCTCCAGGGCAGCGGCGACGCCGGCCTGAACCGCGTCCATTGGAATCTTCGCGAGGACGCCACGACGGAGGTCCGGCTGCGCACCCCGCCGGACTTCGCGGACTGGATGGTGCTTGACGAGGACCGGACCCGCGACTCGCAGATCGGCCGCATCTCGATCCTGGCGCCGCCGGGTGAGTACACCGTGGCGCTGATGGCTGGAGACACCGAGGAGACCCGCAGCCTGAACGTGTTGAAGGATCCGCGCAGCGAGGGCAGCCTCGAGGACATCGCCGAGCAGACGGCGATGCTGCGGGAGCTCCGGGAGGACCTCGAGGTCGTCGCCGGGATGGCGAACGAGATCGAGTGGCTCCGGCGCCAGATTCTCGACCTGACCGACGTGGTCGAGGCCACCGGGCAGACGGAGGCGGTCGCGTCGGTGGTGGACGGCCTCGAAGGGTCGCTCATCGCCGTCGAAGAGCGGCTGATCCAGATGAGGCTGACCGGCACCGGGCAGGACCAGATCCGCTGGCCGACGATGCTCGCCGGGAGGATCACCTATCTCGCCGGAGCGGTCGCCACCGCGGACTTCCCGCCCACCGACCAGATGCGCGAGGTCCACGCGCTGCTCCGCGAGCGTCTCGCCGCGGTGCGCGCCGACTACGACCAGATCACCGCCAGCCAGCTTCCCGAGGCGAACCGCGCCCTCGAAGCGCAGGGCGTCCCCGGCCTGGTCCGCGTCCCGGCCGAATCCGGTCAATAGGTCAGATTGCGCCTCGCTTGTGGCCACGCCATCGGAGATGACGTTTTGTGATACTCCGATGCGTCGGCCCCATGGAGCGCCGGCGTCCTCGCCGGCCTGCGCCGCACCGCCGGTCCCTCAGGCACTCTCCTGCCGACTGCGCCACCGTACCGACCGACCGTGGGCGGGGAGGTCCACGGTCCATGCCTCCCTGCGGCAGTGGCCGGTGAGGACACCGGCGCTCCAGGGGGGCGGTGGCCAGTGAGGACATCACCTGAAGCGGGAGAGGCGGAAGAAGGGTTCCTTTTTCTGTTCGCCGAGGGCGGGGCCGAGCCTGTAGCCGTGGCCCGAGCCGACGACGACGATCCAGGCGTTCGCTGCTTCGTGCGTGTCCACGATGCTCCGGCGCCTCCACGTCCCCCTCGGGCCCGGCGCCGGAGCCAACCTCCCTTCCGCCATCCGCGTAGGCCCTCTCGGGGCGGCGACTTCGGCGCGGGGTAGCGGCTTCGTAGCCGGTTGAGCGGGATGGGACTGCTCCTCGACCTGGCGCTCCTGGTCGGGATCGCCATCCCCATCGTGGCGCTGGCGCACCGGATCAAGGCGCCCCCGGTCGTCGGCTTTCTCGCCGTCGGAATCCTCGTCGGGCCCCACGGGCTGTCGCTCATTCGCGCCGCCGAAGAGGTCGAGGCGCTCTCGGAGCTGGGCGTGGCTCTGCTGCTCTTCTCGGTGGGACTGGAGCTCTCGCTCTCCCACGTGCGCGAATGGGCGCGGACGGTGCTCCTCGGCGGCGGGCTGCAGGTCGTCTCCACGATTGCGGTGGTGGGGGCGCTCGCTGCCGGGATCGGACTCCCCTGGCCGCAGGCCGTCTTCTACGGCGCGCTCGCGGCGATGTCCTCCACTGCGGTGGTCATGAAGAACTACGCCGAACGGGGGGAGCTGGACACCGCCCCCGGCCGCTCGGTGATTTCGGTGCTGCTGTTCCAGGACCTGTGCGTGCTGCCGCTGATCCTGCTCGCGCCGGTGCTCGCCCAGCTCGGCGACGCCGACCTCGGAGCCGTGGGGACGGACTTCGCGGAGGGGCTCGCGATCATGGCCGCCCTGCTCATCGGCGGACGGTTCGTCGTGAAGTCGCTGCTCGATCGGATCGTGATCCTCCGCGACCGGGAGCTCTTCACCCTCTGCATCGCGTTCTTCGGGATCGCCGCCGCGCTTCTTACGGAGGCCGCCGGCTTTTCCATCGCGATCGGCGCGTTCATCGCCGGTCTCATCATTTCCGAGTCGGAATACGGACTGCAGGCGATGTCCGACGTCATGCCGTTCCGGTCGGTTTTCAGCGGCATCTTCTTTATCTCCGTCGGGATGCTGCTGGACCTGGGGGCGGTTCGAGAGCAGGCGGGGCTGGTTGCGGCGGTGCTCGCCGCGGTGCTGATCCTCAAGGCCGTTCTGGTGGCTGGCGCGCTCCGCCTCGCCGGGGAGACGGCCATGACTGCGGTGATCGGCGGCCTGAGCCTCGCGCAGGTGGGCGAGTTCTCGATCATCCTCGCGGCGGCGGGGCTGCCACTCGGCCTTTTTGGCGACAGCGATTACCAGGTCTTCCTGAGCGTGGCCGTGCTCTCGGTGATGGCCACTCCCTTTCTCATCCACGCCGCGCCCCCCGTTGCGCGGCGTCTCCTGTCGCCCCGGCAGCGGCCCAGGCCGGAGCGCGCAGAGTTCGTCAGCCGACCGCCCGCGGACCACACTCTGGTCGTCGGCTACGGCGTCTCCGGGCGCTATCTGGCGCGCATGCTCCACGCCGCCGGCATCCACTGCGTGGTGGTGGAGAACGACCCTCATCGCGTGCGCCAGGCGCGGAAGGACGGCCTCGCGGCCATTTTCGGCGACGGCAGCGAGCCGGCTGTCCTGGAGCATGCCGGGGTGGGCCGGGCCCGGATCATTGTCTTCGCCTTTGCTTCGCAGAACGATGTGCGCCGGGGGGTGGCGGTCGCCCGCGATCTGAATCCGGGCACCCGGATCATCGCCCGGGTCCGCCAGGCGCGGGGCGTGGAAGAACTGATCTCGCTGGGGGCCGAGGAGGTCGTGGTCGAGGAGTTCGAGGCTTCCATCGAGCTGTTTGCGAAGGCGCTGGAGATCTACCGCATCCCCGTCCACCGGATCTGGGAGGAGACCGAGGCGGTGCGGACCGAGCACTACGGGCTGCTGCGCGGCACGAGTTCGCCCGACCTGCGGCTGGACACGGCGAAGCACCTCGGCATCCACGACGCGCTCGAGCTGGCGGAAATCCGCGACCGGGCGCAGGTGATCGGCGAGAGCGCCACCTCGATCGAGCTGCGTCGGCGGACGGGCGTGGTCCAGATCGCGGTCGTGCGCGACGGCCAGCCGATCTACCGGCCGGACCCGGCCTACCGCTACGAGGCGGGGGACACGGTGGTGCTGGTCGGGGACCGTGAGAGTCTCGACCGCGCGCTGGAGCTGTTCCGGAAGTAGCCGCCGGCGAGGCGTCCGCGACCTCGGGGAATGACCCCGGGGCGCGATCGCCCCGCGCGTCAGTCGTGGGTGGACTCGATCCAGCGCAGCAGCTCGACCTCGCCAATCCCGAGCACGTGCCCCTGCCCGGCCAGGACCTGCAGCGTGACGTCGGCCCCGGCCGCGCGCAACCGTTCGGCGGTGGCCTCCGACCCGGCGATCCAGCGGCCGTCGTGCTCGCCCACGAGCAGCAGCACCCGCTTCCCGGCGAGGGGCGCGAGCGAGCGGTCGCCGGAAGCGCGACCCGGCATCGCCACGATCGCGTCCACGCGCTCGGGGACGGCGAGCGCAGCGTGGAACACCCCGATCCCGCCGGCGGACGCTCCGGTCAGGATGACCCGCTCCGCCGCCTCCGGAAGATGTGCGTCCACCCAGCCGAGGACCGTGCCCATGACCTCCTCGGCGCGATCTTCGAGACCGGGACCGTAGGCCTCGACCCCGACGACGGCGTAGCCGGCGGCGGGCGCCGCCTCGTCCCAGTAGGTCTCGACCAGACCCAGGAGCAGGCCGGCGTCCCCCCGGCCCCACGGGAAGGCGACGACGACGCCCTCTGCCGGGCCTTCCGGCGCAACGACCAGCAGGTTCAGCCGCTCCCCGTCCGGCAGCGTGGTCGGAACCCACTCCTGGGCCCCTGCCCGGAGCTGCGGCCCCGCCCCCGCCGATGCGCACGAAGAAGTCAGCACGCCCACGACCGCCGCCGGCAGAAGCCGCCCAACCGCGCGGCGAACCATCACGCCCGCCGGAGCGAAATCGCGCGGGAGATCACGTAGGCCAGCAGGGTCACCACGAAGACAACGAGGAACATCACCGCGATGGCCTGGAGCGTCTCGATGACCGTCCGGTAGACCTCGAGCGTCCAGCGCTCCGCGTTCAGGCTCAGGATCTCGGCGTCCCGGTCGGGAGCGGAGATGTAGCGCTCCAGCTCCCGGATCCGCACCCCGCCGGAGACGCCCACCACATAGGCGGCGAACTTGATGTAGCGGCTCCAGGCCGCGCTCAGCTCCTCACCGACGATCTTCCCCAGAATCGTCTTGACCGGCCGGTCGAACAGCCGGACGGCGCCGAACGAAACGACGACCGCCAGCAGAAAGGTAACGATCAACAGCGTAAAGAACATGCAGGATCAGCCTCCGACGGCGCTCAGCTCTCAGCCGAGCGCAAACACGACGCTGGAAACCGCGGCGGCGCCACCACCCGAGCCCGCCCTCCCCCGCGCTATTTTCCGCTCCGCATCCATCTGTCGAACTCGGACGGCAGTAAATCCGGGATCTGATGAGCGGGCACGGAAGGCAGGTCGTGCGTGAGCTCAAGTTGCGAAAACACAACTCCCATCCGCCGCACAGTCCCCGGACCCTTCCCGGCCGCGCCCCGCCGCGGCCGTCCGGTGTCCGGGTCCGCATAGGTCCGAACCGCCCACGCAAGGACCCACGGGTTTGCGAGCACTCCCAACCGCGACGCGAGCTGTTCAAACACTTCGCCACGTCGTGAGAGCGAATCACGCACCTGCGACGACGCCAGGAGCATCAGCCGCGCGTCGGCACGGAAGGTCCGCACGAGCTGCCAGCAGGGTTTCACGAGATGGCGATGGGCGTGTCGCCAATCTGAAGATGGAATCCACGCGTAGACCGCGCCCGGCTGACGCCTCCCTCCGGGCGCCTTGGGGCAAAGGGACTCAAACCAGAGAAGAGACAGCGCCGCCCAGACACCTCTGTGGCCCTCGAGCACAGCGTCCGGGACTTCACGAAAGAGCCGGACAAGATAGAGCCCCATCTCGTAACGGTTCCGGAAGGGTGGGACCTCGTTAACAGAGAGGACTCGCCTGAACGCCTCAGAAAAACCGTCGTCCGTGAGCAATCGGATCGGTGGCTTGCGCCGAGCACCTTTTTCGATCCAGGCCCCGAACTGCTCAATCCCCTGCTTCGTCAGCGCCCGAAAAGTCATCGCCACCCCCCACGCTCAAGCACGCGCCGAGCCCGCTTGAGCAGATCGTGCCTACGACAGAACGCGGACACCACGTCTTCAGTCCACCTCGCGAGTGCGCGCTCCGACCCTCCGTCGAAATCATCAACGGCTGGCGCCTCTTCCCGCACCTGGAGCTCGTCCTTGATCCAGCGACGCCACGTCGCCCTCCAGTCGCCCTGCTCCCCGGCGCCGGCCGCTGTGTCCCTTCCCATCCTTTCCAGTACTCGACGAATCACTTCGGGTAACACGAGCGCAGACACCAGCTTTCCGTCCGCCAGGCGCTCCCTGAAACCGACCAGAGTCGAGTTGTAATAGAGAACCGGCATGTCCTCCTGATCAAACTTCACTTGCCAAACGCGGTCACCCAGGTCGAACGGCTTGATCCACAAGATTGAACGGGTGCCGCTCTTCGGCCCGGAAACAGGGTCGCGAAACAGGAACCGGCGAGTAGCGCCGAGAATCAAGCCCGGACGCCGGGCGTCATCGATTACCTTGAGTCGGAATCTTGGAGGTGTCGTGCGTTCGGCGTCGCCGAGCTTCACGACCTTACGAGGCTGGATCGACTTCAAAGGACCCAGCTCTACACGGTGGACCATTCTGGAATGCTGAAACACCTCGAGGACGACCCTCGATCCGGGCGGAAACGCCCAATCGGCAGATCTCAGGGTCACGGCTACAGCAAAGTCAGGACCCTCGTTCTGCTCGATCAACACGTCCCGCTGATAGAGACGTCGCCGTCGCGTAGCGTTCAGTCTCCCCAGCTGCCGCTTCATGATGCCTCCTCAACGCGAACGCACAGGTCCCGATTCGGGTCGAATCCCTCCATGCGGACGGAATACCTTGGGCTGGTCACCTTTAGCACCACCCAGTTGACACCTGTGAATGCAGGTGCGGCTCCTTCATACACTTTCCTGATCTGACCGCTGGCCGCAAGGTCGAAGTCGAACTCCTCATGACGTGCGAACGCGTCACCGCGGGGAACGTCATACGCGACGCGCACCGTCAGTTCCTTCAGGTCGGAACGGCCCTCAACCGGGCTACGCGGCGCCACGCGGAACCCACCCCGCACTGGTTCGATACGCCACGGTTGCGGCACACTCCCGATCGCGGGCCCCACCGAATGCCGCTTCCGGCCGCCTCCGCTATCCGCCACAGAAAAGAAGACCTCCAGGGAGTCCGTGTCGAGAGTGTCCTCCTCCGGCGCCACCACGCGATAGAGATTCCGCATCGCATTGCGAACTGCGCGCAGTGACGCGGCATGCCAGCGCCAGCGCATTCGAAGTTTCTCGGCGCGCTCGTTCCAACTCGTGTGCGCCGGGTTCTCCGCATCTCCGAGGAAGGCCACGATGTCATCTTCATCCGCGATCATCGCCCCATAGCCCCCGTCGGGAGTGCGGCGTTCATCCAACACGACCATGTCACCGCGGACGAAGATCCCGAAGGCCCTGATGTTGCCCGACGGCCGCTGGAGAAACACATCGATCCAGGTGAGGGTCTCCCCGTGGCTCAGGCGGTGCAACGCGATCGGAAAGCGGACATGAACGAGGGCCCCAGTGTCGTACTTCGCCGCAAGCTCAGCAGCGTCCCGCTCCGAAAAATAGTCTTGCCCGGGATCCTTGCTGCCGATCGGCTCACTGCCCTCGATGTCCGGCACCCGAGTTGGACGGCCGCGACGGTCGGACACCTCACGCACAAACCCCAGCGGGACGCTGCTGTGAAGGAAGCGGTCCGCAATGCGTCCGAGTGTGCGGGGGTTGATCTCGGTGTCGTTCACGCCTACCGTAAGTGCGCCCTTGGCGATCGGGAAGTAATAGTTCTTGACGACCGCTTCGAGAATGTCTTCCTCTGTCACCGATCCGGCGTACGGCACGACGATTGAAAGACCGGACTGGAGCCTTCTTCCCAGGGGCAGGTGCCGGCGGAATTGTTCCACACTGTGCGGATCGCTGACCGGCGTCGCTACGTCATCCCGATGATGCGCAAAATAACCATACGCCCGGACCAGATTACCGTCGATTTCATGCGGGTTCAGTGTGCACTCGCCCATTAGCAGGCGTTCGGTTTCTCCTTCCCGCACCGTCAGCCCGAAGAATGCGCCCACCTCCGAGGCCGCCGAAAACACCGTCTTGCCGAGTCCCCACCGGCCCAACGCTCGCCCCGTCTTGCCAGAGATTCCGGTGCGGCGCCAGAAATTGTAGAAGCTGCCGTCGTCGCGACCTGTGGTGCTTCCGGTGAGTCCCGTTGTACCAAAGTCCTCGATCACAAGCGTCGGAACTACTGGCCGGAATTCCGTGTGCGCCCTCCAATCTGCCGCCCGGAGGTGCGGTTGGAGCGCCTGAAGGATCCCGTTCATGTATTCCGCATCGTTTCCGCGCAGTTCTACGGTGCGGAAGCGAACGGTGACGTCATCGCGCTTCGGCAGCCTTGCGTCAACCGAATTCTGAATTGCTTCCCGAACGATCGCCTCAGTCAGCTTGATCGACTCGTTGTTGAACTGGTCCCGCTGGGGTACACCCTGTTCTTTCTCTCCGCGAAGCACAGGGCTGAACCGCCACGAGGGCGTGGCCTTCCAGGAAGAGGCTCCCGTAGTCATAGCGTGCGATGCGGCCGCATTCTAGCAATGACCGGGGCCGGAGAGATTACAGACGCGAATCCCGGAGGCGTTGCAGAAAGGCAGCAAGACTCAGAAGGTGCGGGCGCACAGCCGACGGAAATCTGGTGTGAAGCCGATGTGGGACAACGAGCTGAACCCCGGACGCCGTCATTTCAGCGTGCTGTTGCTCGCTCACGCCCTCCTGGAGCGTGATCAGGTGCTTCGTCTTGATCCGCCTGGCCTCGTTCAGTACTTGCCGCCACCGGTCCTTGCAGGTCGTCTTCGCCGCCAGCATGTGCAGCTTTTCTGCGGGGTAAGCGGGGTCGCGGTAGGCGGCTTGGCCGGGGAAGAGGAAGTCGGGACGGCGTTTGGGTTCGGACTCCATGTTGTAGTCGAAGTCGCGCCCCTCAACGAGTCCCTCTTCGGCAAGGATCGCCTTGACCTGGAGCTCCAGGGATTTGCCTGATCGGGTCCGCCGCCGCTGGAGAACGGTTTGGGCCGACGCCACGAACTCATCAAGCGTGCCGAACCCCTTGTGGATCAGCGGCAGGACCACCGCCTCCTCGAGGCTGAAGAAGACGTTGAACTCGCACGCACGGCGCCTTAGCAGCCTGTGGATAAAGTCCCTTGG
>JAAXGQ010000050.1 GCA_012271265.1 Vicinamibacteraceae bacterium
GTCCTCGCCGGCCCACGGTCCATCGGTACGGCAACGCGGTCGGCAGGAGACTGGTTCAGGGACCGACGGTGCGGCCGAGGCCGGCGAGGACGCCGGCGCTCCATGGGGCCGACGCTCTCACCGGCCACTGCCCCTATGGAGCGCCGGTGTCCTCACCGGCCCACGGTCCGTTGGTACGGCGGCGCGGTCGGCAGGAGACTGGTTCAGGGACCGACCGTCGGCGCAGGCCGGCGAGGACGCCGGCGCTCCATGGGGCCGGCGCTCCATGGGGCCGGCGCTCCATGGAGGTCGCTTACGATCGCGGCAGGATGACGAAACGCCGCATTTCCCGCCGTGAAGCGATCACCGTCGGCCTCATGGGGGCCGGCGCCGCCGCTACCGGGCTCGCCGGAACCCACGATGCCCTGTCCGGCGCCGGACGGGGCGTCCGCGCCGTCGTCGTTGGCGCCGGCGCGTTCGGCGGCTGGACGGCGCTCGCGCTCCGCCGCGCGGGCGCCGAGGTGACGCTCGTGGACGCGTGGGGCGCCGGCAACGCGCGCGCCAGCTCGGGCGGAGAGTCGCGGTTGATCCGCGCCTCCTACGGTCCCCGCCGCATCTACAGCGCGATGGTCGCCCGGGCGCTCGAGATCTGGAAGGAATACGAGGCCCGCTGGGACGACCGGCTGCTCTTTCCGATCGGCATGCTGCGGATGAGCAGCGGCGCATCGGAATACGCGACGGCGGCCCCCCCGATCCTCCGCGAGCTGGGACTCCGGGTCGAGGAATTCGACGGCGCCGAACTGGCGCGCCGCTTTCCCCAGATCAACCCGGAGGGGCTCACCTACGCCGTCCTGGAACACGACGCCGGCTACCTGCTGGCCCGGCGGGGCTGCCAGCGGGTGCTCGAAGAGTTCGAGGCGCGGGGGGGCGCATTCGTTCGGGCGAGAGCGTCGGCCGGCGGGATCCGGGGCGGCCGCATGGCGGAGATCGGTCTCGCGGACGGCAGAACCGTCGAGGCCGACCTGTTCGTGTTCGCCTGCGGCCCGTGGCTCGGGGAGCTGTTCCCCGAGTTCGATCCGCCCCTCGTCCAGCCCACCCGGCAGGAAGTCTTCTACTTCGGCCCCCCCGCCGGCCGCGCCGACCTGACCGAAGAGAAGTTCCCCACCTGGATTGAGGGCCCCTTCTACGGCGTCCCGGCAACCCGCTTCCGGGGCTTCAAGATCGCCGACGACCGCCGCGGCGAGCCGTTCGATCCCACGAGCGGGGACCGCACCCCGTCCGCCAAGGGCGCGCGGGAAGCGCGGGTGTACATGGAGCACCGGTTCCCCGGCATGCGCTGCGCGCCGCTGCTCGAGGCCCGCGTCTGCCAGTACGAGCAGAGCGCCGACGGCAACCTGATCGTGGACACCCACCCCGAGGCCTCGAACGTCTGGATCGCCGGCGGCGGCTCCGGCCACGGCTACAAGCTCGGCGCGTCGCTCGGCGAGATGCTCGCCGGGCAGGCTCTCGGCGAGCAGGAGAAGGAACCCTTCTTCCGCCTCGCCCGCCTCACCGCCGCGTAATCCCGCGGCCCGCCCCGAACCGTTCCTTCCGGGCCACCACCGTGCGCATTTGAAGTACGCGGACTCCGCGACAGCCGACGGCGCCGAACGCAGGTCCGGGGCAGATTTCCTGTCCACCGCCCTGCCCTGGGGTGACGGGTTTCGGACAATCCGGGTTTCGACCCCGGAACGGGCTCTGTTCGAGTTGTTGAAGGGCGTGCCAGCAGGTGTCTTTCGAGCGCGTCGACCGGTTTGTGGAAGCTCTCTCGGACCTCTCGCCGCGACGGCTCGATCTTCCGCTGCGGCGGTACGCCGAGCCTCAAGATCCGGCGTCCGCGACCTCCCCGGCGACAGCAGGCGGGATCACAGGGGTCCCCGGAGCGGCGCGGGTCAGCCGCTCACGCCGTCCTGCCGCCCCCAAGCTGTGCCCGAACATAGGCGAGCGTGTCCGCCGCCCGGAGAATCCGGATGGCGCGAAACGGATGGAGACGGAGAAGATCGCGATCCCCGGTGACGATGACGTCCGCGGACGCAGCCAGCCCGGTCGCTAGAACCACGTCGTCGTCAGGGTCCCATGGAACCAACCTGCCAACTTCAGGCACTCCAACGATCACGGCAGACGAAGCGAAGTCGGCCGCGAACCGATCCGGTGACTTGGCGACCGAGGCGAGTCGCTGCGCGAACTTCTCCCGCGTCAAGACCCGATGAAGTTCGCGGAGAATCGGTTCGCTGGTTATCAGTCTCACCTCGGACAGCAACGCGAGGGCTACCACGTCCGCCGGAGGCCCGCCCCAGAGAAACGCCGATACCAGGACGTTGGTGTCAGGAACGAGCCGCAGGTCGCCGCCTCTCTGCGCGTACGGCGTTCACCTCCGCCTGGATTTCATCCATCGTCATGGGCGGCAGCCTGGCGGCATGGACTTCGTCCATCTGGCGAAGCAGCTGGCCAAGATGCCACCGGCGCAGACTCTCGCGGAAGATCGCCTCCACGGTTGCTGGCGCGAGCAGGCCCGCCTCTTCAACTTCCCTGGCCAACGGATCCGGAAGGTGGATGGTCAGCGGCGTCATGGTGTTCTCCCCAACAGTCGTGGGCACTGCGATCCGCGAAGGCGGACGTCGGTCATCCCCACCGAAGCCTACTTCCCGCGCTGGGCACCGCCTCTCCGTCGCTTGTCATCCGGCAATTCGAATCCGCCGGCAGCCCTGTCCGGAATGGTGAAAAGGACGGTCACCATGAGCGCGCCTGAGATCGCACAGCCCGGCCCGCCGACTCCGACGATCCGACTCACGCCGTGGCCCGTGCCAGACTTCCGCCGATCGGCCTCGCGGCGGGCGGGCCGGAACGCAGTTCTCCTGACCGGACCGGCGGCAGCCCGCAGAGCGATGGAACGGCCAGGACCACAACCTGGACCAGGGACTACGCCGCGTCCAGCGCCTGGTCGAGGTCCGCGATGATGTCCTCGATGTGCTCGATGCCGACCGATAGCCGAATCGCCTCGGGCCGCACCCCGACCTGCAACTGCTCCTCGCCGGTGAGCTGCCGGTGTGTGGTGGACGCCGGGTGGCAGGCGAGCGACTTGGCGTCGCCGATGTTGACCAGCCGCCTGAACAGCTTGAGCGCATCGTGGAACCGCACGCCGGCGTCGTATCCGCCCCGGACGCCGAAGGTGAGGATTCCGGAGGCCGCCCCGTTCAGGTACTCGAGCGCCAGGTCGTGGTACCGGTCACCGGGCAGTCCGGCGTAGTTCACCCACTCGACCCGGGGATGGTCCTGGAGGTGCTTCGCCACCGCCAGCGCGTTCTCGCAGTGGCGCTCCATCCGCAGCCTCAGGGTCTCGATGCCCTGCATGATCTGGAAGGCGTTGAACGGCGAGATGGCGGAGCCGGTGTTCCGAAGCGGCACGGTGCGGGCGCGGCCGATGTAGGCGGCCGGCCCCAGCGCCTCGGCGTACACCACGCCGTGGTAGCTCGGCTCGGGAGTGGTGAACATCGGATAGCGGTCCGCGAACTCCGTCCAGGGGAACTGCCCCGAGTCCACGATGGCGCCGCCGAGCGAACTGCCGTGTCCGCCCATGTACTTGGTGAGGGAGTGGACGACGATGTCGAAGCCGTGCTCAACGGGCTTCAACAGCGCCGGAGTCGCCACCGTGTTGTCCACGATGGTGGCGACGCCGTGGGCGCGCGCCATCGCGGCGACGGCGGCGAGATCCACGATATTGCCGGCGGGATTGCCGATGCTCTCGCAGAAGATGGCCTTCGTGCGGCTGTCCACGAGCTTCGCGAGGTCCTCGGGGCTGTCGCTCTCGGCGAACCGGACCTCGATGCCCTGCCGGGGCAGCATGTGGGCGAACAGCGTGTAGGTGCCCCCGTAGAGCTGGGGCACAGAGACAACGTTGTCGCCCGCCACCGCGAGGTTGAGGATCGAGTAGTTGACGGCGGCGCTTCCCGAGGAGAGCGCCAGCGCGGCGACGCCCCGCTCGAGGTGCGCGACCCGCTCCTCCAGGACCGCCTGGGTGGGGTTCATGATGCGGGTGTAGATGTTGCCGGGCACGGCGAGATCGAAGAGGTCGGCGCCGTGTCGGGCGTCGTCGAACTCGTAGGCCACGGTCTGGTAGAGGGGCACGGCAACGGCGTGCGTCGTGGGTTCGGATTCGTATCCGAGGTGGATGGCGATGGTTTCGTCACGCATGGGATGTCTCCCGGAGAGATGGGGGTTCCCGGTCCGGCGGGGGCCCGGGAAGAAAGGCGGCGCGATGCCGCGCATGGGGATTGGGGATCGTGCTCAGGCACAGTTCGGCGTTCAGGAGGCAGGCCCCCGCCGCGCCCCGCACGCCGTTGTGCGCGACGACGGCCAGCGCCAGGTCGTGCGGCGGGCCGGCGCGGCGGATCCGGCCGACGCTGACCGCCATGCCGCCGGCGGCGCCTCGGTCGAGACGGGGCTGGGGGCGGTCGGGCTCTTCGCGGAGCACCAGCGGCCGGGCGGGCGCCGAGGGGAGGGCCGCCGCGGCGGCGGGTGGACGGAACTCCGCCAGCGCCCGCGCCGCCTCCGCCGGGGAAGCGGGGCGGCGCAGCGAGGCGAAGACGTGCGCGAGGTGGCCGTCGGTCGACGGGATCCGGTTCACGGCGGAGCTGACCGCGAGATCGCAACCTAAGACCTTGCGGAGTTCCGGTCCCAGCTTCTCCTCTTCACCGGGGATCCAGGGGATCGCGTTGCCGAGGACCGCCATCGCACCCACGCCGTCCCGTCCCGCTCCCGAGACCGCCTGGAGGGTGACCACGGTCACCGCCTCGATCCCGAAGGCGCGCTCCAGGGGAGCGAGCGCCAGCGCCAGCCCGGCGACCACGCAGTTGGGATTGGCGACGAGCATGCCCCCGGTTCCGGCCCACCAGGGCTGGGACCGCGTGGCCTCCACCGCCTGCGGGTTCACCTCCGGGATGACCAGCGGGACGCGCGGGTCCAGCCGGTGGGCGGAGGCGTTGGTGCAGACGATGTGGCCGGCCTCGGCGAGGGCGGGTTCGGTCACCCGCGCCGCGGCCGAAGGAAGCGCCGACAGGACGAGCGGGCTGCTGAGGGCGGAGCCGGGAGCCAGGACTTCGAGTTCGGCCGCGTCCGCCGATGGACCCTCGTCGGCCGCCCACGCGGCCGCTTCCCCGTACCGCCGTCCCGCCGACCGTGCGGATCCGACCAGCTCCTCGGGCCGGAACCACGGATGCGTCTCGAGCATCGCGACCAGGCGCTGGCCGACGATGCCGGTCGCCCCCAGGACGGCGGCGGAGATGCGGGCCGCGCTCATCGTCCCACCGCGCTCCCGCCGGGACCTCCGGCCCGCGGCCGGCGCGGTTCTCCGACCCGGGTCCCCGCGCCCGCGAGCCCCGTGACCCGGAAGCACACACCCCGGCGTTCCGCGTAGTCGAGCGCCTTGGCCTGCACCACCACCCCGCCGCCGATCCGGCGCGCCGCGTCCCACTTCAGCTCGGCGTGGGGCAGGAGACCCTCGCGGCCGCCCGGGTCTTGGGGAAAGATGCCCGGGGCGTCCTTCACCAGGCGGATCTCGGAGGCGCCCAGCGCGTCGCCGAGAAACAGTGCGGTCAGATCCGAGCCTCCCCGTCCCAGGAGGGAGGGCGCCCCGGAGACGTCCCGGCCGACGAAGCCGGGGAAAACCAGCGCGTCGCAGCGCCCGAAAGCCGCCCGGATCCGGCCGGTGTCCACGTGGACCGGATCGGCGTCGTCCAGCGGACCGCGCGTCCGTATCGGCGCCGGGGAGGCGCTGACCAAGGTTGCCCTCACCCGCAGGCTGCGGAGCGCCAGGGTGAGGAGCGCCGCCGACGCCGCTTCGCCGGTTGCGAGCAGCGCCCCGATCCGTGGTTGCGGCGCGGCAGCCGTGACCGAGCGGGCCGCGGCGAGCAGCGTGTCGGTCGTCCGCCCCATGGCCGAGACCACCGCCACCACCTTGCGGCCTCGGGCGGCCTCGGCCGCGACGACCTCCGCGGCGGCGCGGTAGTCGTCCGGTCGCGCCAGCACCGAGGAACCGAATTTCAGCACCGTCAGCGCGGCGGGCTCCGGCGCGGCCGGCGCCCGGCGGCGCGCCCCGACTCCGTTCCCCGGAGACGGCGGCCCCGGATCAGCGGCGGGCTGAAGCGCGAGGCGGTGGTGTCGGGGCACGGCGGTTTCTCCTCCGGATGGCATCCGGGGAGGGACGAGGCCCCGCGGGTCCGCTTCGTTGCCTTGCGGCCGCATCTCCGGGTGTGGAACGCCACCTTGCCCGGACCGGGCAGGTTGGCGGGGGTCGCCCCCCTCTGGATGCTGGCCGGCAGCCTAACCCGGAAGCGGCCCGCCGGCAACGCCTTTCCGAGATGCGCGCCGCCGGACCGTGGTCCATGGCGTTTTCCACCAACGGGACACGGCGGCCGGCGGACCCTGCCGACCGAGAGGCCGCCGCAGGGCGCGGAACAGTCCGTGTTGGTGGCAACTTAAAAAGTCCGGTTTTTGTCAACTGAAAAT
>JAAXGQ010000051.1 GCA_012271265.1 Vicinamibacteraceae bacterium
GACGCCGGCGCTCCATGCGAGGGGTGGCCCGTGACGACACCGGCGCTCCCGGTGCGGTGGCCGGCGAGGACGCCGGCGCTCCATGCGAGGGGTGGCCGGCGAGGACGCCGGCGCTCCATGCGAGGGGTGGCCGGTGAGGACACCGGCGCTCCATGCGAGGGGTGGCCGGCGAGGACGCCGGCGCTCCATGCGAGGGGTGGCCGGTGAGGACGCCGGCGCTCCATGCGAGGGGTGGCCGGCGGGGACGCCGGCGCTCCAGGGTGGGGGCCGGTGAGGACGCCGGCGCTCCGGGTACGGTGGCCGGCGGGGACGCCGGCGCTCCATGGGGCGGGCGCTCCATCGTCAAATGCGCCGTGTCACGTACTGCTCCTTCTTGTCGATGGTCGAGGCCTGCGGGTCCGGTGCCGGCCGGCGCCTGCGATTTCGACAGCGCGCACGCAGAAGTACAGGAAGTGCAAATCCTGCACGAAGCGGTAGCAACCCGGCCCGAGGTCGGGAACCCGCTCCAGGATCCCGCGCCGCACCATTTCCCGGAGAAAGTTGTCGAACACCCGCCGCTCGCCACCGGGAAGCCGGGGCCGGATTTCCCTGCGCCGCATGATCCCGGCGCGGACCATTTCCGGGAAGCGGCCCAGCAGCGCCCGGTACTTCGCGCTGCGGAGCCGGTCCAGCACCTGTGCTTCCAGGTACTTCCGCCCCAGGATCTCGGCAGCGGCGGGTAGCGCCTGCTCCGCCTCGCGCCGCGTGACCGTCCTCCCGGCGCCGAGGCGAAAGGCCACGTCCCCGAGCTCGTGGGCCAGGACGGGCATGCCCCCGGCGAACAACGTGAAGAGATCCACGGAGTCCGCCTCGATGGTCATCGCGGCGCTGGCGAAGGCGCGGCGGAAGAACCGCGTCGACTTCTCGGGACTCCAGGGAGCGATGTGCACCGGATCGAGAAACCGGGCGACAGATTCGTGGCGGCGAATCAGTTGCCGGCGCACCTCGTCTCCGCCGACGAGCAGCACGAAGAGCGGGAGTCGGGTCTGGTCCACGGCGACGGTGTCCACGAAGCTCTTCAGCCAGGTCGCGAACTCGGTCGATTCGCCGAGTCCGTTGAGGTCGTCGAGAATGAGGAAGAGGCCCGACCGCCGCTCGGGGAGCGCCTCGACCACCTCGGCCAGGACCATCCCGAAACCGCTGGTCAAGCCCACCAGCTCCTCGGGCTTCGGAGCAAACTGGACCGACGCCCCGAACAGGCCAACCTGGGTGAGGCGCTCGCCGAACAGGCTGCGAAGCTGTTCCCACCAGGGCTTCGGGCGGGCGACGTTCGCGAGGCGATCGAGCGAGCGGCGGACGACCTCATCGGGACTTGTCGCCCCACCCAGGAAGACGTGGATCGGCAGCATGCCCGATGCACGCTCACTGACCGCGGCCGCGAAGCGGGAGAGAGAGCTCTTTCCGATCCCGCGGCTGCCGCTTAGAAACGCAACTTCCAACCGGCCGCCGGCCGCCGCGCGGGCCTTCCGGAGCAGTACACGGACCTGGTCGGCGCGGCCGGTGAAGAGGTCGGGCGCGGCGGGGACGCCGGGGGTGAACGGACTGGTTTCGGGGCGGATGAAGCGGGGGCGGGTCCGGGTTTGTGGAGTGGTCACTCGGAGGGCGGGGGGCCGAATTCGATGCCCTGGGCGAGGGGGAGGTCGCGCGACCAGTTGATCGTGTTCGTCTGGCGGCGCATGTAGGCCTTCCAGGCGTCGGAGCCGGACTCCCGGCCGCCGCCGGTGTCCTTCTCGCCACCGAAGGCGCCGCCGATCTCGGCCCCCGAGGTGCCGATGTTCACGTTCGCGATCCCGCAGTCGGAGCCGCGGGCGGAGAGGAAGGTCTCGGCCTCGCGCAGGCTGTCGGTGAAGATCGCGGAGGAAAGCCCCTGGGGCACGTCGTTGTGGAGGGCGATCGCTTCCTCCAGCGAGCCGGTCTCGAGCACGTAGAGGATCGGGGCGAAGGTCTCCTCGGCGACCACCGCCGACTGGAGCGGCATCCGGACGATCGCGGGGGCCACGTGGCGCGGCCCGATGTCCGGGCGCCGTTCGCCGCCGCAGACCACCGCCCCCCCTTCGGCGACGGCGCGGGAGAGGGCTTCCTCCATCTGGCGGACCGCGTCTTCCGAAATGAGGGGACCCATCAGGGTGGCGGGATCGAGCGGGTCTCCGATCGGGACCTGGCGGTAGGCGGCCTGCAGCCGTTCGGTGAGGGGCCCGGCGACCCGGCGGTCGGCGAGGACGCGGCGGGTGGTCGTGCAGCGCTGGCCCGTCGTTCCCACCGAGCCGAACACGATGGCCCGCACGGCGAGATCGAGGTCGGCGTTCCGGCTCACGACGACGGCGTTGTTGCCGCCGAGTTCGAGGAGGCAGCGGCCGAGCCGGGACGCCACCTCGGCGGCGACGCGGCGCCCGACCCCGGTGGAGCCGGTGAAGGAGATCAGGGGCAGGCGCCGGTCCCGCGCGAGACGGGCTCCGAGCGCGCCGCCGCCGACCAGGACGTTGAAGACGCCGGAGAGGCCGTGGTCGTCCATGACCCGGTTCGCGATCCGGGTGACCGCGAGCGCGCAGAGCGGGGTGTGCTCGGAAGGCTTCCAGATCACCGGGTCGCCGCACACGGCGGCGATCGCGGCGTTCCAGGACCACACGGCCATGGGGAAGTTGAAGGCGGTGATCACCGCGACCGGCCCGAGGGGATGCCACTGTTCGAACATCCGGTGGCCGGGACGCTCGGACGGCATGGTCAGGCCGTAGAGCTGGCGGGAGAGGCCGACCGCAAAGTCGCAGACGTCGATCATCTCCTGGACCTCGCCGTGGCCCTCGGCGCGGATCTTTCCCGCTTCGAGCGCGATCAGGTCGCCGAGCGGCTCCTTGTCGTCGCGGAGCGCGCCGGCAAGGTCGCGGACGAGGTCGCCGCGCTTCGGCGCCGGGAGCTCGCGGAACGTCGAAAACGCCGCCGCGGCGGCGGTCACCACGGCCTCCGCCGCCTCGGCGTCGGCGGGGATCACCGAGGCGATCGGCTTCCCGGTCGAGGGGTTTTCCGAGACGAGCGGGGCTTCGTCGGTGGGAATCCAGGCCTCGGGGCCGTGGCAGGCGCCGGGGATGCCGTCGGCGAGGCCCAGGCGATCGAGAATCGGATGCATCCCCGGCATGCTACCGGGGAGCGGGGGGGTCCTCCCGCACTTCCAGCCGTTGGTTGGCCGGGACGTCGCGCAGGACGCGGCGGGCGCCGCCGGGCCAGCGGATCGAGATTTCGGCGGCGGCGGCGTGAGGGCCGAGGCCGAACTGGAGGATGGGGCTGGGGGTGATGCCGAAGCCGCCGCCGATGGCGAGCTCGCGAAGCTGCACCGCAGCGTCGTCCTCGGCCGTCACCCGGAGGCGGACCTGAGCGCCCGCCGCGTCGGGGTGGAGGGTGGAGGCGTGGAGCCGGAGCTGGAGCCAGTGATTCGCTGCGGGCTGCTGGGCGGCGTCGTTCCGGTAGAGGGCGCTGCGCTGGCGGTCGCCGGGGAAGGCGCCGCCGATCGGGACGAAGAGGTCGAGATCGCCGTCCTCGTCGTAGTCGGCGAAGGCGGCGCCATGGCCCTTCCCGAGGTCGGCCAGACCGGCGGCTTCGCTGACGTCGGCAAAGGTCCCGTCGCCCAGGTTCCGGAACAGCCGGTTCGGCTCCAGCCGCTCCATGGGCGGGGCGCCCGCGCCGATGAAGAGGTCGAGCCAGCCGTCGTTGTCGACGTCGCCGAACGCCGCGGCCATCGCGCCGAGATTCCAGGAGAGTCCGGCAGCCTCGGTCACGTCCGTGAAGGTTCCGTCGCGGTCGTTGCGGTAGAGCGCGAGGCGGCTCCCCTCGTGGACTGCCCGGCCCTCCACCTGGCTCTGCAGCGCGGTCTCCATGTCCGGGGTGAAGCCGACGACGAAGATGTCCAGCCAGCCGTCGTTGTCGGTGTCGAAGAAGAAGCCCACGAAGGCTTCCACCGGCGCTTCGAGGCCCGCCGCCGCCGTCACGTTCTCGAAACCGGCGCCGTTGAGGTTGCGGTAGAGCTCCGGGCCGCCGAAGAAGTTCGCGACGAGGAGATCCGGCCAGCCGTCCTGGTCGTAGTCCCCGAAGGCCGAACCGACCGAGCGTCCGTGGTCGGCAACCCCGAACGCTTCCCCCCGCTCCACGAAGCCGCCGGGGGCGCCGAGGAAGAGCCGGTTCGGGGAGCCGCCCGGGGTGCCGACGCCGTTGGCGACGTAGAGGTCGAGCCAGCCGTCGCGGTTCACGTCGGCTGCGGCGGCGGTGAAGGCGTCGAGCGGCCCCGCGAGGCCGACCGCGGCGGTGACCTCCCGGAAGGCGCCGCCCTCGTTCCGGTAGAAGCTGTTCCCGTCCCGGCCGTCCCACCCGTCGCGGGTCACGTGGAGATCGGGATCGCCGTCGCGGTCGAAGTCGAAGAAGAGCCCCGACCAGCCGCCCCGGGAGTCGAGGAGCCCGGTCTCCGCTGCCGCCGGCTCGAAAACCGCGCGCCCGTCCTCCCGCAGCCGGTTCCGGTAGAGGGCGTGGGGATCGCGGATGCCGAGGCTCAGCAGGTCGAGGTCGCCGTCGCCGTCGAAGTCCGCCCAGGCGCTTCCTCGGCCGCGGGACCAGCGCTCGATGCCGACCTCGGCCGAGACCTCCTCGAAGCGCACCGGGGAGGGCGCGCCCCGGTCGGGGAGGTCGAGCCGATAGCGGTCGGGGAGACGTTCCGGGGAGTCTCCGGCGCGCCGCGTGGCGAGCTCCAGATTCCAGCGCGGCTCCAGCGGCTCTGGCTCGAGATCCACTGCCTGACGAAGCGCGGCGGCGGCGGGACCGGGGGCGCCGAGGCGCAGCAACGCCGTCCCGAGGGCCCGGAGCGTGGCCGGGCTCTCCGGAGCGCGCTCGAGCACGGCCTCGAAGTCGGCGGTCGCGGCGGCGAACTCACCGAGGCGCAGCCGGACGATGCCGCGCCAGTGGTAGCGGCGCGGATTCGCGTCGTCGAGCTCGATCGCCCGAGAAAGATGGTGGTCGGCGAGTCGGAGGCTCGTGTAGCCGCGCTGGAGGAAGGCGAGGCCGGCGTAGAAGTGGGCGCCGGCGTGAGCGGGATCGAGAGCGGTCGCGTGCTGGAAGAACTCGATGGCGCGGTCGGTGTTGCGCTCCGCGACCATGCGGAGGCCGGCCTGGAACTGCGCCTCGGCTTCCTGCTTCCGGACATCCAGGGCCCCGTCCTGCGCCAACCCCGGAAGGGGGGATAGCGCCAGCAGGAGTCCGAACGCCTGCGGCTCCAGCCAACGGCGATGCACGCCGGGGACCATACGAGAAAGGGGCGGGGGCCCGAAGACCCCCGCCCCGCAGTGGGCTACCCGTAAGGTCAGTAGGTGATCTTGACGCCCACCATGAGCCGGCGCGGATCCACGAACCGCTCACCGATTCCGAAGACAGTCGAACCAAAGGTCTGGGACGCCACGTCTTCCGGAGATGTGGCGTTCATCAGGTTGAGCGCGTCCACGAACATCTCGAACCGGGTCCTGTCGGCGAGAAAAAGCGACTTCGACACCCGGAAGTCCAGCAGCGTCTGGGCGTCAAGCCGCTGCGATCCAGGGCTCTCCAGATAGACATCCTCTGCGCCCTGCGGAAGGACGTCGACAGTCACTCTGTCATAGGCCGCCCACGGTTTCCCGTTGAAGAACCCAAAGTTCCAGCCCAACAGGATGTCCCAAGGCAGGATCACGGTCCCGGTGATCCGGAAAGTGTGGGTGCGGTCGTTCAGCAGGTGCCCCTCGGCGTTGATGAACTGGTTCGGGTCCCGGGCCAGCGAACTGCCATAGACCCGGGTGGTCTGGCTGGATCCCGCCCCGAAACCGCTGGATGGAAGCAGCCCGTAGGCCTTCGACCAGACGTAGTTGATCTGCGCCTGCCAGTTGTCGGACATCCTCTTCTCGATGCCGAACACGAGGCCGTTGTAGTCCATGAACATCGGATCGCAACGATAAGAAACGCCCACGCAGTCCACGTTGCTCAGCCGGTAGTAACGGTCATCGCGATCGGAAGTGATGGGATAGACATCGAACGTCTGGCCGTTGCCGAGGGTGTGGGACGCCGTCGTATAGGTAGCGTTGTCCACGTTCCAGCCCAGCAGGTCGTTCTGGTCCTTGCGGACGTAGGTGAAGTTGAAGGCGAGGCTGGTTCCGAGTTCCCGATCGAAGCCGATGGACATCTGGTCGGTCACCGGAGAACGGGAATTGGGGTCGTACCCGAAGTCGGTGCTCGCCGTGTACTTCGGTCCCTCGATGTCGTAGAGCCCGGTCTCCTCATTCCAGTAGAACACCTGCTGGCTGCCCTGCCCCGGATGGATGCCGCTCAGCTCGCCGGTGATGGCGGTCCGGTAGAACCGGCCCCAGTTGCCGCGGAGGACGGTCGTTCCATCGTCGTCGAGCCGCATGTTGAAGCCGAGCCTCGGCCCGACGTTGGTCCAACTGAACTGCTCTCCGGCACCGGCGACGGTCCCCTGCTTATCGAAGGTGAGCGCCACGAGGTCATTCACCAAGAGGTCGTCCACGTCCTGGCTGAGGCCCTGCACCGACTCGATACGCACCCCGGCGGACACCGTGACGCGGTTCCCGACGTTGATGACGTCCTCCACGTACGCCGACGTCTCCTTGAACTGACCTCCGATGTTGTAGGTCGTTCCAGTGATGATCCCGTAGGGACTGCCGTCGCCGTTGATGTAGTAGCGGACCCCACCCGGGTAGTTGGGGCCGGGAACGTAGCCGCCATGCACGCTGTGGGAGCCGTCGGTGTACACCACGCCGAACTTGAAGTCATGGTCCGCGCCCATCCAGTCGCTCGCGAAGTGGCTGACCTTCGCCTTCACGTCCGTCCGCGCCTGCTTGAAGATGTCGTACCAGGCATACCCGCCGTAGTGGAATCCGTTGTCGATATCGCGGGTGTTCGGGACGCCTGGATTATTCGACTCGCTGAGGTCCCGCGGCGAGTAGAAACCCGAGACGCCTACTTCGTAGAAGGTCTCGGCGCTCAGGATGTGGGTGATGCGCCCAAAGGTCACCGACGGGTTCTTGCCGCTGTAGGTGGCGATCGTGGAGAAGGGACGGGTAACGGAGGGGGTTGCCGGGATGACCCAGATGTCGTCGTGGTAGGTGTGCATGAACTTGACGTTCGGGGTGAGATCCGCCGTCAATTTCCAGAACATGCGGTGGGCGCCGAACTTGCGGGGGAACTGCGGATCCGCCCCCGGCTGGGTGTCCCAATCCTGTAGGTACTGGTAGTTGCCGTAGAGCCACGCCCGATCCCGGATGATCGGCCCCCCCCCATGCACTGTGTAGTCGTCGTAACGGTCGCGGTTGTAGCCCCAGCCCTCCGGGTCATCGTCGCCGTCGGCGTTGAGCTTGATGGGCTGGGTGGTCAGCGAGGCGTGCTGCTTGTAGCCGGCGGCGGTGAAGGTGAAGTCGTTCGTCCCCTGCTTGGTCACCACGTTGAAGACGGCGCCGGCGGCGCTTCCGTGCTCCGCCGAGGCACCGAGTGAAACGATCTCCATTTCCTCGATCAGGTCGGTCGCCGGCCACGGCCACGCGGCGCCCGACACCGGGGCGGTGAAGTCCACGCCGTCCATGAGGTACTTGTTCTCGTCCACCCCGGAGCCGAATGCGGAGACCCGGCTGCTCGTCCCGCTCGTCGGGTTGGTGGCCGACATCCCGGGAGCGGACTTCGTGAAGTCGAAGAAGCTGAACCGGCGGAGCGGGGTGTTCTCCATGTATTCGCTCGAGTAGTTGGTGGACACCCCGGACTTGCGGGTGTCCACCACCGGGGTCTCACCCGTGACCGTCACGGTCTCCGCGACGGTGGCGAGGCCGAGAGAGACGTTGCGTTCCGAGGTGCCGCCGACGAGCACCTGCATCCCTTCTTCGATGTAGGTGCCGAACCCGGGAAGCTCCACGGTCAGGGTGTAGTCCCCCGGGGGCAGGTTGGGAAACCGGTACTGGCCGGAACCGTCGGTGACCGCGACCCGCGGACCGCCGGGCAACTGGTCCGACGCGACCGTGACGGTGGCGCCCGGCAGGACGCCGCCCTGATCGTCGCTGACCGACCCGAGGATCGTTCCGGTGATCTGGCCAGAGGCCGTCACGGCAACGAGGGCCGTGAACGCCGTCAGGGCGAGGAGCCTTCCGAGGCGCATGGGGGTCTCCTTTCCGGTCCGCACCGGACCGAGAAGCGCAGGGGGACGCCGGTGGAGCCGAAGGGCCCGAAAAACCGGCTATCTATTCTTATATACCCGATTTGGAACGCGCCGGTCAAACGGGTGTATGGGTCCAGGGGATATAGCAGTCGGGCGCAGCGGCGAGGATGCTTTGTGGGGGCGCGCGGGGGATCACTGAGGGGCGGCGTGGCGGATCGGGGAGGAAGGAGAGGGGGGCGCGCCCGTGGAGGCTGGCGTGGGGCCGGTCGCGGTTGTACCAGATGAGCCAGCGGGCGAGCTGGTGGTTGAAGTGGGTGAGGCCGTCGGCGTCGGCGAAGAGCAGGTCGTGATGGAAGGGGATGAACTCGTCCTCGAGGGTGCGATTGAAGCGTTCGACGTGTGCGTTCATCCGGGGACAGCGGGGGTAGGTGTAGAGCCGGCCGATGCGCCGGGAGCGGACGAGCTGGCGGAAGCGGCCCTCGAACTCGGAGCCGTTGTCGGAGAGGATGGCTTCGACGCGAAAGGGGAGCACATCGAGGGCGATGCGGAGGAAATCGGCGGACCAGCGGGAAGAGGCGGAGGGGGCGGCCACCGCGAAGCCGGTGCGGGTGGCGATGTCCACGGCGGAGAACACCGAGCGGCGGATGCCGGTGTCGAGAAGGATGATGGTGTCGACGGCGAGCAGTTCTCCGGGCCGGAGGGGCTTCATTCCCTTGGGTTTGCGGGGGCGGGGGCACTTCCGACGCCCGCGGCGGTCGAGCCGCACCGGCGCCGTCCGCAGGCCGCCGGCGTCAGCGATGAGCCGACCGATGGTGGCCACCGAGGGGCACTTCAGCCCCCGGGGCTCGCAGAACCGCCGCAGCAGGGTATGGATCCTGGCTTTCCCCAGGTTGGGGTGCGCCTCCCGGAGGCGGCGGATCTCGGCGGTGATCGGCCCCGGCCAGTTCCTCTGGGGAACCCGGTCGGGCCGCCGCGACCTGGGCTCGAGCCCCCCGGGGCCGGCCTGCCGAAAACGGGCCCGCCAGGCGTAGAGGGTGCGCTCGCAGCGGCCAGCGTGAGCGGCCGCAGCGGCCAGCCCGAACTGCTCCCAGAACTGCAGCGCCTCCAGCCGACACCGCGCTTCCTCGCTCATGGCTTCGAACCTCGCTCCCAGAATCGCGACTTGCCGCCAGCGCCACGACAGGCCCACGATCCTCATTCGCCATCCCCCTGCGAATTGTTGCTGAGCTCGTACAACGGGTTCGCCCTGTCAGGACCGCCGGTGTGACCACACTCGGGCGAGCTCGCGGCAGGGCCGCTTTCGGCGAACCCGCAAGTCCATGGCCGGCGGCCGCGAAACCGTGCCGGACACCGGGAGCATGATGCCATCAGACCGAATATCATGATGGCATGGTTCGCATGCAGGTCCAGTTTACGGAACAGCAGGTCCAGGCGCTCCGGAACCGGGCGCACACCGCCGGGCGTTCGATGGCTGACCTGGTGCGAGAGGCCGTGCGCGGATTCCTGGCGGGCGGGCTCCGGCTGGACCGGGAAGAGCTGACCAGGCGCGCGCGCGAGATACGCGGGAGTTTCCGCAGCGGGATTCCCGATCTGGCCCAGGACCACGACCGGCATCTCGCCGACGGCATGGATCCGTGAGCAACGACCCATGAGCGTCTTCGTGGACACGTCCGCCCTGATCGCGCTGCTCGACGGGGACCAGCCCGCCCACGCGGCCGTAGCGGCGGCCTGGGACGAGGCGCTGGCGGCGGACCGGCCACTCGTCACCTCGAACTACATCGTGGTGGAGACGATGGCGGTAACGCAGAGGCGGATGGGAATGGCGGCGGTGCGGGCGGTCGCCGGGATCTTCGTACCGCTGATGCGGGTGATGTTCGTGACGGAGGAGACCCATGCCGCCGCGGCCGCCGCCTTCCTCACCGCCCACCGGCGCCGGCTCTCATTCGTGGACTGCACCAGCTTCGAGCTCATGCGACGCCACGGGATCCCGGAAGCCCTCGCGTGCGATGCGGATTTCGCGCGGCAGGGGTTCCGGCTCCTCCCGCGGAGCTGACTTCTCGACGAAGACCCGCCGGAAGCCGCGTCAGAACCCGAACGAGCCTGAATGGGTAATCTCACGCGAAGCAGGAGCACGCGACCACAGACGAGCATGTCCCCCTCACCGGCTCAACGCCCCGCCCGGCTTCTTCACCTGGTTCTGGGGGCGTGCCTCCTGAGCGCCTGCTCCGGGCTTCCGGGGGGGAACGACCCGGTGCGGCCGCTGAACCTGATCGTCGTCACTCTCGACACCCTTTCGGCCCGCCACCTGGCGCAATACGGGAACGACCGGATCGAGACCCCGGCGTTCGGGAGGGTGGCGGCCGAGGGGGTGCTGTTCGAGCAGGCCACCGCGCAGGTTCCTCTCACGCTGCCCTCCCATTCCTCGATGTTCACCGGGACCTGGCCGATGTTCCACGGGGTTCGGGACAACGGCGGCTACTACCTGGGCGAGGAAGCGGAGACGCTTGCCGAGGTGCTGGGCGCGGCCGGCTGGCGGACCGGAGGCTTCGTGGCCGCCTTCGTGGTGGACTCGCGCTGGGGCCTGGACCAGGGGTTCGAGCGCTACCACGACGACTTCGACTTCCGCGAGTTCGAGACGATCAGCCTCGACAGCGTCCAGCGCCCGGGAGACGAGGTCCTCGAGGCCGCCTTCGCCTGGATGGAGGGGGTGAAGGAGGAACGGTTCTTCTCGTGGATCCACTTCTACGACCCGCACTGGCCCTACGAGGCGCCCGAGCCCTGGGCCTCGCGGGTGGGCGCCTGGGAGCACGCCGACTACGACGCCGAGGTTCTCTTCACCGATTCGCTCGTGGGCCAGTTGCTGGATTGGCTGGACCGGAACGACCTCGCGGAGCACACCGTCCTCGCCCTCATCGGGGACCACGGGGAGAGCCTGGGCCGCCACCGCGAGGGCGCCCACGGCTTCTTCATCTACGACGCCACGATGCAGGTCCCCTTCCTGGTGCGCGCCCCCTACCGCCAGGTGAAGAAAGGGCATCGGGTACCGGCGCAGGTCCGGGGGATTGATCTCATGCCGACGGTGCTCGAACTGGTGGGTGTACCCGCTCCGGGGGCCGTCCAGGGGGCGAGCCTGGTGCCGCTCATGGACGGCTCGGTAGAAGATCTCGGCCTCTGGGCTTATTCGGAGAGCCTCTATCCGCGGAATCACTACGGCTGGTCGCCGCTCCGGGCGCTGCGGAACGGCCTTCTGCATTTCATCTCGGCACCGCGCCCCGAATTGTTCGCGGTCGGAGAGGATCCCGGTCAACGGCACAACCTGGCGCCGCAGCGGCCCGGGCAGGTCCGCCAGTTGCGGGCGCGTCTCGATGCCCTGGTCGAGGAGTCCACCCGCGAAGGCGCCGGGGACCGGGAACCGGAAACGCTCGACGAGGAGACGCGCGCCCAACTGGCTGCACTCGGCTATCTCGGCGGTTCATCGCGGGTTCCGGTGGACCCTGAGGCGCCGCTCGCCGATCCGAAGGACAAGATCGTCCTCTACAACCTCTTGAAAGCCGCCGGGACCGACTCCACCGAGGACCGGGTGGACGAGGCTCTGGCCAAGGTCGAGAGGGTGCTCGCGGAGGACCCGGGCATCCTCGAGGCCCACTTCGTCCGCGGGAACCTCTTCGTGAAGCAGGAGGACTGGGACGGGGCGATCGCCGCCTACCGAGAGGCCCTGACCCTCGATGCGGAATACCTCTCGGCGGTCCTCGGGCTGGCGGATGCCTACCGCCTTGCCGGGCGCCTCGACGAGGCGGCGGCGGGGTACCGGCGCCTTCTCGAACTGGATCCGAACGACAACAAGGCGTTCTTCCACCTGGCCCAGATCCACGCCACCCGGGAGGAGTACGAGGAGGCGCTGGACGTGCTGGCGCGGCTCGAGGCGACCGGGGAAGAGCGGGCGCCAGCCCGGAATCTGAAGGGTCAGTGCCTCCTCAGCCTGGGCCGGCTGGACGAGGCGGAGGCGGAGCTGCGGCTGGCGCTGGAGATGGACGCCGAACTGTCGGACGCCTGGTACAACCTGGCGCTGGTGTTCGAGGAGCGGGGTGAGGGGTCGGCTGCGATCGAGGCTTACGAGAGCGCGCTGGAGATGGCGCCCGGGGATTTCCGGTCCCACTTCAACGTGGGGAAGCTATACGGGGCGATGGGCGATCCGGTCCGGATGGAGCGGTCGTTCCGCGCCGCGGTGGAGCACAACGCGGCCTTCGCGGTCGGGTATCTCTACCTGGCCAAGGCGCTCCTCGACCGGGGGGAACTGGTCGAGGCCGAAGAGACCGCGCTGCGCGGGCTTCGGGAAGGGCCGGAGCCGGACATGGCGCCGCTCGGCCACCTCGTGCTCGCCGATATCTACAACCGGCAGGGCCGGGTCCGCGACGCGGAGCGCGAGCTGCGGCGGGCGCGGTCCTACCCTCGGTAGCGGATCGCCGAAGGCGCGGCGCGGGCCGGCGAGGACGCCGGCGCTCCAGGGGGCGCTGCTGCAGACACGAGACTGCTGCAGGGATGGAGGGCGCGGCGCGGGCCGGCGAGGACGCCGGCGCTCCAGGGCGTCATTCGCGGAGCGTGACGCCCCACGGCTGCCCCGCCGGCGGACCCGGACCTTAGGCTTAGACTAGTTGATCCGTCTGGTCGGAGAACCCCTCATGAACAAAATCGGCGCCTACGAGGCCAAGACCCACCTGTCCCAGCTTCTCGATCGCGTGCTCCGGGGCGAGAGCCTGACCATTACCCGGCACGGCAGACCCGTCGCCCGGCTGGTGCCGGTGGAGACCGACGCGCGGGAGCGGGCGGAGCGGGCAGCTCGTCGAATCCGGAACCGCCGCCGTCGCTTCGGCCGGACGCCGTTGTCGGAGTTGATCGCTTCGAGTCATGAGGGGCATCGATATTGACAGCGCTCGTCCTCGATAACTCCGTCATCCTCGGCTGGTGCTTGACGGACGAACATCATCCGCTGGCCGAGCGCGCGATCCGGATCGCCATGGATGGGGGCGGGGTCATGCCTGGCATCTGGCGGTACGAGCTCCGGAACGCGCTGCTGGCAAGCGAACGCCGCGGTCGACTGACCGCGGCGGCGGTGACCGCCACGTTGGCTGATATTGCCGCCCTGCCCTTCGAAACGGACCGGGATCATGAAGAGGGGACGGTATTGGCGCTGGCTCGGGAGCACGACCTCAGCGTGTATGACGCGGCGTACTTGGAAGTTGCCGTCCGCCGTCAGTTGCCCTTCGTGTCCCTCGACCGCCGTTTGAACGCGGCAGCTCTCGCGGAGGGGGTGGCGTTCGCATCGTCCGAACAGGCCTGATTCACGGCAGCACGGGCGGCGCTGGCGCCTGGAGACTGCATGAGGGGCCGACGGGGTGGCGTAGGCCGGCGAGGACGCCGGCGCTCCATGGGGCGGCGCGGGCGGTACGAGACTGCCGGAGGGACCGAAGGTCGGCGCAGGCCGGCGAGGACGCCGGCGCTCCATGGGGCCGGCGCTCCATGCGTCAGGGCGCGCTCGCCTGGAGCGCCGGTGTCCTCACCGGCCACCGCCGCAGGCGGGCATGGTCCGTGG
>JAAXGQ010000052.1 GCA_012271265.1 Vicinamibacteraceae bacterium
CGCACCTGCGTCTCGAAGCTGGCGAAGCGCGCGTCTCCGGTGCCCGCGGCATCGAGGAGGGCTTCCTGGGCAAGCAGCGCCGGGGAGAGGAAGCGGTAGCGGCGCACCAGCGTGCGCTGGGCGGCCAGGCTCTCCTCGTGGACGTCGGTCACTTCTTCGAGCCGGCGATTCACCGCGTCGGTCGCGGCCCACGCCAGCGCCGCGCGGTTCGCCTCGTCCGGTTCCACACCGATCGCCAGCTCGGGGTGATCCTCGAGGTATTGCGCCAGCAGCTCGCTCCGCTGGTTCACGGCTTCGTTCGAAGCCTCGCGCTGGGCGGTGATCATCTCCACCCGGGAAGGCAGCGGGTGAAGGAGCCCGGCGGCGATGTTCACGGCTGCCGGCAGGACCACCACCAGGAGGAGCCAGGCGCCGACCAGGACGGTGGCGTTCCAGGCCGACGACCGGCCGAGGCCGTTCACCCAGGCAGCCAGGGTGAACCAGAGGAGGGCGTAGACGGCGACGGCCAGCGACCACAGCAGGACCCGGCCCGGCGAGCCGAATCCGCCGGTGAAGAGGACCCCGAGCAGGGAGACCCCGAGCGCCAGGCCGAGCACCAGAATCGCCCGGAAGGCCAGCTTGGCGGTCACCACCCCTCGGACCGAGACCGGCTGGGAAAGGGTCAGCGCCAGCGTTCCCCGTTCCCGCTCACCCGAGAGCACGTTGAAACTGAGCGCCAGGATCAGGAGCGGCAGCAGGTAGACCAGCACGAAGGCCAGGTCGAAGCGTCCGACCAGCAGGTTCAGCGGATTCTCGATCTCGCCGTTTTGCAGGAACGAGGACTCGTTCGTATAGATGCTGACGTCGTAGTAGTAGGGCAGGAGGTCGGTCTGTCCCACCGCGAGCCCCGTCAGCGGGGCCGGGTCGAGCACCGCGGTGTGGGCGCCCGCCGCTCCCCCGAGGACGCTGGGGGACCGGGGATCGCGGAACGGGGACGACGGACTCCCCCCGTCCGCGATGCGCTCGAGCTCCTCACCGAGGGCCCGGGCGCGTTCGACGTTGCCTTCCCGCGCGGCGGCCACGGTGCCTTCCTGGAAGTCGACCCAGGCCATCCCGTTCACGAGGGCGTAGGCGAAGAGCAGGACGAACACCGCGAGGACCGCGGCGAGGGCGCGATCCGCGCGAAGAAGGCGCCACTCATTCCTCAGGACGGTGCGAAGCGGCATCGCTACGCCACCGCCGCGCGCCGCACCCGCGACGCGGCAATGAAGAACGCCGCCGCCAGCCACAGCCCCAGCATGGCCAGCGACAGGGTCCGGTTGCGCAGCACCCATCCCAGCGAAGGCGCGTCGTACTGGAACGCGGGGGTCTCCGCCCACAGGTCCGCGTCCGCGAGGTAGGTCTCTCCGGTGCGGGAGTTCTCCGCGAGGTCGCCGTTCATCCGGCGCATGAGATCGCGCCGGTAGTCCTCCGCCGCGGCGGCGAAGTGCCGGTGCTGCTCGACGTCGGTCCCCGCGAGCCCCATCGAGAGGGTGCGCACCGCGAGGAGCGGCGCCGCGATCGAGAGCGCTTCGTGGACGGTCCCCTGCTGCTCGAACCGGTTCCACAGGGCGCCGTAGTTGCGGTCGAAGATCTGGTTGGCGAACTCCTCGCTTTCCTGCAGGTACACGCCGATGACGTTGACCGGAAGCTCATCCACGGTCTCCACGCCATGCTCCGCCAGGAGGCGGGCCGTGGTCGCGTCGCGGTCGGGCCGTTCGATCCCCGGGACCCCGGAGCCGACCTCCCGCTCCATCGTGCGGGCGAATTCGACGGCCGAAGGCGTGGGGTGCAGCCACTTCGAGAGATCCACGGCGACCCGGGGGGCCACCAGCCCGTTCAGCACCCAGACGCCGAGCAGGGCCACGAGGGCGGTGCGGGCGGACCGGGCCCAGGCCGAGACCGCGAGGGCCAGCAGGACGAAGACCCCGAAGTAGGCCAGGTAGCCGGCCGTCAGCACCGCGCCCCGGGCGAAGGGCGGCGCGGCCGGGCCGGTGCTGCCGAGCGTGATCGCGGCGCTTCCGATGATGGCCGCCGGGATCAGCAGCAGCGCCAGGGCGGCGGCCACCCCGAGCGCCTTGCCCACCGCGAGGTCCCGCCTGGAGATCCCGGACGCGAGCAGCTGTTTGAGGGTGCCCTGCTCGCGTTCGCCGGCGAGGGCGCCGAAGGCCAGCAGAATGATGAGCAGCGGCACCAGGTGCTGGAGCACCTGCGCCGCGGTCAGGGCGCCGAGGCGCTGGCCGGCGGTGGCGTCCTGCGCCGGGCGCATGAGGAAGTCGTTCTGCCGGTGCGCTTCCAGCCAGACCGAGGTCCCGGTGTAGGGATCCACCCCCTGGTCGAGGAAGGACAGGGGCAGGCGGGGCTTGAAGGCGTAGATGCCGTAGTGCGCCGCCGAGTGGGGGTTCTTCTCGCCCTGCGACTCCCAGTGTTCGCGCGCCGTGTCCCGCGCGGCGGCGTGGGCGGTCTCGGCCCTTCGGGTCTCGACCAGCCCGCTCCCCAGCGAGACGAGCAGCAGCACCCCGACGATGGCCGCGCACCAGCGGAAGCGGCCGTCCCGGAGCAGGTCGGTGAACTCCTTCCTGACGATGTGTCGAATCATCACGCCCCTCCTATTCCTGCATGTGGTCGAGGTAGATGCGCTCGAGGTCGGCGTGGCCGATCTCGTCGGTGCTCAGCTCGGTGACCAGCCGGCCGTGGCGCATGATTCCGATCCGGGTGCCGGATTCCTTGGCGCGGAACAGGTCGTGGGTCGCCATCAGGACCGCCACCCCCTGGCCCCGCAGCCGTTCCATCAGCTCGGAGAACTCCCGGGACGCCTTGGGATCGAGGCCGGAGGTGGGCTCGTCGAGGAGCAGCGCCTCGGCGTCCTTCGCCACCGCAATGGCGATTCCGACCTTCTGCCGCATCCCCTTCGAGTACTCGCCGACCCGGCGGCCGACGGCGTCGCGAGGCAGGCCGACGCCCACCAGGATTTCGGTCAGCCGCTCGGCGGAAAGCGTCTCGCGGCCGCCGAGCGCCGCGAAGTACTCCAGGTTTTCCAGCCCGCTCAGGTTCCGGTAGAGCATGACCTGCTCGGGCACGTACGCCAGGCGCCGCCTGGCTTCGAGGGCGTCTTGCGCCACGTCGAAGCCGGAGACCCGGGCGCTGCCGGAACTCGGTTCGATGAATCCGAGGAACAGGTGGATGGTGGTGGTCTTCCCGGCGCCGTTCGGGCCGAGCAGGCAGTAGATCTCGCCAGGCTGGATGGACAGGTCGAGACCGGCGACGGCCTCGAGATCGCCATAGCGCTTGACGAGGGCGCGGGCTTCGAGGGTGGGAGCCTCGCCCGCGGCGCTTTCGATGGGGACGGGAGGGGCCTCGCTGGCAGCGGAGGGCCCCGGTACGGATTGGGTTGGCATCTGACTCTCCTCCCGGATGCGGGAGCGCCGGGGCGCCGAAGATGGCGCCGGCGGTGGGCGGAACGGATGAGCCGGCCCTCGGCCGGCTACGGCTGTTCTCGAGTCAGGCGGGGGGCGCCCGGGAGCCGCCGCCCGCGGCCGTCGTCTCCTCCACGCGCGTGACGCGGACCGGGAGGACGGCGGAACGGACGACCGGGGCGCGGTTCGCCGGGACGCCGGATGCGGCGGAGGGCGCGTCCTGGGCGTGACAGAGGACGCAGTGCTCCTCCTCATCCTCCACCTCGTGGTGCAGGTGCGGGACGCCGCTGAAGGCCAGCAACGCGAGCGCCATCAGCGCGCCCCAACCCAGTATCCGCCGCCCTTCCGGCCTCATGGCGCTCATTCTAGTTTCCTCCGGCGTCCGGGCGGCCGACGGCCGTCGAGACGTTCCCGACGTGGTAGTCGGTCGAGGCCGGGTTCCCGCCGGCCGCGATTTCGACAGACCTCCACATCGGCTAGTCGGCAGGAAACTGCCTGAGGGACCGAGAGTGCGGCGCAGGCCGGCGAGGACGCCGGCGCTCCATGGGTCCGGCGCTCCGTGGGTCCGGCGCTCGATGGGTCAGGGGGCGCCAGTTCTGGAG
>JAAXGQ010000053.1:0-4616 GCA_012271265.1 Vicinamibacteraceae bacterium
TCCGTCGGCACGGCGCCGCGGTCGGCGGGAGACTGCGGGAGGGGCCGACGGTGCGGCGCAGGCCGGCGAGGACGCCGGCGCTCCATGGGGCCGGCGCTCCATACGGCCGGCGCTCCATGCGTCAGGGCGTGACAGGTCTGGAGCGCCGGTGTCCTCACCGGCCCACGGTCCGTCGGCACGTTGGCGCGGTCGGCAGGAGACTGCGTGGGGGACGGAGGGTGCGGCGCGGGCCGGCGAGGACGCCGGCGCTCCGGACGGAATTCGAAGAAGTGCACGGGCGAAGTCCAAGCGCTTGAAGCGCGGAGAGGACGCGGCGCGGGCCGGGTGAGCCGGGCCGGCCACAGAAGTCATGGAAACCATGATGCCTTGTGGCGCATCGAAACGCCGGGAGGAGAGCGCTCCGGCGCCGGTCTCGGCATTGCTGATATATAAACGAGGCGGGTTCGCGCCTTTCGGGAGCCCACCCGCCACCGTCGCTTCCCCATTCCCCAAGGAGGCCCCATGAGGTTTTCGCCCCGGCGCGGAGTGTTCCTCACCTTCGCGCTCTTTATGCTGACCGGCGCCCTGGCGTCCGGTCAGACCCAGACCGGCACCGTCGAGGGCACCGTTGTCGACGGCACGGGACAGGTCCTTCCGGGGGTGTCCGTCACCCTGAGCGGGGAGGGCGGCAGCGAGGTGGCGGTCAGCTCCGGCACCGGCAGCTACCGCTTCTTCGCGGTCTCGCCGGGCATCTACACCGTGCGGTTCGAACTCGGCGGTTTCCAGACCCGCATCTATGAGGAGGTGCGGGTGGACATCGCCCGCACGACCGGCATCAACGTCACGCTCGAACTCTCGACGATCGAGGAGACAGTGACGGTCGTCGGCGAGGCGCCGCTGCTTGACACGAAGAGCACGGTCATCGGCGCCACCTTCGACCAGAGCCTGCTCGAAGAAGTGCCGAGCGCCCGCGACGTCTGGTCGCTGCTTGAGCACCAGGCGCCCGGCGTCACCACGAACCGCCTCGACGTGGGCGGGAGCGAGACCGGCCTGCAGGCCGTGTTCTCCACCCGCGGGACGTCGTGGGGCCAGAACAGCTACTACCTGAACGGCGTGAACGTCACCTGTCCCGCCGCGCTCGGCGCCAGCGGCTACTACTACGACTACGACAGCTTCGAGGAGATCCAGGTCGAGACGGGGTCGCACCCGGCCTCGGTGAACGCGCCTGGGGTGTACCTGAACATGGTCACCAAGACCGGCGGCAACGAGTACACCGGCTCGGTCGGGGCCTTCTACCAGAACGACGCCACCCAGTTCGACAACTTCTCGAGCCAACTGGAGGCGACCGGCGCCACGGCTTCCGAGTTCGACTACCTGAGCGACTTCAACGGCCAGATCGGCGGTCCGGTGATCCGGGACCGTTCCACGTTCTACTTCTCGGCCCGCGATCAGCGGGTGCACCGCTATGTCTCGGGCGTCACGACAGTCACCGAGGACACGGACATGCGGCAGTTCGTCCTCAAGAGCGACACCGACCTCAACCAGTCCAACAAGATGAGCCTCGAGTGGCACGAGATGACCTACTGGAAGCCCCGGCGGGGTCTCGGCGAGAACCGTCCCCCGGAGGCGACCTGGATCGAGGACGACACCTTCCGCATCGTGCAGGCGACCTGGACCTCCACGCTCAGCGACAGCGCGCTGCTCGAGACCCGCTTCTCGCATCTGAACGTCTGGTTCCCCACCTACCACTCCGAAGAGGCGCAGGCCGCGGGACTCCAGGCAGGACAGGACACAGGTCTCGGCGTGTTCCTGAACGCGCGCGACTTCAACGTCGAGCGGCGGCGGAAGCGCTACTCCTACAAGAGCGATCTGACCTATTTCGCGGAAAACGTGATGAACGCCGACCACGAGTTCAAGGTCGGCCTCGAGTACTCGCACAACCCGATCCGGAATCAGACGACCGCGATTGACGATGTGTTCATCCGCTTCAACAACGGCGTCTCCGACCAGGTATGGCTACGGAACACCCCGCGTCACGACGGGCAGACCCTCGACCAGACGTCGGCCTACATTGATGACATCATCACCACCGGGCGGCTCACTCTGAAGCTGGGGCTGCGCTGGGACCGTTACCACGGCTGGCTGCCCGAGCAGAACAGCCCGGATGGCCGTTGGTGCACCGCGGCAAACGGCTGCCCGCGGAACTTCCCCGAGCGCACCGGCATCCTCGACCTCGCCAGCTTCGCCCCGCGCCTCGGCATCGTGTACGCGCTGGAGGAAGGCGGCCAGAGCGCCTTCAAGGCGAGTTGGGGTCGCTACTACCACCAGTTCTCGACCGGCTTCGCCAACTTCGTGAACCAGAACGGCAACCTCACGAACAGTTGGACCTGGAACGACCTGAACGGCGACCGCCAGTTCCAGGACGGCGAGCAGGGGGATCTTCTTTCCGACCAGTTTGGTGCGCAGGCCGCGGCAAGGACGATCTCCCCGGACCTGAAACACGAGTTCACCGACGAGCTCACCATGAGCGTCGAGCGGGAGTTCGCCGGCGACATCTGGCTCTCGGCCACCTACACCCGCCGGAGGAGCGACGACAAGTCCGACTCGATCAACCTGAGGGCGCCGGATTCGGCCTACGATCCGATGCAGGTCCAGGACCCGGGTCCCGACGGCACGCTCGGTACCGGCGACGACGGGGGGATGCTGACCGTCTTCAACCTGCGTCCGGAGTTCCAGGGTCTCTACGAGGGGCAGATCGCCACCATCGACAAGTTCGAGACGAACTACCAGGGCATCGAGCTCATCGGCCAGAAGCGCTTCTCGGACAACTGGCAGGCGCTCGTGACCTACACCTGGAACGACACCGACACCTGGACGCGCGGGGGTCAGTGGGAGAACACGAACCCCGGCATCTTCGGCAACCCGAACTCGCAGGTGAACGCCCAGGGCAACTCGTTCTACGACCGGACCCACCAGCTCAAGGCGATCGGGACCTGGCACGCGCCCTTCGGCTTCCGGGCCTCGGGCGTCATGCGGTACCAGACCGGCGCGCCGTACGGCCGGACGTTCTTCGTCGGGGGCTTGACCCAGGGCGGCGCCTCCATCCTGGCGGTGCCCGTCGGCACCGAGCGGTTGCCCAACGTGACGACGTTCGACATCGCCCTGTTCCGGGACTTCATGGTCGGCGACGTGCGGGTGTCCCCCGAGCTGAACCTGTTCAACATCACGAACCAGAACACCGTGACGGCGCTGAACACGTCGAGCGGCGGCAACTACGGCAGGGTCGCCAACTACCTTTCCCCGCGGATCGCGCGCTTCGCGGTACGGATCCATTTCTGAACGAATCAGCCCGCTGATTCGTCCGACCGCCGTCGGTCCCTCCGGGGCCGGCGGCGGTCCGCGTACCCTCCGTCCGGCGCCGACGCCCGCGGTGGATCACGACCGGCGCCGGGTGCTGGCCAGCCTCGGCGCCTCGCTCCTGCCGGGAGCGGCGTTCGGCCGGGGAACGCCCCACCGGCCACGCCCGGGAGCACAGCCCGCCCCACTGCCCTGGGCCGACCTGGCGCCGCCGCCACCCGGGACCCGGGCGCGTTTCACCGATCTGACCGGGGTGACCGGGGATGTCGTGCCGAACGCCGACTTCTTCGTGCTCCGTCACGGAGAGCAGCCCGAGCTGGACCCGGCGACCTTCCACGTCGCCATCGGCCGCCGGGGCCAGACGCCCCTCCACCGCCTTTCGCTCGCGGACCTGGCGCGCCGCCCCCGCAAACGGTCGGTCGTCCTCTTCGAGTGCTGCGGCAACGGCGGCCTGGGCATGCATGGCCTCGTGGGCGCGGCGGAGTGGGAGGGCGTGGCCCTCGCGCCGCTCCTCGAGGACCTGCTCGGCCCAGAGGCACGCGAGGTCGTGTTCTTCGGCGCGGACGAAGCCGAAGAACACCTCCGGGGCAACCGCTACCCCGCCCGCTTCGCCCGCAGCCTGCCGGTCGCCGACGCGCTCGCCCCCGGCGTCCTGCTCGCGGATTCGATGAACGGTGAGGCGCTCCCACCCGAGCACGGCGGCCCCCTCCGCCTCATCGTGCCCGGCTGGTACGGCGTCTCCCAGGTCAAGTGGCTGCAGCGCATCGAGGTCTGGCCCTCACGGTTCAGCGGCTGGTTCCAGGCGAAGGACTACGTGACGATCCGGGGCGTCCCGACCCCGGCAGGGGTCGTCCACGAGGCGACGGCGATCGGTCGCATGCGGCTCAAGTCGCTCATCACCCGGGTCGAGCCCGCCGGAGGAGCCGACCTGACCATCTGCGGTCTGGCGTGGAGCGACGGGACCACGCCCATCAGGACGGTCGAGGTCCGCGTGGACGGCGGCGCCTGGGAGGCGGCGGAGCTCCTGCCCGCCCGGCACGCGCACGGCTTTCGTCACTTCCGCGCCCGTTGGCGGGCGCCGGGCCCCGGGGAGCACCGACTGGTCGCCCGCGCCGCGGACGCCCGGGGGGTGCAGCCGACCGACGCGGACGCCTCCCGCTACAAGGCCACGCCCTGGGAAAACAACGGGCAGGTCATCCGTCGGATCGTCCTCTGACCGAGTACCCCCATGGAGCGCCGGCGTCCTCGCCGGCCACCACACCGGGAGCGCCGCCGTCCTC
>JAAXGQ010000053.1:4708-8197 GCA_012271265.1 Vicinamibacteraceae bacterium
CGCCGCAGGCGGGCATGGTCCGTGGGCCTCCCGGCCCACGGTCGGTCGGCACGGCGACGCGGTCGACAGGAGACTGCTGCCTGAGGGACGGGCGGTGCGGCGCAGGCCGGCGAGGACGCCGGCGCTCCATGGGGCCGGCGCTCCAGGGGGCCGGCGCTCCAGGGGGCCTATGCTTCCCGCGGGCGGGTGGCTCGGAGAAGAATCCTGATGCAGGGAACAATCGTTCCGCACTTCATGTTCGTGGGCCAAGCCGAGGAGGCGATGCAGTTCTGGGCTTCGGTCGTCCCCAAGACCCGGATCGAATCAGTGGAGCGCTGGGGACCGGAAGGACCGGGGGAGGAAGGGACCATCTACCGCGCCAGGATGGTTCTGGGCGGCCAGCCCGTCCAGGTGAACGACAGCCCGGACGTGCACGACTTCACTTTCACTCCCTCCATCTCGTTGTGGCTGGTCTGCGACGACGAGGCGGAGATCGGCGAACTCGCCGCCCACCTGGGAAAGGACGGAGGCGGCCAGGAACTGATGCCTCTCGGAAACTACGGCTTCAGCCGCCAGTTCGCTTGGGTGGTGGACCGGTTCGGCGTCTCCTGGCAGTTGATCCTGCCCTGATCCTCTCCTCTCCTGATCCTCCCCCGGCGCCTCACACCGCGGGTTTCGGCGTGAGGACGGTTCGGACGCCCCGGAAGAGTCGCGTCCACAGCCAGGGCGTGCGGCGGATCGAAAGGTCGAGGATGTAGGCGATCAGCGCCAGGAGAGCCAGCAGCGGCCACAGCGCCCGGGAGCGGACGATCCGCTCTCCCGCCGCGGGGCTCAGCACCTGGCTCGAGGTGGGAGCCACGATGCCGCCGGTCTCGGCCGCGAGGTTTTCGAGCGCCTCGAGATCCGCCGGCAGGAACCGGTACTCGTCGGGATAGCTGAGGTGCAGCACGCGCTCGAGGTCCACCGCGTCGCGGAGATCATCGGGAAGCGACTCCGGGAGGACCCGGAAGTGAGCGGCGTCGCCCGGGCGGAGGTCGAGCGGAATCTCCGCCTCGAACCGGCCCGGCCCGGTCTGGCGGAGCAACGTCTCGCCCACCAGCCCCGCGTAGCGGATCTCGAGCTCGGGCGCGGCTTCGGTGGGGAAGGTCCCGTCTTCGCGGATGAGAGAGAGGCTGACCGAGGCCGTCCGTCCGTCCCGGACGACGCTGAAATCGAGATCCGGACCGTCTCCGCGGCGCATCGAGTCGCGGACGATCTGGGTCCAGAACTTTCCGTAGCCGTCCCACTCGACCCAGTCGGCCGCCCAGCGGTTCTTGCTGTCCGAGGTGAACATGGTGGAGCGGCCCAGGCCGTACTGCCAACGCGCCAGCAGCGGCTCCTCGTCCGGTCCCTCGAGCAGAACCTCGGCGGTGTCCTTGGCCATCGTCGCCACGAAGCCCTTGAGCTCAGGAGCCGTGGCGAAGTCGAGGCCTTCCAGGATACGGGCCTGCTGGCGAACCCCCGGGCGGAAGGGTTCCTCGACCAGCGTGGCATCGAGGGCGATCTGGGTCTCCTCGATGAAGATCTGCTGGACGCGCGCGGCGTCACGAATGAAGTAGCTCCGACCGTCTCCCCATTCGGCGATGTTCCCGAGCAGCTCGCGGTCGGCTTCTTCCCCCACCGCCACGCTCGAGATGGTGATCTCGTCCTCCATCATCCGCGTGACGAGTTCCTCGTAGTCATCCGGATAGGTCTTGCCGTCGGAGAGCAGGATCACGTGCTTGACCTTGGAAGGGCTCTCGACAAGCTGTTCGTAGGCCCGCTCCAACGCCGGATAGATGTTCGTCTGCGCGCTCGCCTGGATTCGGCTGATGCCCTCCTTGATCCACTCCCGGTCGGCCACGAGCTGCAGCGGAATCGTGGTGTAGGGATTCCAGTCGAAGGTCACGACCCCGAAGCGGTGGGTGTCCTGGAGCAGATCGAGGGCGGCTTTCGTCGCCTCCTTGGCGAGGGCAATCTTGCGCCCGTACATGCTGTAGGACTTGTCGAGAACGATGAGCAGCGACAGGTCCTTCCACTTCTCCTCGATCTGGAAGTCCACGGGAAGCGCTTCCTCCAGGATGGAATCCGAGTAGCCGTCCTCTCCATAGCTCGATTCGCCCGCGGCAAACACGAGCCCCCCACCGGAATCGCGGACGTAGCGCGCGATGCGGTCCATGGACTGCTCATTGAGCCGGTCGGGCGGGACGTCGCTCAGCACCAGCGCATCCCACTCGTCGAGCTCGACCGCCCCGAGAGCTTCGGTGGATACAGTGCGGACCGAGACGCCGCCGGACTCCAGCGCACTGCGGAGGTAGCGGGCGCTCTCCGCGTGACCCTCCACGTGCAGCACTTCGGCCTCGTCTGCGACCGGGACCTCGACCACCCGCCGGTCGTTCAGCGGAAGGGCGTCTCCGGAGACCTCGATCTCCGCCTCCAGCGCCGTCAGCCCGGCGTGGTCGAGGCGAACCGGAATCGGAACCGTGGAGGGCCCCGAGGGCAGGTCCACTTCGATCGCCGCCAGGGTCTCACCCGCCTCGCTCACCCGGATCGCGGCCGGCCCGGCTTTCGCGGCGAAGACATCGACCTCGACCCCGATCATCTCTCCGGAACGCGCCCGCTCCGGCACCCGCACCTTGGTCACCAGACCGCCCCCGTCGCTTCGGACGGTGGACGGCGCGGGGAACACCCGCACCCCGGCATCCTTCAGGAGAGCCAGCGCTGCGTCGGTGCTCCCTTCGGTTGCCCGACCGTCGGTAAACAGCACGATGCGGCGCAGCCGATCCGGCGGCAGAAGCGCGACGGCGTGGCGGAGCGCCGCCTCGATGTTCGTGCGTCCCTGGTCGAGCGCCCCCTGCGGCGGACGGCCGCTCGATGAGCCGCTGTCGAACACCTGGACGTCGAGAAGCCCCTCCGCCTCGGGCACCGATACCGCCCGGTCAGCGAACGCCACGAACTGGGAGTCCCCGGGAGCGAGCCCGGCCGCGGCGTCCCGGGTCCACGCCACCGCATCCTGCATGGAACGGGCGGCGACGCTGCGCGAAACATCCACCACGAACGCGACCGCAACGTCCCGCGAACCAGCCAGGACGACCGGGCGGCACAGAGCGAACAACAGCAGGCCGGCGGCCCCGAGACGCAGGCCCAGCGAAGCCCGGAGGCGCAGCTTCGGCCAGCGGAGGTCCGACCGGCGCGCGGCGAGGACGACCACCGCGAGGAGCGGCAGCAGGAGGAGGGGCCAGAGGGCTTCGAGGGTCACGCTGTCGGATCCCTCCTGGAAACGGGGAACACGTGGATCCGTAATCGTACGCGAGCGGACCGCTTCCGGCGCGTTCCCGCGCAGTCCCTCGCCATGGGGCGCCGGCGTCCTCGCCGGCCTGCGCCGCCCCGTCGGTCCCTCAGGCAGTCTCCTGCCGACCGCGCCGCCCCCATGGAACGCCGGCGTCCTCGCCGGCCTACGCCGCCCCGTCGGTCCCTCAGTCAATCTCCTGC
>JAAXGQ010000054.1 GCA_012271265.1 Vicinamibacteraceae bacterium
CCACGGACCATGCCCGCCTCCGGCGGTGGCCGGCGAGGACGCCGGCGCTCCAGGATGCTGCCGCACCCGGGTACGATCCGGCGTTTCCCGCGTGCCGATCTCCCCACCCCCCCACCCGGGACCCGCCGCACCGACGCCTGTCCCGTGAAGCGCTACGACGCCATCGTCATCGGCGGCGGCCACAACGGCCTCGTCACCGCCGCCTACCTGGCTCGCGCCGGCCTCAGGACGGTGCTGCTGGAGAAGAACGAACGGGTCGGCGGCGCCACCTATAGCGAGGAGATCCGCCCCGGGTTCACCGTCTCCGTCTTCTCCTACGTGGTGAGCCTGCTGCGGCCGCAGATCATCGACGACCTGAACCTCGCGGGCCACGGCCTCCAGCTCCACCCGCTCGACGGCACCTTCACCCCGCTCCGTGACGGGCGCGCCCTGATGCGCTGGCACGACCCGGCGCTGACCCGCGAGTCGCTGCTGCAGTTCTCCCGCCGCGACGCCGACAACTACCCCCGCTTCGGCCACCGGATGCATCTGCTGAGCCGGGCGGTACGGGAGCTGCTCACCATGCGTCCGCCTCGGGTGGGATCGCTCCAGCCCGGCGAGCTGTCCGGCATGGCCCGCCTCGCCCGCCACTTCGCCTCGCTCGGGGACCGCCGCTTCCACGAGCTGGCGCGGCTGATGACCGCGAGCTCGAGCGACTACCTCGACCGCTGGTTCGAGACGGAGCCGCTCAAGGCGACGATGGCGGCGAGCGGCATCATCGGCACCTTCCTGGGGATCCGCTCCCCGGGAACCGCCTACGTCCTTCTGCATCACTACATGGGGGAGATCGACGGCGCCTCCCGCTCGTGGGGGTTCGCGCAGGGCGGGATGGGGTCCGTAGCGGAGGCGCTCGCGAGCTCCGCCCGCTGGTTCGGCGCCGAAATCCGCACAGGGGCCGGAGTGTCGCGGATCCTCACCCGCAACGGGCGGGCGACCGGGGTGGTTCTCGAGGACGGCGAGGAGATCACCGGCAAGCGTGTCGCTTCGAGCCTCGATCCGAGGCTCACCTTCCTGCGATTGCTCCCGGAGGAGGACCTGCCCGGCTCCTTCGTCGCGACGATCCGTCGTTACCGGCTGCGCGGCTCCTCGGGCAAGGTGAACCTGGCCCTTGACGGCCTGCCCGACTTCACGGCGATGCCTGGCCCCGGGCCCCACCTCCAGGGGGCGATCTCGATCAGTCCCGACCGGGAGACGATGGACCGGGCCTACGATGACGCGAAGTACGGCAAGTACTCCCGCGAGCCCTACCTGGATGTTCTGATTCCCTCGCTGATCGACCCCACACTCGCCCCGCCGGGCAGGCACGTCATGTCTATCTTCGTCCAGTACGCCCCTTATGCGCTCGCCGAGGGTGCAGCTGACTGGGACAACCAGCGCGATGCCTTCGGAGACGCGGTGATCAGGACCCTGGCGCAGTACGCCCCGAACCTCCCCGACCTGATCCTCGAGCGGCAGGTGCTGACGCCGCTGGACATCGAGCGCCGGACCGGCCTCGGCGAAGGGAACATCTTCCAGGGCGAGCTCGGACTGGACCAGTTGTTCTTCCTGCGGCCGGCGCCGGGGTGGGCGCAGTTCCGCACCCCGCTCACCGGGCTGTTCCTTTGCGGCTCCGGGGCCCACCCCGGCGGCGGGGTCATGGGCGCCCCGGGGAAGCTGGCGGCGGACGCGATGATCGGGCGGCGAAGGTCGGCGTAGTTCCCCGTGCGTTCATCCTTCGACGTCTGCGTCCTCGGGGCCGGCCCCGACGCGCTCACCGCCGCCGCCTGCCTTGCCAGGGAGGGACGTACGGTGCTCGTGGCCGACAGCCGCGCCGCGCCGGCCGGCCCCGAAGCGCCGGGCAGTGTCGCATCGGACTTCGAGGCCGTCCCGGGCGCCCGTGTTCCGGTGGCGCCGGAGACCCTGCCGTCGTATGAGCCGGGGGTGGCCGAGGCCCTCGGTCTCGATCGCTACGGCCTGCGCGTCGTGGATCCCGATCCGATCCTCACCGTGGCCTCCCACGACGGCGGAGAGGAGTGCTTCGTCCTCCCCCGCAACCGCGAGGACGCCCGCGCCGCCGTCGCCGCCCGCTCCGCCGCGGACGGGAAAGCCTGGGACGATTTCGCCGACGAGCTCGCGCCGATGGAGGGTTTCCTTGGCCGCCTCCTCCACAGGCCGCCACTGGAGCTCGGGACTTCGTTCTCCGAGGCGCTCCCCGCGGCGCTCGGCGCGCTCGGTCTCCGGGGCAGACGGCTGAACGAGCTCCTTCGTGCGCTGCCCATGGCTCTTCGCGACCTTCTCGACGACCACTTCGAGACCGCGGCGCTGAAGGCCGCCCTCGCCGGGCCGGTCCTCACCGGGATCCGGCTCGGGCCTCGCGATCCGGGGACGGCGGGGCTCTTCCTCCACAACCACGCCTTCGCGTCGGGCGGCCCGGGGGGATGGATCCGGATGTTCCGGGGCGGGGCGGAGGCCGTCCGCCGGGCGCTCCTCGGCGCGGTGCAGGTGGCCGACGCCGAGGTGCTCCAGCCCTCCCCGGGGGTGCGGCGCATCGTGCTCGAGCCGGCGCGCGGGGGCGTCCGCGCCACCGGCGTGGAGTTGACCGACGGGCGGACGATTCGCGCCGGCACGGTCATCGCCGACCAGTCACCCGAAGCCGTGTTTCTGCGCTGGGTGGGGGCGCGGAACCTGCCTCCGGACTTCGTGCACAACGTGCGCTGCTTCCGCTACCGGGGCGTCGCCGCCCGCGTCGGCATTGCTCTCTCCCGGCTGCCGCGCTGGCGGGGGAGCCCGCCCGGCGTCTCGCCGGAACACGACCCGCGCTACGCCGGAATCATCCAGGTGGGGGCCGATCTGGAGGTCCTCGAGCGCGCCGCCGATGCCTGGAAGTACGGGGAGATGGCGGAGAAGCCGCTGGTCCTCGCCGCCTTTCCCTCCATCCACGACCCCGGGTTGGCGCCCGAAGGCCGCCATGTCCTCGCGGCCACGGTGCAGGCGGTCCCGGCCGCGGCCGGCGCTCCCCTGCGCGAGCAGGTGGCGGAGTCGGCGCTCGGCGCGCTGAAAGGGCCGTTCCCGGAGATCCGCCAGGTTGTCGAAGGCCTGCGCGTCCTGACTCCCTCGGACCTGGAGGCCAACTTCGGGCTGGCGGGAGGGAGCTTCTACCAGGGTGAGCCGACCCTCGACCAGCTCTATTCGATGCGCCCCGTCCCCGGGTTCGCCCGGCACCGGACCCCCGTCGCCGGGCTGTACCTGACCGGGCCGGCCAGTTATCCCTACGGCGGGCTGCACGGCATCTCCGGGAGGAACGCCGCCCGCGCCGTGGGGGAAGATCGTTCTTCCTGAGGAGGTTTCCATGAGCCGCTTTCGCGCCGGACCGGGATTCCTGGTCACCGCCGCCTTCATCGGACCGGGCACGATCGTGACCGCGAGCCGCGCCGGGGCCGGCTACGGCACGGCGCTGCTGTGGGCGGTCCTCTTTTCGGTGGTCGCCACCATGGTGCTCCAGGACATGGCGGCCCGAGTGGGCCTCGCCGGCCGCCGCAGCCTGGCGGAGGCGATCCGCGACAGCCTGGACAGCCCGGCCGTGCGCGTCGGGGCGCTCGCGCTCATCGCGTTCACCATCCTCATCGGAAACGCCGCCTTTCAGACCGGGAACCTGCTCGGAGCTTCACTCGGGCTCAGCCTGCTCACCGGGCTGCCCCAGGGCCTGCTGGTCTTCATCGTGGGGTCGCTCGCCGGCGCCCTGCTGATGACCGGCACCTACCGCATCATCCAGAACGCGCTGGTGGCGCTCGTGGGGCTGATGAGCGTTGTCTTCATTCTCGTCGCGGTGCTCAGCGCACCGAGTCCCGGCGACCTGCTCTCGGGCCTCCTGGCGCCGAGCATCCCCGACGGAGCGATGCTGACGGTCATGGCCCTCATCGGCACCACCGTCGTCTCCTACAACCTCTTCCTTCACGCCAGCGCCACCCTGGAAAGGTGGCCGGACGCGTCGCGGAACGACGAGAACATCCGCGAAAGCCGCCAGGACATCGTGTTCACGGTGGCCCTCGGCGGACTGATCACCGCGGCGGTCGTCGTGGCGACGAGCCCGCTCCTCGGCCAGGGCGCCGAAGCGGCGGATGCGGCGACCGTGGCCTCGCGGCTGGAGCCGCTCCTCGGCCGGGCGGCGCCGATCTTCTTTGGCATCGGCCTCTTCGCGGCCGGGTTGACCTCGGCGATCACCGCGCCGCTCGCGGCCGCCTATGCCGCTGGCGGAGCGCTCGGCTGGGGGGCGGACCTGAAGAGCCGGCGGATCCGGCTGCTGTGGGGTTTCGTCCTGCTGACCGGAATGGGATTCGGGATCTTTCTCGGCGCGTCGCCGTACCAGATCATCCTGCTCGCCCAGGCCGGAAACGGCGTGGTGCTGCCCCTCGCGCTCATCCTGCTGCTGGTCGTCGTGAACCGGAAGCGCATCATGGGCCGGTACCGGAACTCCCGCCTCGCCAACGTCCTCGGCGCGGCCGTCGTCGCCGTCATCTCCGGTCTCGCCCTCTACCAGCTCGTTCGCCTGCTCGGCCTCACCGCCTGACCGCATTTCCCCGGCGTCGCAAGCGCCGGGGTCCCGCCGGCTCCCCTGACCGGCCCGACGACTACGCGAGCGGCATCCCCGGTCGAATTCCCGCGAGGTACTCCCCACACGGCTCGCACCGAATCCCCCCGACCTCCAGCCGCTCCTCCCCGCGATACAGGAGCCGCCCCTCAGCCTCCGGATAGTCGGAAACGAACGCCCGCAGCCCCGAGAGGTCGCGCCCCCGCACCCGGCCTGCGTTCTTCACCTCGAACGCCCACAACCCGTCGTCGCCGTAGACGACGAAATCCACCTCCCGGCCCGAGCGCGTCCGCCAGAAGGACAGCGTCGCGTCCCGCCGGGAATAGTCGGCCCACGCCCGCAGGTGCTGGGCGACAAGTCCCTCCAGGGCCCCGCCAGCGGTTTCTTCCGGCCGGTCGAGCGGCCCGGCCGGGCGCAGCGACCGGAAGACGCCGGCGTCGAACCAGTAGAAGCGGGGATGCACCGTGAGCTGGCGCCGCTGCCGCTTCCGGAAGACCGGAATCCGGAACGCAAGGTGGAAATCCTCCAGGATCCCGATATAGGACTCGGCGGTCCCGCGCCGAACGTGCGCGTCGCGGGCGAGGGCAGCGATGTTCAGTACGGAGCCGTGAGAAAAGGAAATCACTTCCAGGAAGCGGGCGAAATCGGCCAGCCGCCGCACCAGTCCCTCACTCTGGACCTCCTCCCGAATGTAGAGAGCGACATACGACGCGAGCGTCTCGTGAGGCGTGTCCGAGTCCCACACCACGGGCAGGAGGCCCTGACGGAGGGCCGCTGCCAGGTTGAAGGAGGGAAGTTCGCCCGCCATGAAGGGATGCATGCGCCGCAGCAGCAGCCGTCCCGCCAGCAGGTTGACCCCGGTCCGTCGCAGCTTGCGGGAGGATGAGCCGGTCAGCACGAAACGGGGACCGGTGCGGCGGCCCCCACGCTCGATCAGGAAGTGCACCACGTCAAGCAGTGCCGGGACCCGCTGCACCTCGTCCACCACCACGACGGCGGTGTCCGGGGCCCCGTCCACCAGCTCGCGCAGCCGCTACAGATCAACCCAAAGCGCATCCGGAAACCGCTGTCGCAGCAACGTCGTCTTCCCCGTCCCCCGAGGCCCGAACAGGAAGCAATGCTCCTCCGGAATCCGTAAAAAACGCTTCACAAATGACATTTTGACTGCTTTTTCGGTATCTACACCAGAAAACAGTCAGAATTATCCACGATCCCCACACCGGAAGCCCACTCCGCGGCAGGCCGGCGCGCCTCAGCTTCCCGGTCCAGGCGATCCGGCGGATCCACCCGCGCTGCGACACGGGCGACGAGCGGCGCCCCACCCGCTGCCGCGGGGGCACGCTCAGGGGAGCGCGTCGTCGAGCTCCATGAACACGCGAGCCAGAGCCGTGCCGCGCTGGCTGTCTCGCAGAGACCACGTCTCCAGATCGCCAAAGTCCGCCGCGGCGATCGCCTCCTCCACGGACAGACCCTGCTGGTGGAGGCGGCTGGACTCGGCGATCACCGTCTCGATGGCCTCGATGGCCGTCTCCAGCTCCTCCGCGAGCACGTCGGCGTCATCCACGAACCCGTGCCCGGGCACATTCCAGTGGGCGCCAAGCTCCTGGGCCCGCCGCAGCGCGACGACCCACTCCCGAGGATAGGCCGAGCGCATCGCCGGGAACACCCGGTGGAGGTAGGCCTCGCTCAGGAAGACGACGCTTTCCTCCGGCAGGTGCACCATGAGGTCTCCGCCGGTGTGCGCCCGTCCCAGGAAGAGGATCTCGATGGTCCGGCCGCCCAGGGTGAGATCCATCCGGTCGCCGATGATCGTCCCCGGCATCGGAACGCCTTCGATTCGCTCCACCAACGCCTCCATCGCCGGCGCCGAGTTCTCGTGGAGGATGAACTCCACCCCCTCGGGAAAGGCGCCGTTGCCGGCGGTGTGGTCTCCGTGATCGGAGCAGACGACAACGTGGGTGATGGGCTGGTCGGTGATCTTCCCGATCTCCTCGACCATGAGGGCGGTTTCCTCGAAATTGCCCTGACCGTCGGCGACCAGCACGCCTTCCTCCGTGACCACGAAGAGGCTCACGGTGGTGAACAGCTCCTCCCCGGCCGAGCGCAACTGCTCGTAGGACCAGACCCCGGGCGTCAGCTCCCGGGTGCGCGGGAAGTCGGCCTCGGTGAGCCCGCGGCGGAAGGGATCCGCGGTACGGACCGGAACCTGGACCTCCGGGGCGCCCTCCGCCGCAACCTCTGGCTCCGGAGGCGACCCACCGCACGAGGCGAGCGCCAGCACGAGCACCGCCGGCAACATGGCGGCGGCAGAACGGGGTTCGAGGAGCTGCAGCATGGTTGCCTCCTTCAGGTCCGGGACGCCGGAGGGCGCCTCCCGTGAATCGTATTCGCCGGGAATCCCCGAGGCGCGTACGATGGGCGGGTTCGCCGCCGCTCACAAGGAGAAACCCGATGCGCCGCTTCCCGTTCGTTCCGGTCCTCGCCGCCTCCGCCCTCGGGCTCGCCCTCGCGGCGCCCAAAGCCGGCGCCCAGGGCTACCAGACCCCGCCCGGGGAAATCGCCGAGATCGCCGAAGCGCCCCCGACCCCCGCGATCGCCGTGTCCCCCGACAAGGCGCACGCAGTCCTCCTCCACCGGTCGAGCCTGACGCCCCTCGCCGAGCTCTCCCGCCCCGAACTGCGGATTGCCGGACTGCGCATCGATCCCCAGGCGAACGCGGCGAGCCGCCGGCGGATGTTCCGGGGGATCAGCCTCCAGCGGCTGGACGGGGGCGCCGCCGCCGCGGTCACCGGACTTCCCGAGCCGCTGCGCGGGGACCACGCTTCGTGGTCTCCGGACGGCAGCCGGTTCGCCTTCACCCACACCCGGGACGACGGCGTGGAGCTCTGGGTCCTCGACGCGGCGAGCGGCGATGCGAGCCGGGTGCTCGGCGAGGTGAACGCGATCTTCCGGGGCAGCCCCTTCCGCTGGCTCTCGGACAGTGCCCATCTCGCGGTCCGGATCGTGGACGCGGAGCGCGGCGCGCCTCCGACGGCTCCGGCGGTGCCGGAAACGCCGGTGATCCAGGAGAGCACCGGGCGGGTGGCCCCGGCGCGCACCTACCAGGACCTCCTGACCAGCCCCCATGACAACGCCCTGTTCCTTCACTACGGGGCCGCGCGGGCGGTCGTGGCGGACCTCGCCGGCAACACGACCCAGATCGCCGGGCCGGGGATCATTTCCGGCTTCGCGCCCTCGCCGGACGGCAACTACCTGCTCGTCACCACGGTCCGGGAGCCCTTCTCCTGGCTCGTGCCGTATTCCCGCTTCCCCCACCGGATCGAAGTGCGCGACCGCAGCGGCGCGCTCGTCCGCGAGGTCGCCGATCTCCCCCTTCAGGAGGAAATTCCGATCGGCCGCGATTCCGCTCCCACCGGCCCGAGGTCGGTGGGCTGGCGCGGCGACGAGGACGCCGCCCTGGTCTGGACCGAGGCGCGCGACGGCGGCGACCCCTTCGCCGAGGCGCCGGTGCGCGACGTGCTGGTGCAGCTCGCCGCCCCGTTCGAGGGCGATCCCGAGGTTCTGCTCCAGGTGCCGTTGCGCCTCATGGGAGCGAGCTTCGGGGCCGGCCGGGGCGTGGCGATCACCCGCTGGTGGATCACGCGCGCCGAGCAGGTCTGGAGCATCCCGACCGCCGGGAGCGGGGAGCCCGCGCTGGCGTTCGACACGTCCTACGAGGACCGCTACGCCGCTCCCGGGTTGCCGATGACCACGACGAACGAGCGCGGCGCCCGGGTGCTGCTGACTTCGGCGGATGGATCGAAGGCATATCTGACCGCGGAAGGGGCCTCGCCGGAGGGCAACCGGCCCTTCGTTGACGAATGGGATCTCGCGACCGGCGAGACCCGCCGCCTCTTCCAGTCGGACGCCGACTCCTTCGAGACGCCTCTGGCGCTCCTCGACCCCGACGCCGGGCTGCTGCTCACCCGGAAGGAGACCCGGGCCACGCCGCCCAACTACTACGTCCGGGATCTTGGCAGCGGCGAGGCGAGCGCCGTCACGGATTTCGCCCACCCCTACCCCGCGCTCGAAGGCGCAGGGCGCGAGCTGATCCGCTACCAGCGCAGCGACGGGGTCGAGTTGAACGCGCTGCTGCACACCCCGCCCGGCTACGACCAGGCCGGCGACGGCCGCCTGCCGCTGATCGTGTGGGCCTATCCGCGCGAGTACAAGAGCGCCGCGGCCGCGGCGCAGGTGCGGGACTCACCGCAGCGCTTCAGCTTCATCAGTTGGGGCTCGGCTCTCTACTGGCTGACCCAGGGCTACGCAGTCATGGAGAACGCCACCATGCCGATCATCGGCGAGGGGGACGAGGAGCCGAACGACAGCTACGTCGAACAGCTCGTCGCGAGCGCCCAGGCGGCAGTGGACGAAGCGGTCCGGCGCGGGGTGGCCGATCCCGAGAGGACGGCGATCGCCGGGCACTCCTACGGCGCGTTCATGACCGCGAACCTGCTTGCGCACTCGGACATCTTCCGGGCCGGGATCGCTCGAAGCGGCGCCTTCAACCGCACCCTGACCCCCTTCGGCTTCCAGAGCGAACCACGGACTTTCTGGGAGGCTCCGGAGATCTACTTCCGGATGTCGCCGTTCATGCACGCCCACCAGGTCAACGAGCCGATACTGCTGATTCACGGCATCGTGGACAACAACTCCGGAACGTTCCCGGTGCAGAGCCGGCGTTTCTACCACGCGCTCAAGGGGCACGGCGCGGTGGCGCGGCTGGTCATGCTGCCGCATGAGAGCCACGGCTACGTGGCCCGCGAGTCGGTCATGCACACCCTCTGGGAGCAGCACGAGTGGCTCGAACGCCACGTGAAGAACGCCGCCCCCCGCGCCCCGACAACCGACCAGCAACAGCCCGACGTTTCCCGTCGCTGATCCGTTCTGCGTGACCCCATCTGTCGCAACGACGGCGAGGCAGGCGTCCGGAGGGTCGCTTCCGCCGGCCCCCATGGAGCGCCGGCGTCCTCGCCGGCCTGCGCCGCACCCTCGGTCCATTGGGCTGGAGCGCCGGCCCCTTGGAGCGCCGGCGTCCTCGCCGGCCTGCGCAGACGCTCGGTCCCCATGGTCTGGAGCGCCGGCCCCCTGGAGCGCCGGCGTCCTCGCCGGCCTCCTGCCGACAGCGTTGCCGTGCCGTCGGACCGTGGGCCGGGAGGCCCACGGACCATGCCCGCCTACCGGAGGGTTGTTTCCTGGAGACGACCCCGATTGCGGCCAGGGACACGACGCATGGCCGGTTCACCCGCTGCCGCCGGATTCAGCCGAAGCGTTCGCGCTTCCGAACGCCGGTACAGGAACGCCCCTCCTGGCGTTGGGCCGCGTGAGGGAACCGTTCCGCTGGCTCCACAAGGAGCACCAGGCCGCCGGGACAATCCCCGGCGGCACTGTTAGCATTCGGTTGGTTGGCGTCGTTCGCGGCGCGCAGCCGCTCTTTCTTGCCATCCGGGAGAACCCCTCATGAAGAAAACGCTTTCGCTTCTCGCTCTGGTCGCCCTGCTTGTGGGCGGCTTCGCCTTCACCGTCGCCGCCGAGGACATGGCGTTCACCGGCTGGGTGGCCGATGAGGCGTGCGCCAAGGACTACTCCAAGGCCGGAAACGCGGCCCACAAGGGCTGCGCGACCGGTTGCCTGAACAACGGCGGCGCCGTGGCCCTCGCCAGCGAGTCCGGCTTCCACCTGCTCGACATCACCACCGAGAAGGCTCTGGAGCACCTGGGCATGGAAGTGACCGTGATGGGGACCCTCGACGAGGCGACGAACACGATCAAGGTCACTTCGATCGCCGCCTCGAAGTAACCCTCCCTCGAGCCGATCCGTGCGCCGGCCTTTCCGTCGGCGCCCGGGTTCTGTCTGCCCTCCGCCGGAAGCCGGCGGGGGGCGTTTTTCGTTGCTGACGCCCCCGGAGCGACCGGTCAGGCGCCGGAACGAAGCTGCCGTTCCGCGCCAGAGAGATCGTCGAGGTCGCGCACCACGAGTGTCCCCGAGCCCTCGAGGGTGAAGACCTCGAGGAGCAGGCTGTCGGGAACCTCGGCTGACACCAGGTGGGCGCGCGCGACGCCTCCTTCGAGCGCCGAGGTGATGCAGTCGGCCTTCGGCAGCATCCCGGTGCGCACAACCCCCGCCTCCCGCAGCTCGTTCAGGCCGGCGAGGTCGAGGAACGAGATCAGGCTGTCCGGATCGTCGGGATCCGCGAGCAGTCCGCCCGGGTTGCCGCCACTCAGGATCATTTTCTCTGCGCCGAGCGCGACCGCGAGCGCTGCGGCCACGGTGTCCGCGTTGATGTTCAGCAGGTTGCCGGCGGCATCCGCCGAGAGCGGGCTGACCACCGGGACCATGCCGATTTCGAGTTGGCGCTCGAGCACCCCGCTCTCCACTCCGTCAATGTCTCCCACGAAGCCGTAGTCGACCGTCTCCGAGCGGGCGCCTTCGCGGACCTCGACCGGCGGGCGGCGGTGGGCGCGGATCAGCCCCGCGTCCACTCCCGAGAGCCCGATCGCCGGAAGCTCCAGGTCCCGGCACCCGGCGAGGATTCGGGTGTTGATCTCGCCGTTCAGCACCATCGTGCTCACCCGGAGCGCTCCGGCGTCGGTGACCCGGCGGCCCTGGACGAAGCGGGCCGGAATCCCGAGGGCATGCGCCAGAGCGGTGGACTGGGGGCCGCCGCCGTGGACCAGAACCACCCGGACGCCCAACCGGAAGAGGAGCGCGACCTGCTCCACCAGGTCGCGGATGGCGGCGGGGGTGGCGAGCGCCGCGCCCCCGGCCTTGATGACGAAGGTCTTGCCACGGAAGCGCTTCAGGTAGGGGGCTGCTTCCCGAAGCGCCCGGATCCGGATCCGGCGTTCAACCCCGGGGCCGACCCGGTTTGCGCCGCCGCTCATGCCAGCATGCGGTGGAGCGCCGCCATCTGCGCCCACATCCGGTTCTCTGCCTGTTGGACGACCTCGCTCCGAGGTCCATCGAGGACCGCGCCTTCGACCACGACGCCCCGTCGTACCGGCAGGCAGTGGAGGAAGCGGCAGTCGGGGCGGGCGCCGGCAAACCAGTCCTCCGCCACGGTCCAGCCGGTGAGGCCGCGGCGGAGCTCCGCGGTGGCGGCGTGGTCGCCGTAGCAGCGGGTCGAGGCCCAGGACTTGGCGTAGAGCACGTGCGCCCCCTTCATCGCCTCCGCCCGGTCGGACGTCTCGCGGACCGAGCCCCCCGACGCCCTCGCCAGGGCGCGCGCCTGGCTCATGATCGGCTCCGGAAGCTCGAAGGCCTCGGGCCGCAGGACGGTGACCTCCATGCCCCGCATCGCCGCCATCCGCAGGGTGTCGCTCGCCACCGCGAGCGGGAGCGCCTTCGTGTGCTGCGCCCAGCTCAGCACGAACCGTCCGCCCCGGGCAGGGATCTCGAGGTCGTCGAGCGTGAGCCAGTCGCCGAGGGACTGGCAGGGATGGCGGATCGCCGACTCCATGTTCAGGAAGGGGGCGCCGCAGAACCGCCGGATGGCCTCGAAACGGCGGTCGGCGAGATCCTCCGCGAGGTTTTCCAGGCCGGCGAAGGCGCGAACGCCGATCGCGTCCCCGTATGCGGCGAGGACCGGCAGCGCCTCGGCGACGTTCTCCGCCGCCGCACCGTCCATGACCCGATCGGGATCGAACTCCAGCTTGTGGATGAAGCGATCGGGGGCGATCACGAAGCTGCCGCCGCCGAGCCGGGTCATCGCCGCCTGGAACGACGCCTGGGTGCGGAGCGACGGGGAAAGGAAGAGCAGCGCGAGCACCTTCCCCTCCAGGGCGCGCGGCTCCGGATGCCGCCGGAGCCGCGTCGCGAGCGTCGCCAGCTCCAGGCAACCCTCGGGCCCGAGGTCCTCGATCCGGTGGATCTGCCGGAGGCGGGCGCTCACGCCGGAATCCGGGCCAGCTCGGCCACCAGCCGGTCCACGTGGCCGTCCTCCAGGACGAGCGGCGGCATGAGTCGGACCACCGCCGGATCGCTGGAGATTCCGACGAAGATCCCGCGATCGAGGAGGGCGTTCCGCACCTCCCGCGACGGGCGCGAGCAGCGGAGGCCGAGGAGGAAGCCGCGCCCCTGCGCCGCCTCGACCGGGCCAACCACCGCCTCCCGCGCCAGGCGGGCGGCGAGGCGGCGCACCCGGGCGAGCAGCCCGTCCTCGCGGATGACCCGGATCACCGTGCTCATCAGCGCCGCCGCGACCGGTCCTCCGCCAAACGTCGTGCCGAAGGCGCCCACCGGGAGCGGGCCGGCGAGTTCCTCCGAGGCCAGCACCGCCCCGGCAGGGTAGCCGGCGGCGACCGCTTTCGCGGTCGTGAGGAGGTCGGGACGGACGCCCGACCACTCGCAGGCGAAGGCGCGCCCGCTCCGCCCCATCCCGCACTGGACCTCGTCGAAAATGAGCAGAGCGCCGGCGCGGTCGCAGGCCTCCCGCGCCGCGCGGAGGAAACCGTCGGAGAGGGCCACCGCGCCCGCCATCCCCAGCACTGGCTCCAGGATCACCGCGGCGGTCCGTCCATCCACCGCCCGGGCCAGCGCGTCGGTGTCCTCCCGGGGGACGGTCTCCACCTCGAACGGCGTGCGGGGGAACGCGTACCACCTGGCGGAACCGTCGGTCACCGCCGCCGCGGCGGCAGTGCGACCGTGGAATCCTCCGGTCAGGGCGACGACCCGGTCCCGGCCCGGGCGGGCGCGGCAGGCGAGGCGGAGCGCGTTCTCGTTCGCTTCGGCGCCGCTGTTCACGAAGAAGGCCCGGTCGAGTCCGTCGGGGGCGAAGTCCACCAGGTCGGCGGCAGCCCGGGCGCGCTCGTCGTTGGGCACCGCGTTCGTCTGGAACACCAGGCGGTGGCCCACATCCTCGAGAGTGCGGCGGACGGCCGGATGGCCGTAGCCAAGCCCGGCCACCGCGTGTCCGCCGTAGAAGTCGAGCACCTCACGGCCGTCGTCGGTGGTCAGGGTGACTCCCTGCCCGGAGACGAACCGGAGCGGCAACTGCGCGTAGACCGGGAAGAGTTGCGGAGATTCTTCGGGCATGAGAGTCGGGGTGGTCGGGGTCAGAGCCAGCCGGCGGCGGGCGCCGTGAGCCCGGTTGCCTCGGGGAGTCCGAGGGCGATGTTCATCCACTGCATCGCCCCGCTCGCGGCCCCCTTGCCGAGGTTGTCGATGGCGGCGAACGCGGTGACGATCTCCCCGTCGGTGACCGCGCCGGTGACCGCGCCGGCCGTGCCCACGATGTCCTTCAGCCGCACCGGGAGCGCGGCCCGAACCAGCGGGGAGCCAGCGTAGAAGTCGCGGTAGAGCCCGGCGAGGGCCTCGTTCGTGAGGGGGCCGGATCCCGCCGGCGGGGTGGCGAACGCGGTGATGTGGATTCCCCGGGCAAAGGGGCCGGAGTGGGGGGCGAACCGAACCCGGACCGGCGCCCGGCCGGGGAAGGTGAGCAGATCCTCCATCTCGGGGGCGTGGCGGTGGGAGAGCGGCTTGTAGGCGTAGAGGTTCGCGTGACGCACCGGGTGGTGGGTCGTCGGCTTCGGGAGGGCGCCGGACCCGGTGCTGCCAGTGATGCCGGCCACGTGGAGGTCGGGCCCGAGGAGCCCGGCGAGGGCAAGGGGCGCCGCGGCCAGCGCCGCCGCGGTGGCGAAGCAGCCGGGGTGGGCGAAGCGGTGCGCACCGGCCGGGACTCCGGCGCCGCGGCGATCGATCTCGGGCAGGCCGCAGTGAAAGCCGGCGACGAGTTCCGGCGTCGGGTGCGGTGTCCGGTAGATCTCCTCGAACCGGGACGGCTCGCCGTGGCGGAAATCGGCGGAGAGATCCACCACCGCTGGGTCTGCCCCGACACCGGCGGCGGCTTCCAGCACCACCTCGATGGCCGGGGCGGACCAGGTGTGGGGGGTGGCGGAAAAGAGGGCGACCCCGAGATGTTCGGAGGCGGCGGCGCGCACGGCGTCGCCAAGGTCGCGAGCAGCGGTGAACCGGGTGTCCCTGAAGGCGGGAGCCAGGTGGGGAAACACCTCTCCAATGCGGCGTCCGGCGTGGCTGCGAGACCCGGCGCCGGCGAGCCGCAGCCTCGGGTGGGCGGCGATCCAGCGCAGCAGCTCCCCCCCGGCATAGCCGGAGGCGCCGAGCACGAGGACTCCGGCGGACGCGGAAGGGGCGGCGGGCACGGGGGTTGGGTCAGGCAATGGCGCCGGATTCTGCCGCGCCGGAGACCGTTCCGCGCAGGCGGTCGAGCACGGCTTCCTGCTCCGCCTCCTCACGGCAGGCGAGAAAGATCGTGTCGTCCCCGGCCACCGAACCGGCCAGTTCCGGCCAGTCCCCGGTGTCGATCGCGTGCGCGGCGCGCTGGGCGCCGCCGGGAGGCGTGCGGACAACGACAAGCCAGGGGCCGGCCGCAGTGAAGCTCTCGACCAGTCCGCCGAGGCCCCCCGCGCCGGCTTCCCCCGGGGGCGCGATCCGGTAGACCCCGCCGACCTTCCGAGCCCCCAGACTGCGGAGGTCCCGGCTCACGGAAGCCTGCGTCACCGCGTGCCCCCGGTCGCGCAGGTAGCCGGCAAGCTGCGCCTGCGTCCGGATGGCATGTTCCCGAAGCGCCGCCCGCACAACTTCCCGCCGCTGCCGAGGCGCCCCTCGGGTCGCTCCCAAACGCATAATATGCTACATAGTATACACAGCGTCCCTGATTCCGGGACGCCGGCCCTTAGGGACGCCGGCGCTCCACGGGCCCCAACTATCCTTCCGACGCCATGGCCAGCACGCTCTCGCACGAGGACCGCCGGCTCGTCCGCATCGCGTTCCTCAGCAGCGGCTTCGTCGTGGCGCTGGTCGTCTACCTGCTCTATCTGCAGTCCCCCGCCGCCACCTGGCCGGCGTGGACGACGGCCCTCCCGGCCATGAACGCCGGCTTCAACGCACTCACCCTGGGGCTGCTCTCGCTCGGGGTCCTGGCGATCCGGCGGCGGCGCATCCGCACCCACGTCACGTTCCAGATCGGGGCGCTGGCGAGCGGCCTCCTGTTTCTCGTGGGATACGTGATCCATCACCACTTCCACGGCGATACCCCGTTTCCCGGGACCGGATGGATTCGTCCGGTCTACTTCTTCGTCCTGATCACCCACATCCTGAGCGCTACCGTTGCCCTCCCGCTGGTGGTGACATCGGCACTCTTCGCGGCGACCCGCAGGTTCTCCCTGCATCGCCGCTGGGCGCGCGTCACCGTTCCGGTGTGGCTCTACGCCTCGCTGACCGGTCTCCTCGTCTACTTTCTCCTGACCGGCGCTTCCTGACCCGATCCGAGGACTCCTCCGATGAACCGCATCCTGCCCCTTCACGCCATCCTTGCCCTGGCTGTCGCCGCGCTCGCGACCGCTCAGGAGCCGAACCCGCGCGGCGACCTCTCCGGCGCCGTCGGCGAGGCCGCGATCACGATCGACTACGGCCGTCCCGGCCTTGCCGGGCGCATGCTCGACGACCTTCTCGCGATGCTGCCCCCGGACCGGGTCTGGCGGGCCGGTGAGAACCAGGTGACGATCCTCGAGACCTCCGCCGATCTCGACATCGGCGGCGTGGATGTGTCCGCCGGCCGCTACAGCGTCTACCTGCATATCGCCGAGGACGGGGCCTGGTCGCTCCTCCTGAACTCGCACCAGGGCATCGCGCTCGGCGAGTTGTGGGCCGAGGCGCCTGAGGCGATGCGGAACGAGCCCTGGCCGATGCTCTCCGGCTACGGCGCGATTGCCGAACAGGAAGTGGCCCGCATCCCGCTCACCGAGGCCGAAGCGACCTCTGATCAGGACATCTTCGCGATCGACCTGACCGGCGATGCCCTCCGCTTTGCGTGGGGCGGGGTGGCATGGCAGACCACGATCGCCGCGCGCTGATGTCCGCGGCTCCGCCGCCGATCTCGTTCGAGACCCGGCCCGGCCGCTACCGCCACTGGCGGGTCGAGGCGGAAGGACCCGTCGCATCGCTGACCCTGGCGGTGGATGAGTCGGGGGGGCTCCGTCCCGGGTACCCGCTCAAGCTGAACAGCTACGACCTGGGAGTGGACATCGAGCTGGCCGACGCGGTGGAGCGCTTCCGCTTCGAGCACCCCCAGGTGCGGTGCGTGGTCTTCCGGAGCGCCCTGGACCGGGTGTTCTGTTCCGGGGCCAACATCTTCATGCTGGCCGGGTCGTCGCACGGCTTCAAGGTGAACTTCTGCAAGTTCACGAACGAGACCCGCCTCGGCATCGAAGACGCCAGCCGGCACAGCGGGCAGCGCTACCTCGCGGCCCTCTCCGGCGCGTGTGCCGGCGGCGGCTACGAACTCGCGCTCGCTGCGGATGAGATCCTGCTGATCGACGACGGCGCCTCCGCGATCTCGCTGCCGGAGGCGCCGCTTCTCGGGGTTCTCCCCGGTACCGGCGGCCTGACGCGGCTCGTGGACAAGCGGCGGGTTCGCCGGGACCGGGCCGACGTCTTCTCGACGCTGGCCGAAGGCATCCGGGGGCGGCGGGCGCTGGAGTGGGGCCTCGTGGACGGCCTCGCTCCGAGGAGCCGCTTCGAGGAAGGGGTTCGGGAGCGGGCCGCCGCCCTCGCCGCCTCGGCGCCGGGCCCGCCCCCGGAAGCCACCGGCGTGGCGCTCGACGACCTGGAGCCCGAGGAATCCGCGGACGGTGTCCGCTACCGGCACGTGGAGCTCACCTTCGACCGCCCGGCCCGCACCGCGACCCTCCTCGTCCACGCTCCGGAAGACCCGTTCCCTCAGGACGCGGACGCGCTGAGCGCCGTCGGGGCGTCGCTGTGGCACCTTCGGATGGCGCGGGAACTCGACGACGCGCTCTGCCGGCTGCGCTTCAACGAGCCCCAGCTTGGCGTCGTCCTCCTTCGGGTGGCCGGGGATCCCGAGGCCGTCGCCGAGGCCGACCGGCGGCTCTTCAGGCTCGGGAAAACATGGCTCGCCCGGGAGACCCGGCTCCGGCTGGCCCGCACCCTGCGGCGGCTCGACCAGACCGCGCGGAGCTTCTTCGCGCTCGCCGAAGCCGGGGAACGGTTCACCGGAACATTGGCGGAACTTCTGCTGGCCGCCGACCGCAGTTACCTCTGCGACGACCTTGACCGTCCGGCGGGGGTGGCGCTCACCGAGATGAACCGGGGCGCCTGCCCGATGGGAAACGGACTCTCCCGGCTGGAGAGCCGCTTCCTCGGCGACTCGGAGCGCGCCGCCGCCTTCGGGCCGGGAGTGGCCTTCGAGGCGGCGGAGGCCGAGGCCCGCGGTCTCGCCACCTTCGCGCCGGACGACCTGGACTGGGAGGACGAGATCCGGGTGGCCGTCGAGGAGCGGGCGCGCTTTTCTCCCGACGCGATGACGGGGATGGAGGCATCCCTTCGCTTTGCCGGCCCGGAAACGCTGGAGACGAAGATCTTCGGGCGCCTCTCCGCCTGGCAGAACTGGATCTTCCAGCGCCCGAACGCCATGGGTGACCGGGGGGCGCTGACCACGTACGGCCGTCCCGAACGCCACGCATTCGACTGGGAGCGAACCTGAGCACTGCCGATGTCCGAACTCGATTCCCGCATCCCGAACAACGTCGGTCTCTCGCACGACCGGCGGCTGCAGCGGGCTCTCCTCCGCTGGCAGCCGGCGTTCCTCGATTGGTGGCGCGAGATGGGGCCGGAGGGCTTCCAGGGCGACGAAGTCCTGCTGCGGACCGCGGTTTCGGTCGAGCCCTCGGGCTGGTCGCACTTCGACTTCGTGCGGATGCCGGAGTACCGCTGGGGGATCTTCCTCGCGCCCCCCGAGGCCGACCGCCGCATCGGCTTCGGCGACTTCGCCGGCGAGCCGGTCTGGCGGGCCGTCCCCGGCGAGTTCCGGACCGATCTGCGCCGGCTCATCGTGACCCAGGGGGACACCGAGCCGGCCAGCGTGGAGCAGCAGCGCCGGCTCGGGCGCACGGCTCCCAGCCTCTACGACCTGCGCAACCTGTTCCAGGTCAATGTGGAGGAAGGCCGCCACCTCTGGGCGATGGTCTATCTCCTCCACGCGCACTTCGGGCGGGACGGGCGCGAGGAGGCCGACGCGCTGCTCGAGCGCACGAGCGGCGACGTGGACCGGCCGCGCATCCTCCAGGCGTTCAACGAACCCTGCGACGACTGGCTGAACTTCTACATGTTCACCATGTTCACCGACCGCGACGGCAAGTACCAGCTCATGGCGCTTGCCGAGAGCGCGTTCGATCCGCTCTCGCGCACCACGCGGTTCATGCTGACCGAAGAGGCGTTCCACATGTCGGTGGGGGAGACCGGCGTGGGGCGGATCGTCCAGCGGACCGCGGACCTGATGGCCGCCGGCGACGATCATCCGGAAGAAAACGGCGCGTTCGACCTGGGGCTGCTCCAGCGGCACATCAACTTCTGGTTCGCCGCCTCGCTCGATCTGTTCGGGAGCGAGATCTCCTCGAATGCGGCCCGCTACTTCGCGAGCGGGCTCAAGGGCCGGGCGCGGGAGAAGCGGCGGACCGATCACGCCGCCCTCGACGGGGTGTACAGGATGCTGGTGGCGGATTCCGGTTCGCTCCGCGAGCGCGAGGTCCCGCTGCGGAATGCGATGAACGAAGTGCTGCGCGACGACTACATCCGTGACTGCGAGCGCGGCGTGGCCCGCTGGAACCGCATCCTGGACCAGGCGGGGATCGGGGAGCGCCTGCGTCTCCCGAACCGGCGCTTCCACCGGCGCATCGGGGTTCACGCCGACCACCGCTTCGACCCCGACGGAAACCTCATCGGCGAGGCCGAGTGGGAGGAGCGGCGCGCGGACTGGCTTCCCACCGAGGCCGACCGGGACGTCGTCCGCAGCCGGATGGTTCGGGTCACCGAGCCGGGGAAGATGGCCCACTGGATCGCCGCGCCCCGGCGCGGGGTGCACGGCAGGCCGCTCGACTACGAGTACGTTCGCCTTTCCTGAGAACCGGTTGTCGGGCGGGATGAAGTGACGATGGACGTCTTCGTAGCCGGGGCGCGGCGCACCCCGATCGGCCGCTTCGGCGGAGCTCTCGCCGAACTCGCGGCGCCGGAGCTCGGGGGCGCGGCCGCCCGGGGCGCGCTCGCGGCGGCCGGCGTGCCCCCCCGCGAGGTCGACGAGGCCATCTTCGGCAACGCCCGCCAGGCGGGAGTGGGCCCGAACCCGGCGCGGCAGATCGGCCGTCGCGCCGGACTCGCCGACGCCGCGCCCGCGCGCACCGTGAACCAGGCCTGCGCCTCGGGGTTGCGGGCGATTCTCGACGCTGCCGCGGCGATCCGGCTCGGAGAGTCCCAGGTGGTGCTGGCCGGGGGGGTGGAGAGCATGAGCAACACCCCGTTCCTGCTGCCGTCGGCGCGGTGGGGGCAGCGGTTCGGGGACGCTCCGGTCGATGACGGGATGTTCCGCGATGGATTTCATTGTCCGCTCGCCGACCAGCTGATGGGGGAGACCGCCGAGACCCTCGCCGACCGCTACCAGCTGTCCCGCGCGGCGTGCGACGAGTACGCGGCGCGGAGCCAGCAGCGGGCCGAGGCGGCGCAGCGGGCCGGGCGGTTCGACGCCGAGATCGATCCGGTCGAGATTCCTTCGCGGAAGGGGCCGCTCCGGGTGGAGCGGGACGAGCATCCCCGCGCCGGGGTCACTGCGGCGTCGCTGGCGCGGCTTCGTCCGGTGTTCCGGTCCGACGGCGTCGTGCACGCCGGGAACTCCTCCGGCATTACCGATGGCGGGGCGGCGGTGGTCGTGCTTTCCGGCGCCGCCGCGAGGAGGCTCGGGGTGGAGCCGATGGCCCGCCTCGCCGGGGCGATGACGGTCGGCGTCGATCCGGCCGTCATGGGGATCGGGCCGGTGCCCGCGGTGCAGCGGCTCGTGGCGTCCACCGGCGTGGCGCTGGAGGAGGTGGAGCTGGTGGAGTTGAACGAAGCCTTCGCCCCTCAGATCCTCGCCTGCGCCGGGGACCTCGATCTCGATCCGGAGCGGCTCAATGTGAACGGGGGCGCGATCGCCCTCGGCCACCCGATCGGCGCCACCGGCGCCCGTATTGTCGTCACCCTCCTTCACGAGATGCGCCGCCGCCGCGCCCGCTACGGCATCGCCACCCTCTGCGTCAGCGGCGGCATGGGCGTCGCCGCCCTCTTCGAACGCTGCTGACCCCCCTGGCGGGGCGTCAGAAGAACCAACTGAGAGAGAGGTAGGCGGTGGCGCCGGCAAGGCCGTACTCGGACGGCAGCGGGTGCGCGGGCGACCGCCGATCGTCACCGAGCCCGAAGAACGCGCCGGCGGCGAGCGAGGCGTTCTCCCCGGCAGAAAACCCGAGGCTGGGTCCGACCAGGGCGCTCGGGTCCGTCAGGTTCGCGAGCAACAGGGCGCCCGCCGTCCACAGCGGGTGGAGTTGCCAGGAAGCCGACGCGGCGCCGGTGTGGCGCCCGAGCACCTGGAGCTCCCCCCGCTGCCAACTCGCCGATCCGAGCACCCCGACCAGGTCGGCCTCCCCGGCCAACCCAAGGCCGTCCAGCTGGTACTCCACCGCCACCGTGAGGTCGCGCTCCATCAGCCGGAACCGGCGGTCCACCCCGACCACGCTCCTGAGAGCCACCCGCTCCTCCACCCGCCGCAGGACCGCTTCCCCCCGCACAGCCCAGGCCCCGAGCGCCCCGGAGGTCGCCGCCGCCACCGCCGCGTCCCCGTACAGCGACCCCGCCCATCCGGATATCTCCCAGCCCTTCACCGTCGCCAGCCCCCGCGCCAACGCGGTGGTCTCCGGCCCCGAAGGCGAGCCGCTGCGGCTCACCACGACGTCGAACTCGCTGAGCGCCCCGGGGTAATAGCGGACCCGAACCGCGTCCACCCCGGCCCGGAACTGCCGGAAGGGATCTACCGGATGGAACGGACGAAAGGGGTCCGCCGGCGAGAGGAAGAGCGTCGTACCCCACGAAATTGCCTGCCGTCCGACCGTTACCACCAGGTCGTCGTTTGGCTCCCAGGAGAGATGGAGCCTGTCGAACCGGTGCCGCCAGACGGCGTGCCCTTCCTCCCGCAGCGTCCACTGCAGGTCGAGCCATTCGCCCCCGGAGGGCACGCTGCCGAGCCCGAACCCGGCGGTGGTTTCCGACCGACTCAGGGAAAGGGTGTGTTCGTAGGCGGCGTCGAGCCGGAGGGGACCCAGATCGACATCCGTGGAGAGGCGCAGCCGGTTGAAGTGCTGGAGAAGATCGCCCCGGGTCCCGGCGATCCCCACCGTCTGGAAGTACCCGGCGACCGGCAGGTCCTCCGCCGGCGCCGGCGCGGCTAGCGCAAACAGCGCCGCAACGGGAGCCAGACCCCAACCCGCCGCCCGCACCGCTCAGCCGCGCGCTTCGTCCGAAGCGACCGCCCCGTCCACGATCCGGATCAGCCGCCGGGCCCGCTGCATGACGCGGGTGTCGTGCGTGGCGAAGACGAACGTGACCCCAAGCTCGCGGTTCAGCTCCGCCATGACCTCGAGCAGCGCGTCGCTCGCGGCCGAATCCAGGTTCGCGGTGGGTTCGTCGGCGAGCACCAGCGCCGGCTGTCCGGCCACGGCGCGCACCACCGCGACCCGCTGCTGCTGACCGCCGGAGAGCTTTCCCGGGCGCCGATCCTCGAGCCCCTCCATGCCGGTGCGGAGGAACAGCTCCCGAACCCGGGCCCGGCGCTCTTCGAGCCCGACCCCCTGGAGCAGCATCGGAAGTTCCGCGTTTTCGAGAGCGCTCAGCACCGGGAGGAGGTTGTACGCCTGGAAAACGAAGCCGATGTGGCGCAGACGGAGAGCGGCGAGTTCGTGGTTGCCGAGGGGGCTGAGCGCCTGACCGGCGACGTGGATCTCCCCGCGCGACGGGCGGGTGAGGCCTCCGATGAGGTTGAGCAGCGTCGTCTTCCCCGAGCCGGAGGGGCCGGCCAGCGCCGTGAATTCGCCGCGCTCGAACCTCAGGCTGACATCGCGAACCGCCTGCACCTCCTCAGCCTCCTGGCGAAAGATCTTCCAGACGGCTTCGGTCCGGACGGCGGGGGTCGATGTTCGGTGCACGCGGTCTCCCTTCGGGTCAGCGCTCGAATTTCATGGCTTCGGCCACGTCGATGCGGGCCGCCCGGAAGGCCGGGTAGAGGGAGGCGACGATCCCCATCACGAGGATGAAGGCGGTGATCTGGATCAGCCGCGTGGTCGAAAAGAGCGGGATGACGACCGGATCCACCAGGACCCCGGAGAACGTCATCTCGTCCATGTTCTGCATCATCGCGGTCATGTCCAGGCCGTCGCCGAAGAAGCCCCAGGTGACGATCACTCCGAGCACCGCCCCAAGCAGCCCGCTTGCCGCGGTAAGCGTCAGTCCCTCGATCATCACCACCGCTCCGGTCTGGCGCGGAGTCAGGCCGAGCGCCTGCAGGACCCCGAACTCCCGCCTCCGGTACATCACCGACATGAGCACGGTGTTCACGATGCCGAACCCGATGATCAGAAAGAGGAGGCCCTGCATCAGGTAGTTGCCGAAGTCGTCGATGGTGATCGCGGCGGCCAGGGCCGGTTCCGATTCGCGCCAGCTCATGACCCGTACCACCCCCCGGGCGACCGGCTCGGCGAGCGCGTCCTCGAGGTGGGCTTGGACCCGTCCGGTGGCCGCACTCTCGTTCAGCAGCACGCCGAACCCGGTCACGCTTGCCTCCGAGCCGAGCCACGCCCCGGCGGTGGCGAGCGGCATGTGGAGGAGCGTCTGGTCCACTTCCGGCACCCCGCTGCGGTAGATGCCCACAACGCGCAGGAGTTGCCCGGCGATGTCTCCGGCGGCGTCCTGGGCCTGCACCACGAAGCGCGATCCCAGGCGCAGGCCGAGGCTGTCGGCAAGCGCGGCCCCGACGCACGCCGCGAGCCGGTCATCGGCCTCCAGGTAGCGGCCTTCGACGAGCTGGTCGTCCACCATCCCGTAGTCGGCCTCGAGGGGCGGATCCACGGCGGCGATCTCCACCGGCCGGGCGCCGGCCGCCGAGCTGGCGAGACCGCTGATCCGCAGCTTGGCGGAGGTGGCGACCACGTTTCCCGCCACCTCCGGAGACCGCATCGCGGCCTCGGCCGCCTCGCGGACGGCCGGCGGCAGCCGGTCCTCGATCCGGCGGCTGAGCCGGTATTCCGGCCGCTCGATGCTCACGTGGCCGCTGCCGAGCCGCACTCCCGACTCGATCCACTGCTCGTGCGTTCCGTCCCCGAGCGAGACGCTGAAGATGAGCAGGATCCCGCCGATCACCATCGCCGAGGCCGTGAGGACGGTGCGGCGAAGCTGTCGGCGCAGGTTCCGGAGCGCCAGAACGACGAGGACCCGGAGCCTCATGGGGCCGGGGCTCATGCCGCTCAGACTCCGGAGAGGGTGTCGGCGGGAGGAACCCTCGCGGCGCGCACCGCCGGGTAGAGGGCGGCGAGGAGCGCGGTAAGGACCAGCCCCACCGTAGCCCAGGTCCACGCCGGAATGTTGGGCTCGATCCTGAGGCTGGGAGTGAGCAGCGCGCCCTGCAGGGTGACGTTGCCGTAGAGCCAGTCGAGGTTCAGCGGCGCGGCGTGGAGCCAAGCCATCGGCGGGAGGATGAGCGCGGCTCCGACGGCGACGCTGACGGCGCCGATCGCCACCGCCTCCCCGAGAACGCTGGCCACGACCGATGCCGGGGTGGCGCCCAGCGCGAGCAGCACCGCGAACTCGCGGCGGCGCTCGAAGGTGGCCATCAGCATCGTGTTCGCGATGCCGAAGCTCGCCACCGCGAAGATGATCACGATGAAGATCCAGTACATCGAGTCCGCGAGGGATACGTACTCGCTGAGCACCGGGTTCAACTCCGGCCAGGGCGCGACGTCGAGGCCCCGGGCTTCGGCGCCGAGAGCGCCGGCGAGGCGCGCCGCGGTGGTGGTCGCGGTCGCGGGGTCCCCGGTGGCCACGGCGATCTCGTGGATGCGGGCGGGGTCGAGCACCAGCAACGTCTGCAGGTCGCCGATCGGCATGACCAGGGTCGCGGCGTCGAACTCGGCGAGGCCGGTGCGGAACATGCCCGCGACCGTGTAGAGGTCGTTCGCCATCGAGCCATCGGCGGCGGAACCGACGACGACGACTTCGCCTCCCTCGGCAACGCCGAGCTGGCGCGCCATCTCCTCGCCGATGACCACCTCGTTCGCGCCGGGCTCCGGCAGCCGTCCGCTCACCAGCGGATCCAGGAAGCGTGAGACCACGGTTTCGCGTCGGGGCGCCACCCCCATCAGGATGCCGGCGCTCGTCGCCTCGCCGGAACTCACGAGCCCGCCGGCGAAGACCCGGGGCGCCGCGGCCACGACCGCGGAGTCGCGGGTGATCGTGGCCAGAAGGGACTCGAAGTCGGCGCCGTCCCGCCCGCCGATCGTGTCGTAGAGACTGCGATCGGGGCGGTAGCCGGCGTCATGGATCTCGATCTGGCCGCTGACCAGGCCGGTGGCGTTCTCGACGAGTTCGGCAGTGATCCCTCCGGCCCAGCCGACCATGAAGACCACGCTGCAGTAGCCGACCGCGAGCCCCATCGCGGTCAGCACGGTCCGGCGCCGGTTTCGGCCCAGGTTGCGCCAGCCGATGCGCCACCAGGGGGCGCGCTGCATGGGGCGCTACCGACCGCGCTGCAGGTTTCGCAGCGAGAAGAAGGACGCGTCGATCTCGATGTCGAACTCCAGTTCCTCGTAACGGATCGCGGTGCGCTCCTCCGGCTTGTCGGCGGGGATCATGACGATGGCCAAGGGCAGGGTACGACCCCCCATCCGCCCGTACTCGCCGTACTCCATGGTGCGCGCCAGAACGCCGTCCTCGTCGTAGAACTTCGCCCGCCGCGGAAGCACGCCCTCCTTGGCGATGCGGTACTCGATCCGGCCCCAGACGACCGGCGCCTCCGGCTTCGGGGTCAGGATGAAGTCCCAGACGGCCCCCTCGCCGTCATACCCCTCGAAGCCGACCTCGATGTCGTAGTCCTCGATGAGACGGCTGTCCTTCACCAGGTCGTCGTTGGTGAAGTGGGAGCCCATCCACGCGCCGCCCATCATCGAGGCGGGAACCTTGATCGTGCGGTCCACCTTGGGGAGGTAGTTCCAGATGTCCCGGTCGGCCTTCAGCGTGGCGACGCCGGCGTCCTTCCGGGGAGCGCGGAGGCGGACCAGGGAGTAGTCGGCGCCGAGTGACCAGATCTCCATGGTCATCTCGCGTTCCCAGTGCTCGGTCACGACCTCCATGGTTGCCACCCCTCGGCTCGAATCCCCGCGCATCATCCGGTCGGCGCGGTCGATGATCTCCAGAGGATCGGTCTGGGCGCCGCCGGTCGAGGCCAGAGGGAGCGCGAGGAGCGTCGCTGCTGCCACCCGACGAGCGGCGGTGGCGGCCGCTGTTTGCTGGCTCTTGCGACCCATTCGGCCCGATGCTAGCACCGGGTTGACACTGGGCAGCGGGGGGCGGCGCAGCTCGCCCCGTCCATCGACAACCAGGCGGTTCGGATAACTGTGGAGGCAGCCCCGCGTCCCCTGCACCAGGGGGATGCGGCTGTAGCGGCGAGGCAGGTTCGTGTTGTGGACCACGGTGATCGTCCGGTCCTCCCCGGTTCGCTCCGGATCAGGCTCGGGTTCACGTCGCCGAGGGCGAACCACCTCTTCAAGTGTCGGAACGTGTCACTCAAGTGCGGCCCTGACCGCCGCCGGGATCCCGAAGGCGAGATTCCGTCCCGGCCGGAGCCGATGGCCCGGCCCGGCCGGAGCCGATCCCCCGCGCGGCGCACGTCGGCGACTTCCGGTCCCAGAGGCCTTCGATCCCGACCTGCGAGCCCCTCCGGTCTACGCGAACACGTCCCGGATGGAGGTCCTGACCCGCGCCTCGACGTCCAGGGGGCGCGAAGTCCCTCCACCTGAGGTCACTCCATCCTCGGGGCGTAGTCGTGATCGGCTCCCGTCCGGAGCGCCGGGGAGTCGGATCTCCAGATCACCCGGGCCGTCCGTTTCGCGAGTTTCGGGGCGGCGTACACGTATCGCTGGTCCTACTCGCGATAGATCCGGCGGAAGAAGTCCCCGAAGCGAAGGGGGCTGCCGTTCGGCGGCCAGTCGCTGGCGATCGAGGCCGTGCTCGGATGAACCATCGCGAGCGCCAACGCCTCATAGCGGGTGAAGTCGTTGCGAATGCCAAGGCGCCCGGTGAGCCCGCGCAGGACCCGGTGATAGCGCCGGATCGGTTCCGCAACCCCTCCGTCCATCCGGAGAGCGACATCGCTGGTGGCGACCCTTCCGTGGCGGTCTCGGGTCAGGAGCCCCAGGTCTTCATCGCGACAGGGCCCTTCCTTGTTGGCTCTGAGCACATGGAAGAATCCGTACACGAGGTTGGGGTAGGCGATGTGAAGGTTGGTGCAGTCCCCGACCGCCTCCTCCATGCGGTTCGTCAGGTTGCGAAACGCCTTCAGCGTGCCCTTGATCGACACCACGAGGCAGGGCCCCACTTCCGGCTTCGCCACGGCGACATCCACATCCTTGGTCTTGAGCCCCCCGAGGATCGTTCGCTCCCCCGAACCTCCGCGGTCCGGATTCAGGGTCAGCAGGAGCCTCCTGCCCCGCCCACTCACGGCGAACGGAGGGCGGGGGGTGATTTCGTCAGGATGGAATCCGCCTTCCACGACGAGACGGCACGCCGCGTACCAATGGAGGGGGCGGATGTGCGCCTGGCTCTGGTGGGGCCCTGTCGGGTAGACGAAGGCCCGCAACGCGTCGGAGAGCGAGATCCACTGGCAAGGATGGGCAGGCTCAGCCACGGCGCCTCCACTTCTGCAACCGTCCGGTCCCCTGACGAAACAGCCGGTCCGACTCGTCCGGGAGTTCCTGCGCCGTGACAGCGACCCGGAGGGCTTCCCGCGGTTCCAGCTTGAGCACCCCACCTCCGAGCGGATGGCCCTCGACTTCGCAACTGAGCGCGGTCAGCGGGGTGCGCCACTGCCGACACAGCATGCGCGGGGCGATGGACTGCGGGAGCAATCCTCCGTTCCGGAGATGCACTGCGTGAACAGCATTCGCGCAGACGCAGCCGGCCCGGTTTTCGACGAGTCGCGGCGTGTCGGTGCTCAGGTAGCTGAGAAACAGATGGGGCGCCTTGGCCTGAGGCACGGCGTACCAGGGGTTGCGAATCCGGCACTTGTAGCGCTGGCGCGCCGTCTGGCCTGCCTCGGAGTCGAGATGGCGGCGGACTCCCGGCGCCTCTGCAGATGCGGCGTCGAGGCGCAGGAGGAAGTTCGGAGCGTCGTCAGCGCGCCATTGCGCCACGGTCTGCTCAGTCACGGCGCCGTTGCCGAGATCCCGTCCGCTCCTGACGGTCGGCTCCAGCAGGGCCTCAGGAATTTGCAGCTGCTGTGCCCGAGACGGGCGCAGGTGAAAGAAACGGTTGTCCCCGGAGACGTACCCGATTCCCACGCGAGCGATCCTGCCGAGCGTCGTCGTCCCGCCGAGCTCCACTGCATCCCGGTATGCCGCCCGAACCGTCCAGGGGAGCAGGAAGGGGCGTAGCCGGCGTCCCCATCGTCGCCATGCCGCGAGCGATACGGTCTCCGCGGGCGTCGCGTCCGCGTTCGTCTGGAAGCGGTCGAGGATCGCAAACTCCAGCGCGTCGGTGCTGCCTCCGAATCCGTCGGCAAACAGCAGCCAGGTGTTCTCGGAGAGCGCCGGGAACAGCTTTTGCCGGATTGCCGCAATGCGCAGTCGCGCGAACCTCGTGGCGAACCAGGCGACCAGGGGGGCTGCGTACGGCGCGTGGCCGATCTCTGCGGGGACGACGAAGGCCATGCGGCCGCCTGGGCGGAGCAGCGAGGCGGTTGCCACCAAGTACGGCGCCCAGGAAGAGGCCAGACCCGAGAATTGGACCCCCTGAGCCGCGGCAAGCGTCCTCGCCCGCTGACGAGTCCTGCCTGAGAACCGCTGATATCGGATGAACGGTGGATTCCCGGCGGCGCACTCAAACCGAGAGGAAGTCCCCGCCGCCCACTCGAAGAAGTCGGAACAGACCAGGGTGCTGTGCGGCGCGGTTCCGGATGCCGCAGTGATGGCCTCCGGGTCGCAGTCGACGCCGGCGGCGCGCGAGTGCCGAGCGAGGAAGCGACCGTCGCCGCAAGCCGGATCGAGCAGGCGGTCGCCAGGCCGGCGAACCGCCCAGGCGACGAGCGCCGCAACGACCTCGGGCGGCGTGTACCAGGCGCCGAGCGCCTTCTGGTGCGCGGGGCTCATCGCGGGCAGCGGCATGACCCGACAAGATACATGCGTCCCGGGACAAAATCTGACATCCTGCCCAGTTTTCCTGCGGGCGCAAACTCCGCTAGTCCGCGGCGAGGACCTCCCTGACGGCACGGTGGGCCTCGCGGATCGAGGCGTCGGTGTGGGGACTGGCCGCGGCGTCGGCGTTCGCGATGGCGATCCTGCCGAACGGCTGCCGGGCCCGGACCACCGGTCGGTCGTCGGGTGTGTCGAAGGCCCATTCGGGTGGGTCGAAGAGGGGGTTGTAAGTGTAGGTGTAGCCGTGGGGCCAGCGGTTCACGGTGATGGCCGCCACGTCCCGGCCCGCGTCGAATCCGGCCGGTCCGAGGGTCCGGTCGAGCTGGTCGCGGATCTCCGCCTCCACCGTCTCGAACGTCGTGTGCAGCAGCTCCATCCGGCCCACGCGGTGCTGCTCCCGGCGGGAGAGCCCCGGCTCGCAGGGATACCGGTTCATCCGGATGACGAGAGGGTCGTCGGGTGACGTCGAGGTGCGGTACTCGCCCATCGCCAGCTGCGGAGCGAGCGAGATCGCGGTGTTATAGCCGCCGGGCGCGGCGACCGAGCGCACGCCCGCTTCGACGAACGACCGCCAGTTCCGCAGGAGGACGCTCGTGTACTGGAGCGGCGACTTCACCGGCCAGGCCAGGGCTTCCTTCTGTTCCTTCGGGAGGGCCGGGACCAGGTAGGGGATCACGCTGTGCCAGCAGGCGAGCACGACCCGGTCGGCGGCCACGGAGTGGCCCCGGTCGTTGCGCACGTAACGGACCCGGACGGGATCGCTGCCGGCGCCGGGATCCACGCCGATCACCGTGGAGGAGAGCCGGATGCGGTGCGCGGCGCCGTCCCGGTCCAGCCGCCGGTAATCCAGCGGCGCCATGACCACGTCTTCCATCGTGCTGCCGGGGAGTGCGTCCGGAATCAGCGACCGGACGAGGAGGCGGGTGATCGTGGCGTTGCCGTCCGGGAAGTAGAGGTCAGGGTCGCCCGCGTCGGCCCGGGCCTGGTTCTCGCGCCCGTGCTGGCCGCCGGGTTCGTCCGCGAGTTTGTCGGGGGGCGTCTCCGGAATCTCCATGCCGGAGAAACCGGGCATGCCCTCTTCCCAGGCGTAGCGCGCCGGGTAGGCGTCGATGCCGGTACAGAAGAGGCCCTTGGGGATGTGATCGAAGAACCAGACCACCCCGGGGTCGCAGCGGGCGTGCTCCAGCAGGAACTGCTTGTAGCTGATCGTGGCGAGGCGCCGCTTCTTCTCCACGGGGGAGAGATCGGGGAGGTAGTCCGGCTGGTCCTCGGCGTGGAGGCGGAGGAGATCCTCGCGAACCTGGACCGGCATCGGCGATTCCGCGAGGAAGTCCGCCAGCGAACGCTGCCCCAGCCCGGCCACCAGTCGGTCGCTGCCGAAGGTCTCCCGGTCGAAGAACATCCCGCGGGTCAGGCCGAGGTCGGGGTAGACGCCGGCGACCGGGCTGATGCCCCGGTAGTAGCGCTCGCGGTCGATCCCCAGATCGCGCAGCAGCGCCCCCGCGATGTCTCCGTACTGGGACGGGGCCTCGACGTTCAACGTGCCGCCGTTCATCAGGTAGGTGCGTCCATGGAGGCGGAACTCGTTCCGCTTGGCGTGGCCGCCGAAGTCGTCGTGGTTGTCGAGAAGAAGGATCCGCGCCTCGGGTCCGACCTCGCGGGCGAAGTACCAGGCGGCGGCCAATCCCGAGATTCCGGCCCCGACCACGACCAGGTCGTAGTGTTCGCCGGTGTCCGGCGCGTCCCAGGCGCCACCCTCATGGGCGAAGGCGTGAGCGGTCTCGAAGGACCCCGGGTGCGACCCGCGCATCCCCGTCCGCAGCGGTGGGTAGGGAACGCTGCCTTCCTTCTCGATCTCCGCCTGGAAGGCCGGAACCTCGCGGCAGGCGAGCGCCGCCCCGGTCAGGGCCACGGGAAACCCGGAAAGAAAGTCGCGGCGGCTGACGCCGGCGGGGAAGACGCGGGGCCGGGAACGGGGAACGGTCATGCGGAAGCCCTCCAGAGAACGACAGCCGGTTGGCGCCAGACGCAGCCTTCTACCTTATGCGCTTCATGAACTGTCAGCGTCCCCTCCGAGGTCCCCTGGAGCGCCGGCGTCCTCGCCGGCCAACTGTAGGACGCCGGCGCTCCATGGGGCCGGCACTCCATGCGGCCGACGCTCTTACCGGCCGCCGCCCACCGGGAGCGCCGGTGTCCTCACCGGCCTCCGCCGCAGGCGGGCTTGGTCCGTGGGCCTCTCCGCCCTCGGTGCGTCGGTACGGCGCCGCGGTCGGCACGAGACTGCGGTCTTGCGCAGGCCGGCGAGGACGCCGGCGCTCCATGACGTCGGCGCTCCATGGGGCCGGTGTCCGCATCCCCGGCCGCAGGCGGCTATGGTCCGTAAACCCTGTTGCGCGCGATGTCCGAGACGAACCAACGGATCCCGGGGGCGTTCCAGCGGGTGCGCCAACTCGTCCGCAGCGTTCCCGCCGGACGGGTGACGACCTACGGCCGGCTTGCCCGCGCCGTCTCCGAGACCGGGCCGCCGCTTTCGGCGCGGGCCGCCGGCTGGGCGCTCAGCCGCTGCCCTCCGGACGTGCCCTGGCACCGGGTGGTGAACGCCGCCGGCGCTCTCTCCGTCGAGCGAAGCGGTCTCTGCCCACCGGGTTTCCAGCGCGCGCTGCTCGAAGCGGAAGGGGTTCCCTTCGACGGAAAGGGCCGGGTCCGGCTGGCCGTCTGCGTCTTCGAACCGGATCCGGCCGACCTCGATCTCGGCGATCCGGCCGACCTCGATCTCGGCGATCCGGCCCCCGCGCATCAGGAAGCGACCCCGTGCACCGTGGCCTGAGGGTCGGCGCCGTGATCCCGGCGCGCGACGAGGAAAGAGCGATCGGCGCCGTCGTCGCAGGCCTCGCCGCCCTCACCGACCAGGAGGGCCGACCGGTGGTGGACGATCTCGTCGTCTGCGACAACGGCTCGGGCGACCGGACCGCCGCCCACGCCCGCGCCGCCGGAGCGCGGGTCGTCCGCGAGGAGCAACCGGGTTACGGTATCGCCTGTCGCACCGCAATCGCCGCCCTGCGCCCTGTCGACGTGGTGCTTTTCACCGACGGCGACGGCTCCTTCCTGCCACACCAGTCGCTGCGGCTCCTCGAGGCCGTCGCCGAAGGCGCCCACCTTGCCGTCGGGTCGCGGGCGCTCGGCCACCGCCAGCCGGGGGCGCTCTCGCTTCCGCAGCGGGCGGGCAATCGGGTTGCAGCGCTCCTCATCCAGCTGCGCTGGGGGCAGCGGATCACCGACCTCGGGCCTTACCGGGCGATCCGCCGCACGGCGCTGGAGACGATCGGGATGCGCGACCAGGCCTACGGTTGGACGGTGGAAATGCAGGTGCGGGCGATGCGCGAGGGGCTCCGGATCGCCGAGGTGCCGGTGGACACGCTGCGGCGGCGCGGAGGGCGCTCCAAGGTCGGCGGGACCGTGCGCGGGGTGATCGGCGCCAGTGTCGGGATCCTCGGGACGATCGCGAAGCTGGCCGGCTCCACCCGCTCTCAGAAGCGGTCCTCGTGATGCCCGAACCGCCCACCCGTCCGCTGCATCGGTGGGATGTCTCGCCGCGTCGCGCCATCGGGATCCAGCGTGAGCTCGCGGCGAGGGTCGAGCGGATCCCGCCGCCGGGCTTTGCCCCCCGGGTGGTGGCCGGACTCGACGCCGCCTTCCCCCGGGGAGGCGCAACCTGCGTCGCGGCCGCCGTGGCCTGGAGAGTGCCCGATCGCAAAGTCGTGGAAGAGAGCGTGGTCCGCGCCCCGCTGCGGTTCCCCTACATCCCCGGCCTGCTCTCCTTTCGCGAAGCGCCCGCTCTCCTTGAAGCGCTGGACAGGCTGCGGACTCCGGTCGACGCTCTCCTGGTGGACGGGCAGGGTCTGGCCCATCCGCGCCGCTTCGGGCTGGCCTGTCACCTCGGGCTCCTTGCCGACCTGCCCGCAGTGGGCGCGGCCAAGAGCCGCCTGATCGGCGAGCACGCCGAGGCCGGACCGCACCGGGGAAACCGCGTCCCGCTGCGCCATCGCGGCGAGCGGATCGGGACCGTGCTTCGCACCCGGGATCGGGTCCGGCCGCTCTTCGTGAGCATCGGGCACCGGGTGGATCTGTCGGTGGCGGAGCGGCTCGTCCTCGCCTGCGGCATAGGATTTCGCCTGCCGGAGCCGGTGCGTCTCGCGGATCTGCTCGTGGCGCGCGCCCGGCGCGACGGACCGTGAACGGGGGAGGGAACGATGCGGTGGCGGCTCTTCGGAAGGATGACAGCGCCGGTCCTGATCCTCGCCGGATGCGGCGGCGCTGCGGCGCCTCCCGAGGCGGGTGACCCGGCGGTGATCGAGGGTGCGCCGGACCCGCTCGCCGAAGAAGGCGCCGCCACCTTCGCCGCCCTCGCCCTCGACTGCGTCCTCAAGGAGTACCCGAACCACATCGGCCTTCGCATGGAGAGCGACGACGACCTTGCTCCCCCGCGCGAGCTCACACCGGTGTTCTACGGCTGCTACGACTGGCATTCGGCGGTGCACGGCCACTGGCTGCTTGCGCGCCTCACCCGGCGCTTCCCCGAGGCGGAGTTCGCCGGCCCGGCGCGGGCGGCGCTCGACCACAACGTGACCCCGGAGCGGGTTGCGGGTGAGATCGCCTTCGTCTCCGTGGAGGGCCGACGGGGCTTCGAGCGCCCCTACGGGCTGGCGTGGCTGCTGCAGCTCGACGCGGAGCTCTTCGAGTGGGCGAGCGACCCCGATGCCGTCCCCGAGGACCGGGCCCGCGCCGCGCGCTGGCGGGAGACGCTGGCTCCGCTGACCGAGAACGCGGCGGAGCGGCTCACCGGGTTCCTCGCCGAGCTGGAGCATCCGGTGCGGGTGGGCGAACACAAGCAGACAGCGTTCTCGGCGGGGCTGATCCACGACTGGGCGGCATCCGTCGGCAACGCTCCGATGCGGCAACTCCTCCGGGCCCGGGCCGAGGTCTGGTACGCGGCCGACCGCGATTGCCCGCTCGCCTACGAGCCCTCCGGGCAGGACTTTCTCTCTCCGTGCGTGGCCGAGGCGGACTTCATGCGGCGCGTCCTCCCGGCGGAGAACTTCCGCCGCTGGCTGGACGGGTTTCTTCCCGACCCCCTCCCGGACACGCTGGAACCTGTCCACGTCCCGGAGGTCGAGGAGGACGCCTTCGGCCACCTGCACGGCCTGCACCTGAGCCGGGCCTGGATGCTCGGGGGCATCGCCAGCGCCCTTGCCGGGGAGGATCCCCGGTGGGGAGCGATGACCGCCCTCGCCGCCCGGAACGCCGAAGCCGGCTTCGCCGGCGTCAACCCCGAGAACTACACCGGCAGCCACTGGCTGGGAAGCTTTGCTACCTACCTCGCCACCGGCCGCGGTCTGCCGCGGCGCTGAGCGTCCGTCGTCGAGGAGGAAGAGTAGGGGGGAGATGCCGGCGGGTGACCACTGTGGGGGACCCGCTTCCATCCGAAACCGGTGTGGAACGCTCCCTATACTCCGGAGCGGTGCCGCAGCGTCCCGGGAGCCTTGACCTCACGCCCCTCGAGAGCGCCGTCGCTCAACTCGAGGAGGCGCTCCGGTGTTACGGGCGGGCCGAGCAGCTGCCGTATGGGTGGCTGCCCAGACAGCTGCGAGCCGCGGTCATCCAGGCCTTCGAGTTCACCTATGAGCTCGCCTTTGGGATGCTCCGACGGCACCTCGCCGCCTCCGCCCCTGACCCGGGCCGGGTGGAGAGGATGACCTTCAACGAGATCATTCGCGTCGCACTGGACCTCGGCCTCGTCTCGGCCGAGCTGCCTGCGTGGCGGCGGTTCCGCAAGCACCGCGGAACGACGAGCCGCACATACAGCGAAGCGCGCGCCGTGGTCGTGTTCGAGGCAGTGCCGGGTTTTCTGGAGGAGGCGCGTTATCTGCTGGCGCGTCTCGGGGAGAGGAACCCCCCCGCATGACCAAGGCTCCGCAAATCCGCCGCGAACAGCTGCGGATCGTGCGCCGCATCCTGCACGAGCATTTGCCTGACGGTGTTCGCGTCTGGGTGTTCGGGAGCCGGGCCCGCGCCGACAATCGCACCTGGTCCGACCTCGATCTTGCCCTCGAGGGCCCGGAAGCCCTCCGAGAGGACTCCCTGATCGCACTGGAGGAAGCCTTCGAGCGGTCCGATCTGTCGCTCCGGGTGGATCTCGTGGACCTGCATCAGGTCACCGATCGGTTCCGTCGTCTGGTCGAAGCCGAGCGCAAGCTGCTTCCCGGTTGAACAGCGGCCCAGCGGAGACTTCGGGGCCGGGAAGAGCGCTCGCCGCACTCCTCCGGGGGCCGGCATGACAAGACGAACAGCGGCACGTCCCCGAAGGGGGCGCCTCGGCTATCCGGGTCCTTCGAGGAGCTCCACGCGTATCGTGCTCCTGCTCTCGATGGTCTCGCTTTGGGGACCCATCGCGACGGTGGCCTTCATCGTCGTTCTGCTTTCGCTGCTCAGCATCACCCCGCGGCGGATATCGATGCGGATCGTTCCCGAGACGGTGGAGTCGTCCATTTGCATGGCGATGGGCAGCGCATCCCCGCCCTCTCCGGAGGACGAAATCGTGCCATCGATGCCCATCACGAGCACGCCCCCCTCCAGGGCTTCCACCGTCTGCACGGTGGCGATGGTCATTTCTCCCAGAGCGGGGTTGGGGACGTTGTAGCTGCTTTCCCAGGTGGAGCCGACTTCGACCGGCCCCGTCGGGAACGTGGCCATCCGCTGGGCCCACTGGCCGCGGAAGCCCTCCTCGCTGAGCATCGGCTCGAACATGCCGGCCATCATCGGATTGGCGGCCAGGAGTGGCTGAAGCCGGTCCCGGATTTCGGCAAGGCCGGAAACCTCCACGAGCGCCCCTTGCGGATCCATCACGATCGTGAGGCTGGTTCCAGCCAGCCGCCCAAAAGGTGCGAACGGCGATGCGGCGGCCGAATCGTCGGCGGAGTCGAACGCGAGCGGTCCCATCGGCCCGTCGGCGCTCATCCGTACCCGTTCGGTAGTGGTGCGAACCGTGATATTGCCGACTCCGTCCCGGTCCAGGACCTGCCAGCGCTCGGTGAAGCCGAACTCCATGCCCATCGAAGGCATGGCTGGCGTCTCCATCTCCATGCCTGCCGTGAACTCGTAGACGAGCTCGGTTCCCGGCTCCGGATTCCAGGTGAGTTCGACCTCCTGCCCCGCTCCTGCCGGGGGCGCTGCGGTGCTGACGGCCCACACGAGGAGAAAGGACAGCCGCAACGCGGACCGACCTCTGCCTCGGCGGCGACGAATGCAATGCGTGGTCATCGGCGTCTCCTGTGCCGCGACGGGCCACCGGCCCGGTCTCGCGAACCCGTTGGTCCTGCCCGGCCCGTCGTCCTGGTCCTGCCGTACGGTATCCGGAATGAACCCCGTTCGGTCCGTTCGACTCTCCTCTTGTTCCCGGCCTGAAGGGGTGCTTCACGGCCATCCGGGAGCTGGTGGACCCCGTGCCATACTCGCGGCGCGTGCGGTTCTTCAACACCGAAGGTCCGGTGGATCCGGCGGACCACTATCACCTGCCGCCGCTGGAACGCCTCGCCCTGAAGCAGATTCGGCGCCTGGTCCGTCGGAAGAAGTACTTCGTGCTCCACGCGCCGCGGCAGACGGGGAAGACCTCGGCGCTGCTCGCACTGCAGGATCTTCTGAACCGCGAGGGGGATTACCGCTGCGTGTACGCGAACCTGGAGGTGGCCCAGGCGGCGCGAGAGGACGTGAGGGCCGGAATGCAGGCGGTTCTCGCGGAGCTCGAGGACTGGGCGGCGCAGGCTCCTGGAGATGATGCACTCCCCGGCCTGTGGTCCGGGGTGCTTGAAACTGCGGGTCCGCACACGGCGCTGAAGCGGGCCCTGACCCGCTGGTCGCTGTCCGATTCAAAGCCCCTGGTTCTTCTCCTGGACGAGGTGGACTCCCTGGTGGGGGACACCCTGATCGCGCTTCTGCGGCAGTTGCGTTCGGGGTATCCGAATCGGCCGGCCCGATTTCCGCAAAGCGTGGTGCTGTGCGGGGTGCGGGACGTTCGGGATTATCGGATCCACTCGTCGGCGGAGAAGACGGTGATCACGGGAGGGAGCGCCTTCAACATCAAGGCGCGGTCGTTCCGGCTCGGGGACTTCACCCGGGATGAGGTGGCGGCTCTGCTGGGCCAGCACACGGCGGAGAGCGGACAGGAGTTCACGGCGGGGGCGGTGGAGACGGTGTGGGAGCAGACGCGCGGTCAGCCGTGGCTGGTGAATGCGCTGGCGGAGGAGGCGTGCGAGCAGACCCCGGACTTCCGTCGGCCGATCACGTCAGCGGCGGTGTTCGAGGCTCGGGACGCCTTGATCCTTCGTCGGGACACGCACCTGGACCAGCTGGCGGACAAGCTGCAGGAGCGGCGCGTCCGGGGTGTGATCGAGCCCCTGCTCGAGGACAGCCCGGCGATATCGGGCGTTCCGGATGACGACTTGCAGTATGTGCGGGACCTGGGGCTGATCGGTCGGTGGGCGCCGGTGGAGATTGCCAATCCGATCTACCGTGAGGTGATCCCGCGGGCGCTGACGTGGACGACCCAGGAGACGCTGCGTCAGGAGACGGCCTGGTACGTGAAGGGGGGTCGGCTGGATGTGGCGGCGCTGCTGCGAGCGTTTCAGCAGTTTTTCCGAGAGCATTCGGAGCACTGGCTGGAGCGCTTCGCCTACCGGGAGGCGGGTCCGCAGCTGCTGCTGCAGGCGTTCCTGCAGCGGGTGGTGAACGCCGGGGGCCGGATCGAGCGGGAGTACGGGCAGGGGCGGCGGCGGGTCGATCTGCTGGTGATCTGGGGTCGTGGTCCGGACCCGCGGCGCGAGCAGCGGGTGGTGATCGAATGCAAGGTGGTGCACCGGGGCCGGGAGCGGACGATCCGGGAAGGGTTGCGGCAGACGCGGGCCTACCTGGATGTGAGCGGAGCGGAGGAAGCGCACCTGGTGGTCTTCGACCGGAGGCCGGGCCTCCTCTGGGAGCAGAAGATCTTCCGGAAGGAGAAGACCGCGGGCGGCGCCCCGGTCACCGTCTGGGGGATGTAGAAGGCGGGCGCGTCGCTAGCGACCCCGCTGCTACCAGCGGCGCCTGAAGTCGGGAGTGAGACCCGCCTCGACGAGCACGATCCAGTCTTCGATCCGATCGCGGTACGTCTCGTGGAATTCGAGGCAGAGCTGGAGATAGCGGAGCACGGATTCCCGGTCGCCGGCGGCGAGCAGGTCCCGCGCGAGGGACAGGTCCGGAAGGCGGATGGCGAGCCGGAGGGTGGCCGGCGCCTCTCCGGCGGCTGACGCACCTTTCGCTGCCTCTCCCGCGGCGAGCAGATGGGCCGCCGCCCCCTGTGCGTCCCCTTCCGCCAGAGCCGCGCGGCCGAGCAGCAGGTGGGCGCTGTGGAGGCGGTCTCCCCGATTCGGGTCGTTCGGCGCCGGCTCCAGCAGCGCGTTTGCGTGGGCGCGGGCCTTCCCGGTCTCCCCGGCGGCGAGGGCGGCCCGGCTCATCTCCGCCAGCAGGTTCCGGGCGCCCCGCTCTTCCGACAGCGCATGGGCGCGTTCGAGGTGGGCGAGAACTTCGGCGGCGGCGACCTGGTCCGGTTCCGCTCCCGCGCGGGACGCCCGGCGCCAGCGCGTTCGCCCCAGCTGCCGGGCCCACCAGGGATTCGATGGCTCCAGCGCTTCTCCCCGTTCCAGGAGCGTCTCCGCAAGACGGGCATCGGGGGAGCGGAGGAACACGCAGGTGCGCCGCACGAAGACGGCATTGTCCGGTTCTTCCTCGACGAGACGCAGCCAGGCCCGCTTCACCGCGGCGTAGCCGTCGGGATCGAACAGCGGGAGGACCTGCGCGGCTCCGCCTTCGAGGAGGTCGTCCTCCGGCCGATTGCGGATGAACCACAGGAGATGCTCGGTGTGGCCGTGCCCCGGCCGGCGCTGCCTCGCGAGGCGTGAGGTGTAGCCGAGCAGGCGGGCCCGGGCCACGACATCCTCGGGGTTCGCTGTCAGCCGTTCTTCGAGGGCTGCGGCGCCGGCCGCCGTGAGTCCTGCTCCCCGGCGCGTCTCCTCGCGGAGGTCCTGGGCGAAAACCACGCCTGCCTCGAGCGGGAACGCACCGGCGAGGAACCCGACGAGGGCGCCCGCCGGAGAAACCCATCGGAGCATCATTGCCGTTTCTCGAGCGCGCCGCGGTTTCAGAACTTGATCTGGAGCCGGAAATCCGGGGTCCGGCCGGCGTCCATCAGCGCGATCCACTGCGCGAGCCTCCCCCGATCCATCCTCCAGAATTCGCCGCACGTCTCCAGATAGCGCCGGACCGTGGCCGAGTCTCCGGCGGCGAGCAGGTCGCGGGCCAGAGACATGTCCGGGCCGAAGGAGTTCAGCTGGGGCGAGCCCGGCGTTTCGCCGGCCGCGATGAGACGCGCTGCCGCCTCTTCCCGGTCGCCGTCGGCGAGAGCGATCCGGCCCAGCACCAGGTTCCCGTAGTGGACGCGGTTCCCGTAGTTCCAGTCCCTCGGGATCTGATCCAGTGCCTCCTCCGCGTAGCGGCGGGCCTTTTCGGTCTCCCCGGCCCTGAAGGCAGCCTGGGCAAGATTCTCAAGCAGGTAGCCGCGGTCGGACGCCGTGGAGAGCGCATAGGCGCGCTCGAAATGCTCGAGCGCCCTGCCCACCGCGGCAGGGTCGGGCGGCCCCAACGGAATACGGGCCCGCCGCCAGTCCACCTGGCCGAGCTCCCGGGCCCATTTCGGATTGGAGGGTTCGAGGGCTTCGCCCTGTTCGAGGAGACGCCGCGAATTCTCCGTGTCGCTCCCTGTGAAGAAGCTCGCCGCGCCCCAGAGGAATCCGACATTCGTCGGATCCTCCTCCGTGAGTCGCAGCCAGATTTCCTTCGCCTCCACGTACCCGTCCGGGTCCCTCATTGGCTCAATCCGGCCGTAGAGACGGAGCGCGTCCGAGGCTTCAGGGTGGTTGTTCAGGAACCAGAGGGCGTGCTCGCTGTGGCGGTGGTCGGGATCGCGCCGACCGGAGAAGTAGTAGCCGAGGAGCCGGGCGCGGGCGGCAAGGTCCTGCGGATTCCCCCCCAGCACCTGTTCCAGACTCTCCGCCTCCTCCGCGGTGATCCGCATGCCCATCATCGCCTCCCGGCCCAGGTTCGCCTCCTTGCCGAAGCCGGCACATCCGGATAGAGCAAGCAGCGAGAGCCCGGCCAGGACGGGAACGAGCGAGCGAAACAGCACGGGTATGACCTCCCTGTGCCTCCATCGTAGCGAACCTCACCGGCGATCCAGGCGCACGCTGGCCGGTGAGAGCGTCGGCCCCATGG
>JAAXGQ010000055.1 GCA_012271265.1 Vicinamibacteraceae bacterium
CAGCACCGCGGACTGGACGTCGCCCCGTCCCTTGAGTTCGGCGAGTTCGAACACCGTCAATGCGCGGTCCAGCTCCGGCGTCGCGCCACCCGCGAACAGCCGCCCCATCGCCCCGCCGGGACACCAGGGGCCGAGCGCCACCGCCATGTCGGCCGCGCGGCGGTCGTCGCGGGCGTCGAGATGCTTGCGGACGGTGCCGAGATCGGCGTCGTTGCCGGCCTCGTCCCAGGCGGCGGCGATGGCCTCGTCGATCAGCGCCGCCTCGATGTCGTCGATGGAGCCGCGCCGCCTGCACATGCGCCCGATGACGCCGGCCAGCATGGCGAAGCACTCCTCGCGGTAGTCGCCGTCATGGGCGGCCGTCGCGGCGTCGATCATGGCGAAGGGGTTGAGGCAGGCCGGGTCCTTGCCGAAGGCGATGAAGGCGCCGCCCAGCGCCTCGGCGGTGTGCTGGAAGGAGCGCCCGTCGTCGATGACGACCGCCTCGCCGCCGGCGCCGACGATGCCGGTCACCAGCTCCTGCATCAGCACCGACTTGCCCGAGCCGGACTTGCCGGTGACCGCCACGTTGTAGTTGCCCGCCATGTTGGCGAAGGGCGACCAGCCGGCGGGCTGGCCGCTTCGCCCGATCAGGAACAGCGCGGGCGGGTTGTCGGCCTGGCTCCCCTCGCCGGGCACGTTGCCCTGTCCGCGCCATTCGCCGTGCAGCGGCGCGAGGTTGACGGCGGACGAGGTGAGCAGCGTCTTCATCCGCCCCATGCGTTCGAGATCGGCGTCGAGCCCGCCCGCCGGAACCATGGGGAGACACGCCAGCCAGGACGGGAGCTGCACGTAGCGCTCGGCGGTCACCCGCCAGCCCTGGCCGTGGTAGATCGCGCGCACCGCCTGCTCCGCTTCGTCGATGGCATCGAGCGGCGCGTAGACCGCGGCGAAATAGCAGGCGCGGACCAGGCGCTCGCCGTCCTTGAGGCGCTCGGTCACGAACTGCCAGTCGCGCGCCTTCTCCGGCAGGCCGGGGAGGTAGCGCGCGATGCCGGTGCCGGCCTGCTGGGTGGCGCGGGCCGACTTGAGGAAGGCCCTCTCGCCGTCCGCCGCCTCGCCGGTCGTGACGGTGAGGCAGGTCAGCACCGGACAGCCGGGCTGGAGG
>JAAXGQ010000056.1:0-21852 GCA_012271265.1 Vicinamibacteraceae bacterium
GTGGGCCGGGAGGCCCACGGACCATGCCCGCCTGCGGCGGTGGCCGGCGAGGACGCCGGCGCTCCAGTTTGGCGCGCCTTGCCGTAGGGAGCGTCGGCCCCATGGAGCGCCGGCGGGCATGAACAAGGGGCGGCCGCGGCGCCGGCGCCGCCGGATCGGCGTCGATTCAAGATTCGACAATCTTGAGTGTCGAACCAGGGTTTTCCGTTTAGGTGCTCAAGATTTGCGAATCTTGAACCTCATCGGAGGCCGTACGCGGGCGCGCCGCGCGCGGCTTCCCTGACGACGCCCACCCGGCGGAACCGGGGAGCGGCCCCACGCCTCCGGGGAGGAGAATCGGATCCCGGGTTCGACCGACGCAGGTGCTCAGGTGTTGCGAATCCTGAACGTGCGCAGCAGGTAATCCCCGAAGCTCGGAATCCCCATCTCCCACCCGTCGGGCGTTTCCCACAGCACCCCCAGGTCCGTGAGCGCGGCGAGCAGGTCGGCTTCGCCGGAGCCGCCCGACGCGTCGGCCAGAAACCGATCGAGATCCGCCGCGGCGAGGCGCCCCCCTTGGCGGGCGCAGAGCGCGGCGAGCGTCGGCAGGGCCCGGTGGACTCCGCGGCTCCGCGCTTCCTGGAGCCGGGCGGAATAGAAGCGTTCGAGTTCCGGGCGAACGGAAGCGCTCCCGGCGCGCGCGGATTCCAGTCGGATTCCGGGCGCTCCCGCCCTCACGGCCTCTTCCCACGCGGCGCGACCGAGCATCTGGATGAAGGACGGAGAGTCCTGAGACTCTTCGGCGAGGTGGGCCGCGGCGGCGTCCGTGAGCGGCATTCCTGCGTCCGCGGCCGGCTCGGCAAGCGCCCGCGCGGTTTCCTCGCGTTGGAGACGGCCTACGGGGATCTGGCGGAACATCCGTTCGGTGAACGTTCCGGTCGCCCGGAGGCGGCGGGGCGCGTCGGGGGTTCCGGCCGCGAGCAGCAGAAAAGGCAGCTCCTGTCGGGTAGCGGCCTGGACAGCGCCAAAGAACATCCGGCCGGCGACGGAGGGAACGGCCTGCACCTCGTCGAGCAGGATCACCAGGGGCGCCTTGTCGGCCGCGATCCAGCGGGCGAGCAGGTCCGCCGCGTCCCCCGGCGGCGGCCCGGGTCGGACCGCCACTCCGGCGCCGGCGAACTGCGCCTGCTGAAGCCGGTCCCCGGTCACCCGCGCCTTTCCCCCAAGCCTGCCGATCAGGATCTCGCGGTTGTCGAACGACGAGACGGACAGGTCTTCCGCCCGGATCCGGCGACGCCGGGCGTCGTCCGCGATGTCGTCGAGCAGGCTGGTCTTTCCGTTGCCGCGCGGGCCGAGGAACAGGACACCCTGCGAAGGGCGTCGGCCCGTCTCCAGCAAGGCGAGCCTTTCCTTCGCCAGCGCCCGTTCCGGGTCCCGCCCCGCCAGCAGCGGCGGGCGCGCGCCGGCTCCGGGCTGAAACGGGTTCCGTTCGAGCGCCGCCCGAGCCATATCCTGACGTTAGCAGCGTCCGGGACATGGTGCGGCGGCCGGGTGGGCGCCTGGCGCGGTCCTTATGCTTGCCGACCCGGGAGAACGTCCATGAACCGAAGAGCATTCCTCCGCACCACGGCTGCCGGCGGCGCCGGGCTGACCGCCGGGATCGGCTGCGCCCCACCCGGCGCGGAGTCCCCCGCGGGCGGCGGCGGGCCGGGAGAGGTCCCCCCGTTCGAATTCGACGAGGTCACCGTTCCCGAGCTCCAGCGGATGATGGAGTCGGGCGAACACACCGCCCGCTCCATCACCGAGGCCTACCTCGGGCGGATCGAAGCCCTCGACCGCCAGGGCCCCGAACTGCGTTCCTACATCGAGATCAACCCGGACGCGCTCGCCATCGCCGACGAGCTCGACGGCGAGCGCACCGCCGGGTCGGTCCGGGGCCCGCTCCACGGCGTCCCGGTCGCGCTCAAGGACAACCTCGACACCCACGACCGGATGACGACCACCGCAGGATCGCTCGCGCTGGCAGGCTCCATCCCGCCGCGCGACTCCTTCGTCGCCGAGCGTCTGCGCGCCGCCGGCGCCATCCTGCTGGGCAAGCTCAACATGAGCGAGTGGGCCTACTTCCGGGGCGAGCGGGCGACCAGCGGCTGGAGCGCCCGGGGCGGCCAGTGCCGGAACCCCTACGCCCTCGACCGCAACCCCTGCGGGTCGAGCTCGGGCTCGGGCGTGGCGGCGAGCGCGAACCTCTGCGCGCTGACCGTGGGCACCGAGACCGGCGGCTCGATCATGTGCCCGTCGTCGAGCAATGGCATCGTCGGCATCAAGCCCACGGTCGGGCTCTGGAGCCGCTCCGGGATCATCCCGATCTCGCACTCCCAGGACACCGCCGGGCCGATGACCCGCACCGTGACCGACGCCGCCCTCCTTCTCGGCGCCGCAGTGGGCGTCGATCCGCGCGACGAGGCCACCGCCCGCAGCGAGGGGAACTTCCAGACCGACTACGCGCAGTTCCTCGACCCGGCCGGGCTGCAGGGCGCCCGCATCGGCGTCGCCCGCAGCTTCACCGGCTTCGATCCCCGGATCATGGACCTCTTCGAGGACGCGATCGGGGCGATGCGCGACGCCGGCGCGGTGATCGTGGACCCGGCGAACCTGCCCGAGGCGGCCTGGAACGACGAGCTGCCGCTGCTCGTCCTCGAGTACGAGTTCAAGGCGGACCTGAACGCGTATCTCGCCACGCTGGGGCCGGACGCCCCGGTGCAGTCGCTCGCGGAGATCATCGAGTTCAACGAGCGGAACGCCGAGCTGGAGATGCCCCACTTCGGGCACGAGCGGATGGTGGCGTCCGAGGCGCGCGGTCCGCTGACCGACGAGGCCTATCTGCATGCCGTGCGCACGATCCAGCGGGCGAACCGCGAGGACGGCATCGACGCGCTGGTCATCGAGCACGAGCTCGACGCGATCGTCGCCCCCACCCGCGACCTGCCCTGGGTGACCGACCACATCAAGGGCGACCGCCTCGACGGCGGCAGCAGCGCCGGCCCGGCGGCCATCGCCGGCTACCCGGACATCAGCGTTCCGATGGGGTTTGTCAAGGGCCTCCCGGTGGGTGTCTCGTTCTTCGGCCGCGCCTGGACCGAGCCGGCGCTGATCCGCATCGCCTACGCCTTCGAGCAGGCCACCGGGCAGCGTCGGGCCCCGGGTTTCGCGGCGACGCTGGGGTAGCCGGGGGACCCGGCCGCCGCCGTCGCGCTGGGGTGGGGGACCGGGTCAGGCGGTTCGTTCTTCGTCCAGCCAGGTGGTCGCCGCCCGACTCACAGCACCCGGAACCCCTCGCGGCGCGCGGCGGCGGAGAGACGATCATCGCTGCTCACCAGATCCAGCCGCTGCGGCTCTTCCCGCGCAGCCGTCAGTGCGGCCGCCAACTGCAAGGCGTCGGCGGCCCGCAACGGATGAAGCCGAAGCAACCGGATCGCGCGCTGGCGCACCTGCTCGAGAGGCTCGATCTCGACCCAACTCGCGGCCAACAGCCCCAACTGGTCCGTCGCCCGGTCCAATCCGTCCCCCCTGAAACGTTGATCGCGGTCCAGGCGGTTCAGAGCCGATGCGCATTCGACGCGGCTTCCCCACCACGTCACGATCACGGGATCCCGGCGCATGGTCTCGCGACGCTCCAGGCTGCGCGCCTCGTCCACGACGAGCGCCACCAGAGCCGATGAATCCCAGTACTTCAATCGCGTGTCCTGCGCTCGGCCACGATGATCTCGCTGGCGCTCGGCCCCTCCGTGAGCCGGACGACCGGCGCTCCGAGAAACCGCTCGACATCGAGCGGGGCGCGAGGTGGGACCGCAACGCCCCGGCGCACGATCTCGGCCATCGCGTGGTGCGCGTCGGGGCCGTCAACATGGCAGGGTTCGATCCGCGCCACCGGCCGACCACGGTGCGTGATCAACACCGACTCCCCGCGCCGAACCTCGCTCAGCAGTCCGCTGAGTCCGTTCTTCGCCTCGCTGACGCTGGCCCGTTTCATATGTCTAGTCTGGCCATTTGTATCTGGTCCGTCAAGCGTCCGCGTCCCGCAACCCGACAGCGCCGCCCCGTGCCGACGGACCGTGGGCCGGGAGGCCCGCGGTCCATGCCCGCCTACGGCGGTGGCCGGCGAGGACGCCGGCGCTCCATGATGGCGGCGGCCGGTGAGGACACGGGCGCACTATGGGGGTGGTGGCCGGCGCGGACACCGGCGCTCCATGACTGAGGCGCCCTGACGCAGGGAGCGTCGGCCCCATGGAGCGCCGGCGTCCTCGCCGGCCCTTGCCGCACCTTCGGTCCCTTGGGCAGTGGGTGGTCGGTGAGGACGCAGGCCCACCAGGCGGATGGTGGCCGGTGGGAGCGGCGGCCCCGTGGACCGCCGGCTACAGGTCGGGGATGGGGTTGGGGAGGGTGTTGACGATGCGGACGGTTTCCGCGCTGAGGTGGACGATGCGGCGGAAGGCGGTGATCAGGTCTTCGGGGTTTTCGAACCAGCCGTTCGGGTCGTTCACGATGCCGCTTCGGCGGTCGCGCTTGATGCGGTAGCGGTCCATGAACCACTCCACCGGGCTCCGGCCGTTCACTACGTAGGCGTGGGCTCTTCCGGGATCCCTTGCGGCAGCACGCGGTCGTTGATCCGGAGCGCAGCGCGCGCCGCATCGGTGAACCGCATCTTCTTCGCGCCGATACGGAAGTCTTCGGCGCTCAGCGGGCCGCCGCACACCCGTTTGACTTCGAGCGGAAAACTCCGGGCCGGAAGCGCGCGGCAACGGGGAACCGCCGTCGGGTGCGTTTTCGCCGTCGATCAGCGCGGCGGCGGCCTTCGAGGTGGATCGCGCCGGTCGCCGTCTGGGAGTGCGCGGGGCAACGGATCGCCCAGCGGCGGCCGCGCCGCAGGATCCACCTGGCTGATCTCGTGCCACCCCCCGCCGGCCGGGGCGATGCGGTAGGTCGCCTCCGGCGTCCACACTCGGCCGGCGACCACGCCGCCGTTCACCACCAGGATCATCGTTCCCTGTTCCACTCCGGCGAGCCGGCCCGACAGTGCGAAGCCGCCGGAGAAGGTCGGCGCCGTCCGCTCTACCCTTGCGGTGAAGGTGGCGTCGTCGAACAGGTTCAGGGCCAATTCCGCCGCCGTTTCGCCAAGCTGCCCGAAATCGACGGCTACCAGGCGGCGCCGCAACGACGTCGACTCCGGAGACCCTGGGGCGCGGCGCGCGGCGGCTACGCCGGCGGGAGCCGTCTGCGCGGCGGGGAGAGGGTCCAGGAAGAGGCCTTCTGGCCGGCCGGGGAGGGCGATCCCGATCCCGCCGGGCCCACGTGACTGCGGTCCACCGGCGGGGGACGCGGCCGCCGCAGGCTGAGCGGAGTCGTCGGGACGGTCCCGCCACGCCGCGATCACGGGACTGGTTGCATCGATGACACGCGCGGCATCGGAGGGACCGGTCACTCGCCATGCGGCGACGCTGTCGGTGGGATCAAAGGGCACTCCCATCGGATCGCCGTTGTAGGTGAGGCGCGGATTCGAGAATCGGTTCACTCGAGGACAACGGGTGAAACCAGCCTCGCACTGATCGTCATAGGCCATGATCGTCCTCCACTGCGTGGATCTTCTCGCGCCCGGTTCCACCCCGGTCGGGTTGACGTGCCCGTACGCCGGGTCCGCGCTCAGATGCCAGCCGCCCGACTGCACATCGCTCCCAGCCCACGCGTAACGGTCGTGGGCAAGACCCAGGTTGTGTCCCAACTCGTGGGGGACGGCCCACCCCGGCCACGTCGAGAGCCCGAAAGCCCCGCGTAGTTGGGCGCGGCCTCCCACGTCCGATGCACCCGGAATCAGATGCACAAGGTCGGCGCCCACCTGGTCCCGCAGTGCATGAACCTCATCCATGTGGCCGTCGTCGGGGTCCCGCAAGCGGCCAAGGTCCGTCGCCGATTCGCCGGTCTCCTGGTAGGACACTTCGGACCTGCCCACGAGCGCCACCCGGGTGCGCACGTCGCTGTCACGGAACGCCTGGTTGGTGGTGGCGATCATGAGGTCGATCTCCGCTTCCATCGCTTCGGTTCCTCCGGCCGCCTCCCCGGCTGGGGACGTATAGACGAACAGGACATCAACCTCCCGGTTCTCCGCCCCGCACCTCGCGCCCCGGAATGCGACCGTCTCCAGTTGCTCCTGCCAGGCCTCCGGGGCGCATGTCTGGGTGAGGAAGAGGTCCAGGCGCTCGAGTTCGGGCAGCCGCAACTCCGGCGGGAGCGGTCCCTCGAGTCCGAAATTGCCGTCCAGGTACAGGTCGTTCAGGCTCTTCAGCCCGCCTAGTTCGTCCGGAACCTCGCCGGAGAGCCCGTTTCCGTAGAGGCTCAGAATGCGGAGGTTCGTCAGGCTCCCCAGTTCCGGTGGAATCGGCCCGGTCCGGGTGGCCCGGCCAAGCCACAGGGCGTCCAGATGGAGGAGGTCACCCAGCTCCGGGGGTATCGGCCCCGGCGTCAGATGGTTGTTGCTGAGGCCCAGCTGTCGCAGATTGGACAGGGCGTCCAGGCCGTCCGGCACAGCACCGGAGAGTTGATTCCCCGAAAGCAGGAGGTATCGAAGGTTTGCGAGGCGCGTCACCCACGACGGGATCGGACCGGTGAGGCCGTTCCAGGCGAGGTCCAGGAGCTCGAGTTGGCGCAGGTTGCCGAGCGCGGCCCGGACCGGTCCCGTCAATTCGTTGCAGCAGAGATACAGGTGCCGAAGATTCTGCAGGTTACCGAGCGCGGCCGGGACCGGTCCCGTCAATTCGTTGCCCCGCAGACGGAGAAACCGCAGTCTCGACAGCTCGCCCAGCCAGGCGGGGACGGGACCGGTCAGGCCGTTCCAGTTGAGGTCCAGTAACTCGAGTCGGCTGAGGTTCCGCAATGCGGCGGGAACCGCGCCGGTCAACCCGTTCTCCGGGAGGCGCAGCCCGGTGACCCGGCCGGAGCGCCCGATCGTCACGCCGCGCCACGAGTCGAGTGGCGCGGCCGTCTTCCAATTCGTGTTCTTGACCCAGAGGTCGCCGCCGGTCGCGTCGTAGAACGCCTCCAGCGCCTCGCGATCACTCGACGCGCCGGCGCCCTCGGGCCGCACCGTCACCCGCATCATCTGATCGGCGCAGAGGAGGTCCGGATCGCACGCGGTCACCGTCACGCTTGCTTCGCCTGCTTCTCCCGCCGACAACCAGACCGTGTCACCGGAGGCGATGGCGGTCACCTGAGCGGCCTGCGCGGACTCCGCCGAAAAGAGCAGCACATCGTCATCGGGGTCAGCGAAATACCCCCCGACGGACACGCCGCGCGACTCCGGGGTGGTCACGGTCTGCGCCGGAATCTCGCGGACGGCGGCCGGGGCGCGGTTGCACGTTTCCCCGAGAAAGTGCTCGACGTTCGCGAGCCATGCAAGAAAATGATCGTCGGTTGGCGCGCACACGGCGGTTGTGTGAATTCCCAGGAATGTGAGCCCCGGAATCTGCGTCAGGCTGTCGGGGAGCCTTCCGGTCACGGGATTCCAGGAGACGGACAGCCACTCCAGGCGCAAGAGCCTCCCGAGCGTGGACGGGACCGTGCCGCTCAGTTCGTTGTCAGAGAGGTAAAGCACTCGCAGGTTGGGCAGGTCGCCGATCCACGGCGGGACGGGGCCGGTCAGGTCGTTCCCCCCGAGGTGCAGGTAGTCGAGCTCGCGCGGCCTCCGCAGTGCGGTGGGGATCGGGCCGTTCAATTCGTTGTCCCGGAGATCGAGAGACCGCAGGCTCGGCAGGCCGCCCAGCCAGGTGGGGACGGGGCCGGTCAGGTCGTTCCCCCCGAGGTTCAGGTACTCGAGCTCGCGCAGGCCCTGCAGTGCGGTGGGGATCGGGCCGTTCAAGCCGCTGTCGGGAAGCCAGAGCGACCGCAGGTTTGACAGCGTGCCCAACCAGGTGGGGACGGGGCCGGTCAGGTCGTTCCCCCCGAGGTTCAGGTACTCGAGCCGGCGCAGTTTCCGCAGTGCGGTGGGGATCGGGCCGTTCAAATCGTTGTCCCCGAGAACGAGAAACCGCAGGCTCGACAGGTCGCCCAGCCAGTTGGGGACGGGGCCGGTCAGGCTGCTCTCACTGAGGTTCAGGCCCTCGAGCCGGCGCAGGTTCCGCAGCGCGGCCGGGAGAACCCCCCCGCTGAATTCGTTGTAGCCAAGCCATAGGAACCGCAGGTTCGACAGTTCGCCCAACCAGGTGGGAACGGGGCCGGTCAGGCCGTTTCCACTGAGGTTCAAAGACTCGAGTCGGCGCAGACTGCGGAGTGAGGCCGGGATCGGCCCGGTCAACTCGTTGCGCGGGAGCGCGATAAACGACAGCCTCGACAGTTCGCCCAACCAGGACGGAACGGGGCCGGTGAATCCGTTCTCGCCGAGGCTCAGGCTTTCCAGGCGGTCCAGGTTCCTGAGCGCGGCCGGGATGGGGCCGCTCAGCTGGTTTCTCCAGAGATACAGGAACCGCAGATTCGCCAGGTAGCCCAACGAGGCGGGCGGCGCGCCGGTCAATTCGTTCCGCATCAGATTCAGCGATTCCAGGCTGTCGAGGTTTCCGAGCGCCGCTGGAATCGTGCCCGTCAGCCCGTTTGCTTCCAGGTCCAGCGATTGAACGCGCCCCCGGGAATTCGTCGTCACGCCGTACCATCTGCTGAGCGGCGCGGATGTCTTCCAGGACGTGCTCGTCTCCCAGTGCCTGCCACCCGCGGCGTCATACAACGCCGCGAGCGCCGCGCGATCCGAGGCGGCGCTCCCCTGCGTCGCCGCCGGGCTCACCAGGCCGGGCCGCCCGACGGGGGCGAGAAGCGCAAGGCACGCCGCGGCGACGCCGGAGGCAAAACGGGCGATCCGTCCCCGGGCGTGGTCTCTCTTCGTCTCGGGCTCCCTGACCTTTGGAGGAGCATCACGTTTCGGGCTGGAATGGGGAAAACGGACGCCGAAAAGGACGCCGGAGTGTACCGGGCGCGCGGCCCGCGGCGTCTTTCGCCGAATCCGCGGTTTCCCGCTATCCGGCGGGCGGGGGCGCGGACGGGTCCAGCAGCGCCACGCCTCCGACGACGAAGTCGATCCCGCCCCGCTGCATCCGGTACGGCGGGCCGCCGCCGGGCGTGACCACGAGGTTGGCGCCCGCCGGGACGCGCCGGCGGAAGGCCTTCGCCGCCCTCGGCGAGACGCCGTCCGCGTTGATCTTGCACTCGACCGTGTCCACGCCCCCGTCGTCTCGCCGCACGACGAAGTCGATCTCCCGCCCCGCCTTGTTCCGCCAGTAGAAGACGTCTTCGGCGGGGAAGCGGCAGGAAAGCGTGTCGAGCACGAGGTGCTCCCAGAGCAGCCCCCGGTCATCCTCGCGGATCTGCGTCCAGCCCTTCTCGAAGGCGACGAATCCGGTGTCGAAGCCGTAGCACTTCGGACGGCTGACGATTTCGCCGGCGGCGCCGCTCCGAAACGGCCGCAGGAGCCGCATGGCGTGCGCGACCTCCAGGGCTTCGAGGTAGGACTTGACGGTGGGACGGCTGAGCCCGGTCAGGCGCGACAGTCGAGCCACGTCGACCAGCCCGCCGCTCCAGCGCAGGAGCAGCCGCAGCAGGGACAGGAACCCGTGCCGGTTCCGCACGCCGAAGAGCTCCAGAATGTCGCGCGCGTAGAAGCTGTCGATCCACTCGGCGCAGTCCTCCGGCGACGGCGTATCCGCGAGGAGCGCCTCGGGCAGTCCGCCGTGGAGCAGGCGCCGGTCGAAGTCGGCGATGCCGAAGGGCGAGGCGCACTCTTCCCACAGCACCGGACACAGGTGGATGGACCTCTTGCGGCCGGTCAGCGTGTCCCGAAACCGGCCGCGCGCGGTGAGGGTCGAGGACCCGGTGGCCAGGACGCGGAGATGCGGATGCTCGTCGGCTGCGATCTTGAGCGGGAGGCTGGGGTCGGGGAGCCGCTGGATCTCGTCGAGGATCAGGACGCTGCCCGGCGGCTGCGCGGCGAGCAGCAGCTCGGGATCGGAAAGAGCGCGGACGACGGAGGGGAGGTCGCAGTTGAGGTACTTGGCGTCCGGGATGAGGCGGGCCAGCGTCGTCTTGCCCACGCGGCGAACTCCGGACAGCCACACGATCGGGCGCGCGGACCACGCACGCTGGATGCGGTCGAGCCAGATAGGACGCGTAATCGGCTCGTATGCAGGCCTGTTTATCATTTGGTCCAACCAAAGTGTATCTGGCGATGCCTTTGGACAGGTAGCCACGGACTCGGCGATGCCGGATCGCGCAAATTGCGCGATCGGATCGCGACGAAAACGTGCCGGATCGCACAGATTGCGCGATCGAAAGGGGACAACCCCCCATTGGAGCGCCGGCGTCCTCGCCGGCCTGCGCGGCACGGTCGGTCCCTTACGCAGTCTCCTGGCGACAGCGGCGCCGTACCGACAGACCGTGGGCTGGGAGGCCCACGGTCCATGCCGGCCTGCGCCGCGCCGTCGGCCCTTTATCTCACCTGGGAGGCGTGGTGGCGTTCCATGTCGGCGTCGGACGCCTGCGGATCGGGGAGGAATCGCGCCAGATCGCGCCGTTTGCGCGGTCGGATCGGGACGGAATGTCGGCGGATCGCGCAGTTTGCGCGATCGGATCGTGACGAAAACGTGCCGGATCGCGCAGTTTGCGCGATCCGCGAGGCGCGCGGGGGCGTGGCATGATCGGCCGCGGCTGGCGGCATGACGGGCAACGGATCGATCCCGGAGGGCGCCTCGGGCGCTGGCTGGTTCACCCGGCTGGGCGAGCGGCTGGGGCGGGCGTGGCGGTGGATCCGGCGGAAGCACGAGCCGATTTCGGAAGGGATCGAGACGGCCGGTCGGGGCTGGACGCGCACCGCCCGCACGGCAGCGCGCGTGGGGCGGAGCCTGGCGAAGATCGGAAGACTCGCCGAGCGGAACGGCGCCGCGCTCGCCCGGGGTCGCGGAAAGGCGCGCCGGATCGGGCGGAACATCGCGGCCTTCGGGGCGGGTCTCCGCCGGCTCGGCGAGGGGATGGCCCGGACCGGGCGCAACTGGGCGCCGGTCGGGGAGAACATCGAGGACATCGGCGAGCACCTCGGCAGCCTCGACATCAGCCCGCTGCCCCCGGTGGACTCCGCCGCCCGGCTGGCGCCGCCGCCCGCCCGGGGTCCGGCGCCTTTGCTCCCGGCGGAAGAGGTTGCCGCCGGATCGCAGCCGGCCTCCCCGCCGCCGCCGTCCGAAGAGCCGCCGGGCGGATCGGAATCCGCGCCGGCCCCGCCGCGGCCGCGAAGCCGCCCGCAAGCCGAGGCGGAATCCGCGCCGGCCCCGCTGCCTCGCGAAGAACCGCCCGCCGGATCGGAGTCCCCGTCACCGCCGGTCGTTTCTGCCCCGAGCGACGAACTGCCGGCGGAGGTGCGGACGTTGATCGCGGGCCTCGGCCGCCGCCCGCGCAGCAATCGCCTGCGGCCGGCGATCGAGGCGATCTGCCGCAGCCGGGAGTGGACGACCATTTCCGAGCTCTCCCGATTCCTCGGGGTTTCCGCGAAGACCCTGCGGGGCCGCCACCTGCCCGCGATGGTGCGGGAGGGCCGGCTCATCCTGCGCGACCCGAACCGGGGTCATCGCCGAAGTCAGGCCTACGGCGCGCCTCCCGCGTCCTCGTAGGGGGTCACCGACGCGGGCGGCACCTGCCGCCGGCCCCTTCGGGGCGCCCGCGCCCGGTCGAATTACGGGGAGGAGACCGGGGGGGCGGCGACCCGCGCCTTCCGGATGAACCGGCGGTCAAGGGTCAGCAGGGCGTCGCACCCGGACGAGGCAGCGAGATGGAGCGCGTCGGCGAAGTCCATGCCCCGGCGGGCGTTCAAGAGCGCGTCGGCCACCAGACCGGGATTCTCCAGCGTGACCCCCGGAAGTCCCGCGAGAGCACGGATCGCCTCGACGACCCGGCTCCTCGAGAAACCGTAAGCGCTCCGTAGCACCCAGTCGGTCTCCAGCAGGACGGACACCGGGAGGAAGGTCCGCTCGTGGTCCAGGACGGCGCGCGCCCGCGCGGCGTGGTCAGGATGGTCGCGCACCAGGTACCGGACAACGACGTTGGTGTCAATCGCCTTCATGGCGGCGCTTCGCCTCGGCCAGCACTCCGGCATCCATCTCGGCGATCGAGCGCGGTGGGCCGTCGGCCGCCAGGCAACCGAAGACGTTCTCCGGGCGGGTCACCTCGAAAACCGGCGCCGGGCGCAGCCAAAGCCCGTCGTCGGCGGTCTCGACCGTGAGACGCATGCCCGGCCTCCAGCCGAGCGCGGCGCGGACGGGACGGGGCAGGACGACCTGCCCCCTCGTGGAGAGCGTTGTCGTGATGGGCTCGGGCCGCGGCATGCGCGCCTCCTCGGCGTAGGTAAGGCGAAAGTAAGACAACTGATTGTAAGCGCGAGTCCTCCGGACTTGCGCGAGCCGCCCGCGAGGGGGACCGATCCGGGGGCAGGTCTCAGATCACCCGCCACCAGGGAGCCGCGAGGACTCCGTCCGCGAGCCAGCGGATGTCGTCTCCGTCGTGGAGCAGCAGCCCGCTGCGGGACCGCCCCCGGTACTCCCCGCGGAAAGTGAGCAGGTGGCGGGCATGTGCCAGGCCGGGGTGGGCCGTCGCCTTGATCTCGATGGGCAGGAGACCGCCGCCGGCTTCGACCACGAAGTCCACTTCGGCCCCGGTGGTGGTCCGCCAATAGAAGAGGTCCGCCCGGTCCGGGCGGATATCCCGCCAGACGAGCAGGTCGTGGAGAACGATGTTCTCGAGATGGGCTCCGACCGGCTCCGGATCACCGGCGAGACGAAGGGCGAGCCCGGTGTCGCTCCAGTAGATGCGGGGCGACTTGACGAGGCGCCTCGTGCGGTTGACGGTGTAGGCCGGAAGCCGGACGAGGAGATACGAGGTCTCGAGCAGGTTCAGGTAGCGGTGGACCGTGGGCTGGGGGAGCCCCACCTGGCGTCCGAGCCGCGACTGGTTCAGCATCTGGCCGAGGCGGGTGGCGGCGGCGCGGACGAGTACGCCGAAATCTCCGAGCGATGCGACCTGGGCGAGGTCCCGGAGATCCCGCTGAAGGTAGGTGCGCTCGTAGCCGTCGAACCAGATCTTTCGCTCGTCGTCGCCGGACAGAGTGAGGGCGGGAACCGGAAAGCCGCCGCGCCGGGCGAGCGCCCGCCAGTCTTCGCGGTGCTCCGGCTGCTCCCGCAGCAGCTCGGGCCAATCCTTGTCCCGGGCGGCGAGGAGGTCCTCCCAGATTCCGCAGCACCCGAGGCCGAGCTGCTCCCGGCGGGTCAGCGACCAGAGCGTCAGATAGCTGGCGCGACCGGCCAGCGACTCGGAAACGCGCCGCATGAGAAGCAGGTTGGCGGACCCGGTGAGCAGGAACCGACCGGCGGTCCGTCCTTCGTCCACCGCGAGCTTGATGGCCGAAAGCAGGTGCGGCTCCCGTTGCACCTCGTCGAGGGTGACCCGATCGTTCCCGAGGAGAGCCCGGGGATCCCGCCGGACAAGCCGGAGAGCGCCCGGTTCGTCGAACGTCGCATAGCGGCGGCACTCCGCGGTCAGCTCGCGCACCAGAGTGGTCTTGCCCGTCTGACGGGCGCCGGTGACGATCGTCACCGGCATGATCGCGAGGCGCGCCTGGAGGCTAGCGAGTGCCCCCCGTGGGAGATATCCATTCACATTCTGAATGATAATTCATCCATCCCACCGGGAGCGCCGGCGTCCTCGCCGGCCACCGCCGCAGGCGGGCATGGTCTGTGGGCCCGGCCCACGGTCGGTCAGCACGAGGCGCGGTCGGCAGGGGACTGCGGTGCGGCGTAGGCCGGCGAGGACGCCGGCGCTCCATGGGGCCGGCGCTTCGTGGGGGGGCGCGCCGTGTTGGGCGGCGCGCCGTGGGGCGCGTCACTCGCCGTAGGACATGCCGAGCTGGATCATCAGGAACGCGGTGTCCATCGCCCGGTCCGGGACCCGGCTGCGCCCGCCGGCGTGGCCCGCCCGAGGCCGATACCGCAGGATCACGGGCAGGCCGGACGACGACGCCGCCTGCACCCGCGCCGTCATCTTGCGCCCCTGGAGCGGCGGCACCCGGGTGTCGAGGTCGCCCTGGGTGAACATGACCGCCGGGTAGTCCACCCCGTCGCGCACCGCCTGATACGGCGAGTACGCCCGCAGGAACTCGAATTCCTCAGCGATACCGGCGTTGCCGTACTCCAGCAGCGCCGGCATGTTGTTCGTCTGGGTGAACTGGAAGAACCGCACCATGTCGAGGTCCGGGAACCCGCAATACACGGCCCGGAACAGCTCCGGCCGCTGGGTGAACGCGCTCGCGACGAGCAGTCCGCCGTTGCTCCCGCCCATGATCGCGAGCCGGTCCGGGTTGGTGTAGCCGTTCGCGATGAGCCATTCCGCGGAGCCGATGAAGTCGTCGAAGACGTTCTGCTTGTTCTCCAGCATCCCGTCCCGGTGCCAGTCCTCCCCGAACTCGCTCCCGCCGCGCAGGGTGGCCACCGCGAAGACGCCCCCGGCCTCCACCCAGACCGCCGCCTGCGCTCGGAAGGACGGGGTGACGCTCACGTTGAACCCGCCGTAGCCGTGGAGGAGCGTCGGCAGCCGGCCGTTCGGTTCGACCCCGCGCGGCCGCATGATGTACATCGGCGCCTCGGTCCCGTCCTTCGAGGCGTACCACACCTGTTCCACGAGAACCCCGCTGCCGTCGTACTCCGGACGCGGCGGTTCGATGAGCTCGCGCTCGAAGGTCTCGAGGTCGAGCCGGTAGCGGGTGGTCGGGACGGTGAAGGAAGACAGGGTGAGCATGGCCCCCTCCTCCCCCAGCCTGCCCAGGCTGGCCGTTTGGAACGGGGGCAGGGGGATCTCGTCCACGTGGCGAAGTGGCGCCCCTTCGTCGTCTCCCGCCTCGAACACCAGGATCCGCGAGGCGACGTTTTCCAGCAATTCGACGTAGGTCCGCTCCCCGATCGTGGTGAAGCCGCGGAGCAGGTGCTCCTGCTCGGGAATCCAGTCGGTCCAGCGCGAGCGGTCCCCCCAGCGCGACGGATCCACGCCGGAGGTCGGGACCGCGATCACCCGGTAGTTGGAGGCATCGAGGTCGGTGGTGAGGAGAAGCCGACCTTCCTCGTAGCGGGCGTTCACGTGGGCGCGTTCCCCTTCGATGACGGGGTGGATTTCGCCGCTCGGCTGGTCCATGACGAAGATGTCGTTCCGCATCCAGCCGTGCTGGACGGTGAGGAGCAGGAGCCTTCCGTCCTCGATCTCCTCCAGCCGCAGGAAGCTCTCTGGCCCGTAGCCCTCGCCGAAGATCTCCCGGTCTTCGCTCATCCCGGTCCCCAGCCGGTGGTAGCGGGCCCGGGGCCCGTCCTCCCGCGAGCGGTGGACGTAATGGAAGCCCTCGCCGTCGTGGTCGAAGGCGATCGTGCCGTAGAGCGCTTCGGGAAGGCGATCGGACCGCTCCTCCAGGGTCTCCAGGTCGAGCAGGCGGACGCTGATTTCGTCCAGCCCGCCGTCCCGGACGCGGTAGAGCAGGAGCGAGCCGTCGGGCGAGATGTCCACGATGTCCACGCTCGCCCAGTCGTCGAACCCCAGCCGCATCGCGTCGACGATGACCTCGTAGTCCCCGTCCGGGTCCGGGCGCGCCCCCGTCGGGTCGCCCTCGGGCTTCGGGCGGCGGACGATCTTCGCCTGCAGCTCGCCGGCGCGGCGAAGGGTGAAGAGCTGCGTTTCCCCGGCGTCCCGGGGCGTCGAGACCTGCGGAACCTCCATCAGCTCGCTCAGGCGGGCGGCGATGCTGTCTTCGAGGGCGGCGTCCGAGACGATCCGCCGGCCGTACTCGTTCTGGACGCGGATCCACTCCCGCGTCTCCGGGCTGTCCTGGTCTTCGAGCCAACGGTAGGGGTCGGTGATCTCGACCCCGTGCAGCACGTCGGTGACCGGTTCCACCCGCGTCTCCGGAGGCCGGGGCCAGGAGGGGCCGCAGCCGGCGGCGAACGCGAGTGCGAGGAGCGCGGCCGCGGCGAGGCCGGGGGCGGCCGAAAGGGGTTCTGCGCGGAGCGCGCTTTGTGAGGCGAAGCGATCAGGGACGGGCATGGGAATTCGGGGGAAGTTCGGGGTGACGGATGTGGATGGGGCGGTGTTCCAGCGGAGCGTATCCGCCCTGATTCGGGGCGCCGGCGCCGGCTAACCTTCCTTCATGCCCTTCCGTCTGCCTCCCGATCTGCGGTTCGAGCCGGGCCGGGGCTTCCGCATCTACGAGGGGGTCGTTTCGCCCGACTGGATTGACCGAAACGGCCACATGAACCTCGTGTACCATCGCTTCGTATTTGATCAGGCGACGCAACACATGCTGCGAAGCATCGGGCTCTGGGACGACGACAACCCGCACGGCACCACCTTCGCCCTTGAGGACCATGTGATCTACCGGCGGGAACTGATGCTGGGGCAGTCCTTCTTCGTCACCTATCAGCTTCTCGACCACAGCGAGAAGCTGATCCACGCCTTCCTGCGGCTGTTCGCCGAGCCGAAGACCGGGGGAGCGCCGCCGACGCTGGCGGCGGTCACCGAACACATCGGCTGCTACGTGGACCGGCGGACGCGGCGCTCTGCGCCGATGCCCGCGGCCTTCACCACGCTGCTCAGGGAGATCCGGCGGCTCCAGGCGGGCCTGCCCGATCCTCCGGAGCGGGGTCGGGTCATCGGAATCCGGCGCCGTTCCCCCGTTCCGGCCACTGCCTGAACCCTTGCCCATCCTTTTTCTCCCCTCCCCTGATCGGAGTTCCCGACCCATGACTCACCGCGCCCTTTCCACCCTGACCGCCTCGGTCGCCGCCCTGCTGCTGGCCGCGCCCGTTCTCTTCGCCCAGAGCCCCCGGGGCATGGCCGAAGGGACCGTCGGAGACGCCCGCATCACGATCGACTACGGGCGCCCCAGCCTCCAGGGCCGGGACATGCTGGGCCAGGTCACCGACGGCATGGTCTGGCGGCTCGGCGCCGACGCGGCGACCGTGCTCACCACCAGCCACGACCTCGACTTCGGCGGAACCACGATCGAAGCCGGCTCCTACAGCCTCTTCGCGAAGAAGAGCGGCGACTCCTGGGCCCTGCTGGTGAACTCCCAGACCGGACAGTGGGGCACCGAACACGACGCCTCGATGGACATCGCGGCGATCCCGCTCATGCTCCATGGCGGGTCCCCGCAGGAACAGTTCACCATCTCCATCGCCGGGCGCGGTGGGCAGGGGATGATCCACTTCGAATGGGGCGAGTCCATCCTGATGGCCACGTTCCAGACCAACTGACTCACTGACTTTCCCAGCCGTCTGCTGAAGGAGGCATTCGCCATGACCAGTCTGCCGGTCGTCCACAGGCCCCGGGTTCCCTGGAGGCGCAGGGCCGGGGCGTGTCCCCGGGCGGCCGCGCTCGTGGCTGCCCTGCTCCTTTTCGCTGTTCCCGCCCTCGCCCAATACGGGCAGATCGAGGGCCGGGTCGCCGACTCGACCGGCGCCGTTCTTCCCGGCGCCACCCTGACCGCGATCAACGAGGACACCGGCGTGGCCCGCTCCTCGGTTTCCGGCAGCGACGGCGAATACCGCCTTCCGGCGCTGATTCCCGGCCCCTACACCGTGCGCGCCGAGCTGCCCGGCTTCCAGACGGTGGAGACCACCGGCGTCATCCTGACGATCCAACAGACCATCATTCTCGACATGGACCTGGCGCTCGCCCAGGTCGAAGAGACCGTGACGGTCACCGGTTCCGCGCCGCTGCTCGACACCCGCCGCTCCGATATCTCGACCTCGGTCTCGGATCTCCAGATCCAGGACCTGCCGGTGGCGTCCCGGCGCTGGGTGGATCTGGCGCTGCTCACCCCGGGCACGAGCCAGGACGCCATTCGCGGCTACTACTACCGCGGCAACGTGAACATGGGCGCCGGCGGGCGCTACTACGCGAACGCCTTCATCGTGGATGGGGTGAACAACACCTGGGCCGAGATGGGCGAGGCGCGTCAGAACTTCCCGATGGACGCCATCGGCGAGTTCCAGGTCACCACCTCCAACTTCAAGGCGGAGTACGGGCTGGCGACCGGCGGGCTCATGACCGTCGTCACCAAGTCGGGAACGAACGATCTCGCCGGCAGCGCCTTCTGGTTCTTCCGCGACAAGGCGCTCACCGAGCTGACCCACCAGCAGAAGGAATTCCAGGCGAACGACCCGAGCTTCCAGAAGCCGGAGTACCGGCGGCACCAGTTCGGCGGCTCCTTCGGCGGACCGATCGTCGAGGACCGCACCCACTTCTTCTTCGCTTACGAGCGGACGAACGAGGAACTCTTCTACGACATCGACACCCGGGGCGTGTTCCCGGAGTTCGACGGAACCTTCCCCAAGGACGAGTGGCGCTACATGTGGCTCGGCCGCTTGAGCCATCAGGTCAACGAGGACCACTCCGTCTGGCTTCGGATCGCATGGGAGAACGAGTACCGGCCCAATCTGAACGCCCGCGGAATCACCACGGAAGGATTCGACTTCGCGGTGCCCCGGAACGCCGAAGTCTTCGGAATTACCTCGGTCACCAGCCAGAACTCGTTGAACGAGTTCCGCTTCCAGCGCGCGTTCTCCAAGTACGAGGTGAGCCCGGCGTTCAGCAACGGCTCGTTCGACGCGGGGGACTTCAGCGCCGAGCGGATCGCTCTCTGTGATGTGCAGATCCGGCGGCCCGACCTCCGCACCGGGTCCTGCAACGACCAGATGGGTCCGGAGACCCGCTGGCAGTTCAAGGACGACTTCACCCTCTTCACCCAGGGAATGGGGGGAGACAACCAGCTCAAGCTGGGCGTGGACTACAACTACGTCCAGTTCAAGGCGGACAGCGTCGGCAGCTACTCCGGGCGATGGACGTTCGACACGAACGAACCGTTCAACCCGGACGACCCGGACACCTATCCAATCCAGTACACCCAGACCCAGCCGCGCTTCGACGATGTGCCGGTGCACCACTTCTCGGTGTACGCGCAGGACGACTGGAGCAGCGAGCGGCTGACCCTGAACCTCGGGCTCCGCTACGACCTGCAGGTCGGAACCTTCAACGAGGACATCCGCGACATCAACTTCCCGCTGGCGATCCCCTGGCACGAGGGCGCCGACGCCCGGGGCGACGGCAACAACTGGGGGCCGCGCATCGGATTCGTCTATGACCTGTCCAGCGACAACACCGGCAGGACCACGGTGAAGGGCGGTTACGGCAAGTTCTTCGAGAACATCCGGACGCTCACGAACTTCGGCGAGCGCTGGTGGCACCAGGGCCAGACGATCATCATCAACAATCCGGACTACCCCGATCCGTTCCCCGGCCGGTCCCGCGAAGAGTTCCTCTCCACGGCGCCGCCGAACATCACCCTGCTGGACAACGACTACGAGCAGCCCTACGCCCACCACTTCAATCTGGGAATGGCGCACCAGCTCCGGGACGACATGGCGCTGTCGCTCGACCTCACTCGCGTCGCCACGCGCGCCGATGCGATGCGGAACGTGAACATCAACTACCCGGTCAACGGGGTGCGGCCGTGGCCGCAGTTCAACCGGGTGAACACGTCCTACTCGCTGCTCGACCACGACTACCAGGCGTTTTACGCCAAGTTCGAAAAGCGCTACGCCGACGGCTGGCAGTTCCTCGTCAGCTACACGCTCGCCAAGAGCGAGTCGACGTCGCTGTGGACGAGCATCGTGGACCCCACCGGATGGGAGGCCGAATTCCCCGGTTACACCAAGGTCACCCATCCGGGCGGGACCGACCGGCGGCACCGCCTGGTGAGCAGCGCGATTGTGGTCCTGCCGTTCGACATCCGGCTCTCGACGATCATGGATTACCGGTCGCCGCTCGCGCAGCTCGTGAATTCGGGGACCAACATCAACGGCGATCCCTATTCGGGTGACCTGGCGCCGGGCTTCAATGCGAACAACGCCTACGGGTGCCGGAATCTGGACCTCGGGCTGGCGAACGCCTACCGCCAGTCCGAAGGCTTTTCTCCCGTGAACACGTTCAATTGCTCGAACTTCCTGAACTTTGACTTCCGTGCCTCGAAGACCTTCTACCTGAGCGGTTCCCACGGCATCGAGGCCGTGTTCCAGGTGTTGAACGCGTTCGACCGCGCGAATTTCGGAAGCGCGAACGCCAACCTTCGTTCGAGCGCCTTCGGTGACAACGAAGGGTCGCTGGCGGGGAACATCAACGCCCCCTCCCGCCAGATCGAGTTCGCTCTCCGCTACTCCTTCTAGCCGAGGGAATCCCTCCGGGCAGGCGCCTCGCGCGTCTGCCCGGTCCGGGCGCCGGACGCCCTATTCCGTCCGGAACCCCGCCGCCCTGTGGCTTCCGTCACAAAACGGCGTCGTCCTGGTGCATCCGCAGCGGCAAAGGGCTCCGCTGGTGACCCGCCGCCGGTTTCCGTCGGGACACGTGACCACCAGCGGCCCCTCGAAGCGCAGCGGCCCGTTCGGGACCGGGGTGAACCGCACGGGACCGCTCTCCGCACCACCGGACTCCTGAGGCCCGCCGGTCAACACGCCGTCGTTGTGGAACGCGGCCTTCGCGTGCGACAGGTCGCAGAGGGGGGTATTGCCGGAGTCCCCGCACCGGCAAAGGGCGACGCGGGTATCCCGAAGCACGGTCTCCGCGCCCTCGACCACCTCGATCGCCCCCGCCACGTAGAGCGGTCCGTTCGGCTGGACACTCGCGGTGTTGACCGGTGGACCCGGCTCCGCCGCCCCGTCAGCCCGCTCGACGTGGAGCGCCCCGGTGGGACAGGCGGCGACCGCCTCCGCGAGTTGTGCGGCGTCGCCCCGATCGGGGAGGATCCACGGCCGCCGCTCGGGATCGAACACCGCCGGCAGCCGCCGCACGCACTCGGCGGCGTGGATGCAGCGGGGAATGTCGTAGGTGACGCTGGCGGCTTCGCCCGGGTAGCGCCGGATTGACGACTTCACGCTGGCGGCGATTGTAGGGGAGGGGCCGCGACCGCCGCCGGTCAGCGCAGCAGCGAACCGCCCCGGAGGTCGTCGAGGAACCGACGCACCGGCGGGATCTCGATCCTGTCGTCCGTCTTCAGGGCTTCCGGTTCCAGCGCGACGACGAGCCGCCGCTGAACCTTCGGATGGTCCTGCACGAGCGTTCGCAGGCCCTTCAGATGTCGCAGGCCGACGCGCCGCACCGCCTTCGCTTCGATGGCGATCCGCATGTCGCCCACGATGAAATCCAGCTCGACGCCGCTCGCAAGGCGCCAGTAAGCGAGGCAGAGCGCGAAACCCACCCCCAAGTCTTGGATCATCCAGTGCGCCGACTCTGTTTCTCCGCGAAGTCATGCTCTTGCGGCGGGTCTAGACTTGCCGGTGACGCCGTCGGGGAGGCAGGAAGCAAAATGGGAACCACCCACGTCCAGGTCACCATCCGGAATCCGGCGGACCTGTCGCGGAGCTGGGAGGGGCGCTTCCTGGTGGACACTGGGGCCACCGAGTCGGTCGTCCCGGCGTCGGCACTCACCGGGATCGGAATTCGGCCGCGCGTTCGACGGGAGTATGAGCTGGCGGATGGGCGTCGCCAAGAATTCGACGTGGCCGGCGCGGAACTCGAATTCGGGCGCGAGATCGTGGTCGGGATGGTTGTGTTCGGCCCAGAAGGGGCCGAGCCCCTGCTGGGATGCACGGCTCTGGAGTCGGCCGGGTTCGAGGTGGACCCGCGCAGCCAGACCCTGAAGCGGCTCCCGGCGATCCCCCTGAAGGCCGGAACCCCCATTCTGTTGGACCGCGGCGCGGAGATCGGGGCGCCGGACAA
>JAAXGQ010000056.1:21881-22169 GCA_012271265.1 Vicinamibacteraceae bacterium
GGCTCGACACCGCTGCAGGCTGCGTCGCGGAACGGGCACACTGCCACCGTCGCGCTGCTGTTGGATCGCGGCGCGGAGATCGGGGCGCCGGACAAGGACGGCTGGACAGGGCTGCACCTTGCGTCGTGGAACGGGCACACTGCCACCGTCGCGCTGCTGTTGGATCGCGGCGCGGGGATCGGGGCGCAGGCCAAGGAGGGCTCGACACCGCTGCACCTTGCGTCGTTGAAGGGGCACGCTGCCACCGTCGCGCTGCTGTTGGATCGCGACGCGGAGATCGGGGCGCCG
>JAAXGQ010000056.1:22215-52646 GCA_012271265.1 Vicinamibacteraceae bacterium
GGCTCGACACCGCTGCAGGCTGCGGCGCGGAACGGGCACGCTGCCACCGTCGCGCTGCTGCGGGCGCAGGGAGCGGACACTCCGAAGTGACGCCCGGAAGCGCGGCTATTCGGCGATCCAGCGTCAGCACCTCCAGCGAGCGGACCGCATGGTCGTTCGCGATCAGCCGATCCATCAGACCGGGAGACCCGGACGCCTCAATCGCGCTCAAGACCGGCCGTCCGTTCAAGGGCGAGACCAGACCGCTCCGCAGTACCTCGAGCAGGCCGGCGCGGGCGTCTTCCTGAGACACGCCGTAGGGATGCTGCACGGCGGTGTACGCCTCGCCGATGATCTGATTCGAGGCGAGGATCACTGCCTCGTCCGCCTCGACTCGGTGGCGCAGCGCAGCCGCCGCGCGCTCGAACTCCGGCGGCGGGTCGCCGGTCAGCAGCCTCGCTCGGATGGAGGGGTCAATCCCGAAGCGACGGATCGCGCGCCTGGTCGCGGAAGGCGTGGATGTCGAAACTGCCTCGGCCTCGCCGGATCTTGTGACGCAGTGGCGCCAGCCCTTCGGCGTCATTGCGTCCGGGGCAAAGGCGATATCCCGCCGGCGTCTCCTCGAGGAGGAGCCGGTCCCCCGGCTTCGCTCGCAGTGCATCGAGGACATGCGCCGGAAGGGTCACCTGACGCTTCGGCGTGACTTTCAGCAGCACGCGGACGCCTCCCGTTCGACTTGCACCGATTTCGCCCGCCCCGCCCGCGGCGATGGCTTCATTCAGTTCTTCGATGGAACCGGGCGGAGCGGCCGGCTCCGCCATCATGCCGAAGACATCCGAAATCGGGACCGTCTTCTTCGCCTTCAGTTGGATGCGCCCATTCGGCAGCAGATCCACCTCAACCTTGTCGCCGGGGCGCGCTCCCAGGTGCTCCCGCACCTCCCGGCGCAGCGTAAGCCGTCCCTTTGCCGTGAGCGCCAGCGTGATGGACATGCGTGAGCCTCCTCCTAGCGGGACGCACGGCATCGTAGCCCTTCACGACAGCCGACCGAGCCGGTCCCCCCGGCGCCTCCCCGGGGTGCTCAGGAGGCGGGGTCTTCGAGCCGGGCGAGGAAGTCGGCGAAGCTGTCGGCGGCGGCCACGGCGCCGAGCAACTGCTCTTCCGACGTCCGGCGGAGGACATCGAGGTGGCGGCAGGCGGCGCCGGCGGGAACGTTCGATGGGACGGCGATTCCCCGCTCGCGGGGCATCGCGCCCACCATCCGGGCGACCCCTCTCGCCTTCTGCGCGCCGGCGTCCCGTACGCGGGTTCCATCCCGACCGGTGCGCTGGTTCCCGTCCCCGCGATGTCCAGCATTCTATCGGGGGCCGGACCGCCCTTCGGAGCAGCGGCCGCGCTCGTCTGATGACGGCCGGCGCCGGGGTGAAACCCGGCGGTCCCGCGCTACCCCTGACTATTCGCCGCGCTTGATGACCACCCCCGCGAGCGCGCCGGTCGCTTGGCCGTCCTCGATGGCGACCTCTCCGTTGACGAGCACCCAGGGCATCCCCACCACGGGGCCGTCCGGGTTCATGATGGTCGCGTTGTCCTCCACCCGGTCGTAGTCGAAGGCCACCACATCGGCCTTGCAGCCGACCCGCAGGCAGCCGCGGTCGGTCATCCCCACGATCGCGGCGGGCAGGCTGGTGGACGAGCGGACCATGAAGGGCAGGGTGATGAGGCCGCGGTCGCGGGTGTAGTGGGCGATCTTCCGCGGGTAGCTGCCCCAGAAGCGCGGATGGCGTCCCGGGGTGGCCTCGAGCGCGATGCCGGCGTCCGTCGAAGTCGCCGTGTAGTCCTGCGCCATGTACATCTCCACGTCATAGCGGTCCCCGGCGATCGGGCGGATCAGCACCCCGTGGAGCATTTCCTCGTTGCCGGTGCGGGCGAAGTCAATCAGGGTCTCGGCGACGCTCTTGCCGCTGTCCCCCGCCACCGTGGCCACCGTCTTCCCGACCAGCGAGGGATCCTCCGGGAAGAGCACGATGATCAGGCGGTCGGCGCCCCCGAAGAGATCAATCTGCTGCTCCAGGTCCATCATCAGATCGGCCCGGGTCGCCTTGTCGGCGAGGTTGGCCTCCAGGTTCTCGAGGCTCAGGAGTCCCGGCGTCCGCCGCCACTTCGGGTCGTCGAGGCCGCCGGAGCGGTCGGTCCCCGGCGGCGCGAAGCCCCAGACCGGGATCACCCCCACCGGCCCGCCGCCGAAGGTCTCGAAGGGGTACTGGTCGAGATAGACCTGCACGCCCTGGCTGCGCGCCTGGTTGATCGCATGCACGTCCTTTGCCGAATGCCCCCAGCTCGACGGCCCCTTGGCCTTGATGTGGGTCCCGACCACCCGGATGCCGGTCTCGCGGCCGATCCGGATGGTCTCCGCCATGCCGTCGGTGCCGGTCAGCGTCGGCCCGTCCACGATGCTCGGCACCTGCCAGCGCGGCATCGGCGACTGGCTGCGCTGATGGGAGTAGTAGAAGCCGTCGTAGTCCGCGACCACGTGGGCGAGCGCGATGATCTCGCTGGTCTCCGAGAAGCGGGCCGGACGGTATTCGGGTCCCGCCCCGAGACCCCAGGCGCCGTCCTCCATGCCTTCGCGGACCAGCTCGGTCATCCGGGCCACTTCCTCATCGGTGGCGGGGCGCTCGTGGTCGTCGCCCATGACCTGGAGACGCACCGTCGAGTGGCCCACCACGGGCACCACGTTGAGCCCCACCCCGCGGCTCTCGTAGGCGGCGATCTCGTCCCGGATCGGCCAGATCGGGTTCCGGCCGTCGGCCCCCATCACCACCGTGGTGATCCCCTGGGCGACCAGGTTCACCGCCTTCCGCTCTTCCAGGTCGTCGCCGACGAGCGACCGGTCGGCGTGCGAGTGGAGGTCCACCCAACCCGGGGCCAGGTGGAGGCCCGTCACGTCAATGGTGCGGGACGCTTCGTGCCCCTCCTTGCCGGCCAGCCGGCCAACCGCGACGACCTCGTCGCCCCGGATGCCGATGTCCGCCCGAACGGCGGGGTTCCCGCTCCCATCGAAGACCATTCCGCCGACGAGGAGCAGGTCGTAGGCGGGCTGCGCGGACGCCGACGCGGCGAAGAAGCCGGCCGCCGTTGCCACGAGCGCTATTCCGGAGATTCTCTTCATGGCTTCCCCTCCACCGTCGTGCAGTTGTCCATCCTATGCGGAAGGCACATGCGCGCCCCGGCGGCCTGGCGAAACCCGCGAGGGTTTGCCGCCGGCTGTCAGGCTCCGGCCCGCCGCGCCCCCACCCCCAGCGCCAGTCCGGAACCGAGGATCAGGGCGATGGCGGCCGGGAATCCGGCCCGGGCAGGGCTTTCCGCAGGCGTCACAGGCTCGAAGACGGGCACTTCGTCCCAGGCCACGGCATCGATCGGCGTGGCCGCAAAGAAGTCCGGGAAGAAGTGGGCCTTGAGGCGTTCGTGAAACCGCCGCACCGCGTCCTGGGTTTCGAGTCGGGCGGCAAGGTCGGTCCCGGCGAGGCGGTCCAGCGCCAGCTGGGCAGCGAGGGGCGGCGCGAACAGGGACCACCTCCGGGCCCACGCCTCTCGCTGGCGCAACGTGTCACGGTAGGCCCGGGAGGCCTCGCGGGCGGCCTGGTCTCCCCGGTGGTTCATGGCGTAGTACCAGCCCCAGGTGAACACGTCTTCGGGAACGTCCTGGTCGCTCCATTCCGGGTAATCCCGATAGAACGACTCCATCGTCGCGCTCGGCGGCAGATCCCAGGCCTCGTGGTAGCCCTGCCGCTGATGCACCGTCAGCTCCAGCGCTTCGGGAACCGGGTGCAGAACCGCGTTGGCGAGACTCAGCGCCGCCGGAGCCAGAATCGTCAGGACGACCCAGATTCCGGCGAGGATCATGGCGCCTGCGACCGATGACTGGCGTCCCTCGGCGACCGCAAGGCAGACCGCGAACCAGAAGACCGTGTTCAGCGCGACGAGCGCGAACATCCAGCCGGCGCGGCCATCCAGCCCGATCCCCGCCATCACCGCCCCGGCCGCCATCACGAACGCCGCGACCGCGCCGACGAGAATCGCGCGGGAGGCCAGCTTCGCGGCCAGGAGTCTCCGTGGGGGCGCGAACAGGCGGACCAGGTTCCAGGTGCCGCCCTCCCTCTCGCCGGAGACCAGGTCGTAGCTGACCGCGATGATGAACAGCGGAAGCAGCGCGATGAGGAGGAACGCAAGGTCCAGGGTTCCGGCGGCCGCCAGTCGCGGATTCACGGTCTCGTGCTCGTAGAGCTGCCCTTCGAGCGCCAGGAGACGGATCCGGAGATTCTCCGTTTCCACGGCCGCCCGGCCCCTCGCCAGAGCGGCGACCGGGGGCCGGGGCTGCGAGGCGGGAAAGGCCAGGTAGTAGAGCACCTCGCCCGCCTCGGTGGTGGGCGGATAGACGGAGAGCAGAAAGTCGAGCTGGTCGTTGTAGGCGGTCTCGGCCGCTGCCCGCGACGCCTCGGCCGCTTCCACGTTCTGCCTGGCGCGCCAGGCGCCGTACGTCCCCAAAACGAGCAGGAGGATGACCGCGGCCGCGGTCCCGGCGGATCGGGTCAGCCGCTTGAGGTCCAGCGCCAGGAGGCGCGTCCAGGCTCTCACCCGGAGCGGCCCGCTCCGACCCGCGACAACCGCCTCCGGGCGAACCCGAGGCCGGCGAGCGGCAGCCCGATCCACAATCCCAGCGCGGCGAGGGAGACGGAGCGATCCGTCAGCACGCCGCCAAGCGGCGGCGGCTCGGTCCCGAAGACCGGGAACTCCGCCCAGTGTTGGGGCCGAAGTCGTTGCGACCGGTCGTTTTCCTCGTACCGGATCTCATGCATGTGCAGCTCGTTGAGACGCTGGATGATCGTGTAGCGGTGCGTCTCGGCCTCGGCCAGGAAGGCCTCCATGGCCCCCGGACCGCTCCCGGCGACGCCCATCGACAGGTCCCGCGCCGCCAGGTACGGGGAGAGCAACCCGGACCATGCCATGACCCGGTTCTGGCGAAGATGACCGGCGACCAGCTCCTGTCGGTGGTCCTCGAAGATCTGGCTGGTGACGGCTTCCGCTTCGTAGCTGACCACCCCGCGCCAGTTCATCGGGAGGTCCTCGACGGTCGTCACGTCGTAGCGCTCCAGGTACTCGTCGCGGAGCGAGCGGAAGAAGGGGTCGTCCGGCCGATGGCTGTCTCCGGCCTGGTTCAGGGCCTCTTCGACCTGGGCGGTGAGCTCGGCGCGCGACGGCAGCGGATGCAGCGCCCCGGCGACGGAGGCCGCCATGCGGGGGGCGGCGATGCAGATGACGACCCACAGGGCGAGCAACTGCGCGAGCGCGCTCCGCGAGGAGGTCCGGACGGCCGAGACCAGCACCGTCAGGAGCACCCAGCCCGCGAGGTAGACCCCGTAGATGGCGGCCAGCGCGCCGAGTCGGACGCCGGAAGCAGGGCTGTCCAGCCCCGGCCAGATGAACGCTGCGATGGCCAGGGCGACCGGAAGGGTCGCGAGCGCCCCGACGGCTCCCGTGGCGAGAACCTTGCCCGCGAGGAGCTGGGTCGGCGTCGCCCCCGCCGTCAGGAGAACGCCGAGCGTTCCTCCTTCCCGCTCGCGGCTGACCGCGGCGAAGCCGGCCGCAACCACGAGGAGCGGCAACAGGAGCGCGAGGACGCTCGCCGGCGTGAGGCGTCCGAAGCGCGACAGCCCGGTGGCGTGGCGGGCCTCGCCGAAGTTGGCCGTGTTCTGGCGATGGCCCTCCAGGAAGATCGAGGTTCCGGTGTAATCACTCACGCCCGGGTCGAAGAATTCGAGCGGCGCCTGTTCCCGAAAGACCAGGAATCCGTAGTGGATGACCCGGTGCGGATGGCGTTCGGGCTGTTCCACCCACTGCCGATCGACCATGGCCTGGTAGCGGGCGCGCTGCCCGCTCTCCTCCGCTTCCTGATGCCGGGCGCCCAGTGCGGCCACCAGGCCCAGCGCGGCCACGAGCGCCAGCAGGAATACGACGGCGCCGTCTTCGCGAACGGCCCCCAACTGCTGCCGCGCGATGCGCAGGGTGTTCGTGAGGCCGGCCGGCGACGTGTGCATCAGCTTCTTCTTTCGTCGGACGAGGGGGTGGCGACGATGACCTGCCCGCGCGGCGGAAAGGATAAACGTGGCGGCGCCGTTCGGGTCGGACCTCTTAGAATGGAGACCGATGAGCCGCCGGGGGAGGCGGCACGCGCGGCGACGGGAGGAACCGCTCTGGCGACGGCGGGAAACCGCGACCCTGGCCAGGCCTCTACCGGCGCTAACCGATGGACAACACACCATGAAGACTCTGCGCGCAACCGCTCCGCCGCTCACGGTTCTGGCTTCCGGATCGCGAGTAACGGGGTGGGCGGCGGCTCTTTGCGGGGTGCACTGCGCGCTCACCCCGGTGCTCGTCGCCGTGGCGCCGGCGCTGGCGCTCGCCGAGGGCGTCGAACGAGCCGTGTGGGCCGGAACCGTCCTCCTCGGCGCGCTGATGCTCGCCATGGGCCCTGCGGGCCGGAGCGGGGCCGCGTCTCTCACGTTCACAGCGGGCGCCGCGCTCTGGGGAGCGTCCCTTGCCGGTTGGCTCGAACCGGCGCCCGAGACAGTGACCTCGGTCGCCGGTAGCCTGACGCTCGCCGCTGCTCTCCTGTGGAGCGCCCGCATTTGCCGGGCCGGCGCGTGCCCGGAATGCGCGGACGACGAGTGCGCGGACTGAGCCGCTGACCCGGGCCGCGCTCCCGTCGGGGCGCTGGACTGCCTGTCGGCCGGGTCCCCTGGCGTCGGACTCTGTGCCTACAGCGCCGGCCCCATGGAGCGCCGGCGTCCTCGCCGGCCTGCGCAGAACCCTCGCTCCCTCAGCCAGTCTCCTGCCGACCGCGCTGGCCCCATGGAGCGCCGGCGTCCTCGCCGGCCTGCGCCGCACCGTCGGTCCGTTGGCCAGTCTGGTGTTCACCGCACGGCCGTGGCGACGGACCGTCGCCCGGGAGCCCCACTGACCATGCCCGCCTGCGGCGGTGGCCGGTGAGGACACCGGCGCTCCATGGACACCGGCACTCCAGGACTGGCGCGCCCTGACGCATCGAGCCCCGGCCCCATGGAACGCCGGCCCCATGGAGCGCCGGCGTCCTCGCCGGCCTGCGCCGCACCGTCGGTCCGTTGGGCAGTCTGGTGTTCACCGCGCGGCCGTGGCGACGGACCGTGGGCCGGTGAGGACACCGGCGCTCCATACGTGCGGGGGCCGGTGAGAGCGCCGGCCCCATGGAGCGCCGGCGTCCTCGCCGGCCTGGCCGGACCAGTTGCCGAAGTGACCCAGGCCGGTCGGAATGGCGCAGTGCAGCCAGGGATTCCGGTCCCCGCGGGCCGCGCGACAGGTCGGCGTGCCCGGGCTGACTGGGGGATCCCGGGGAGGTGGGCGAGAGGGCTGCTGCCCCATCATTGCCGAAGGCCTGACCCGGGGCGCCCGGCCGATCGTTGCGGCGCCCTGACGCCGAACCGGCGTGAACCCCGGGGTTCCACGCCGGGCGAACGGGCCCGAAACGCAGTCCGCGAGTGGGCCCGTTCCGCCGTGAGAGCGTTCCGGTTTCTAGTGGAACTTCAGCGCGTAGCTCACGCGGAACCCGCGCCCCATCTCGGGCGCTCGGTCCTTGATGTAGGACGTGTGGTTGCGGTAGAGCTGATCGGTGAGGTTGTGGCCGGTGAACGTCAGGATGTGTGACATGTGCTGCCTCGGCCACACGTACGACGCCTTCAGGTTGACCAGGGTATAGCCGTCGGTTTCGGTCTCGCCCCGGAACACGTCGGCTTGCCGCCCCGCGAACTCCACCTGCGGGGTCAGCATGAACCCGCCGTAGGGGATGTCGAGCTTCAGCGACCCGCGGAGCGGCGGAATCCGCGGCAGCGCTTCATCGGTCGTCGTCAGCCGCGCGTCCACGTACCCGAAGCCCAGGGTCAGCCAGGACCGCCCGGCGAGCCGCGCGCTCACCTCGGCGTCAAATCCGGCGAAGCGACTGTCACCCTGCAGGATGTCGTACACCGGCAGGTTGTCGATGACCGCGTCCCTGCGGCTGCCGAAGATGAAGTTGTCGATGTCGTACACGAAGAAGTTCAGGTCGCCTCGGGCGCGGTCGCCCCGGCGCCGGAGGCTCAGGTCCAGCCCGAGGGTGGACTCGGCGTCGAGGTCCGGGTTGCCGATGTCGAAGGAGAACGTGCCGGCGTGGGCGCCAAAGTTGTACAGCTCCTCGATGGCCGGCGCCCGGTGGGTGCGCGTCAGGTTGGCCACCAGCGCGCCAGCGTCGCCGAGATCCGTGTGGACTCCCACCGACGCGGAGACTCCCGCGAAGCTGCGGTCGCGCACGTCGGGCGCCTCGGGCCGGGCCTCCTCCTCGTGCCCATGCTCGTCTTCGTGCCCGTGGCCTTCGTGCCCGTGCTCCTCTTCGTGCCCGTGATCTTCGTGCCCGTGCTCCTCTTCGTGGTGCTCGTCTCCACCGCTGCGCGGCGCCACGGCGTAGTCGTCCCGGTCGACCCGGGCGCCGAACTGCACGCGAAACCGCCCCAGGGTCAGCTCTTCGTAGGCGAAGGCAGCGAAGGACGTCAGGTCGGTCCGGGGCGCCAACGCCTCGACCCCCGCCGCCTCGAAGTCCCGCACCTGAGCCCAGGCGCCGAACCTTCCCGACAGACGCTCCGTCTGCCGCTGGTCCACGTCGGCCCGGAGGATGTAGACCTGGTTGTCGTACCGCGTGCCCACGCGCTCCACCCCCCCTTCGGTCTCCAGCTCGTCATGGCCCCAGTCCACGCCGGTCAGGCTGAGCCGTCCCCCCTCGATGAGGCTGTTGTCGAGGTCCCTGAGACCGAAGTCGAAGCGCCCGGCGCGACGCTGCCAGTCGAGCGCAATATCGGTCTCGCCGTGGATCTCCTCCTCGTGCTCCCCTTCGTGCTCGTCGTGATCGTCCTCGTGTCCGCCGTGTGCGTCGCCGTGGTCATCGTGGTGTACGTGGAACTCGCCCACGATCGGCACCCCGAAACGACCGTCGTTCACCGTTACGCCGGCGCTCGTGTAGAACCGTTCGCCGGCCCAGCCCACGCCGGCCTGCGCGTGGTTCGACTCGGTAGCGGAGTTTTCGACGACGCCCTCCGGGGTGTTGTAGTCCTCCGTCCGCCGCGTGCTGCCCGAAGCCCAGTAGTGCATCCCGTTCTGCTGCGCATGCTGGACGCTGACGTTCCCGCCCGCCTGCGAATTCGGGCTCCCGAGATCCGCGCTCAGCTGCGCCCGGGTGCCTTCCGGCGGCGATTCGCGGTAGGTCTCCTGGGGAGTGATCACGTTGACGAGCCCGCCGATCGCATTCGAGCCGTAGAGCAGCGTCGCAGGCCCGCGCACGATTTCGACCCGTTCCGCGGCGTTCGGGTCGATGGCGACGCCATGGTCGCCGGACTCGCTCGACAGGTCTCCGGTGCGGACGCCGTCCTCCAGGATCAGCACCCGGTCGCCGTCGAAGCCGCGGATGATCGGACGGTTCGCTCCGGGCCCGAAGCCGCGCACCGCAATGCCCGGCTCGTTCCGCAGGGCGTCTGCGAGACTCGCCGCCGACTCCCGCGCGAGATCGAACGAGTCCACGGTCGTGACCGCGTTGAACGCCTCCAGGTTCGTTTCGGCGTCCACCGAGGCGGTCACCGTCACATCCTCGCGAACCGGCGAGAGCATGAGCTCGAAGTCCATGGTCGCCGTCCCCCCGGGAAGCACGGTCACCGTGCGTCGTTCTCCGGTCAGGAGCTCGCGTTGCGCGAGGACTTCGTAGTCGCCGGCCGGCACGCGGGTGATCGCGAACCGGCCCTGTTCGTCGGTCAACGCGATACGGCCCGTCCCCAGAAAGAGGACGACCGCGCCCTCCACGGGGCCGTGATCCCTGAGGGTCACGGCGCCGCGAACGGCGCCGGTCTCCTGCGCCGCCGCCGGCTGGACGGAAAGGGCAGCCAGCAGGCTGGCCACCAGACAACAAGTACAAATGGATCGGTCCATGGTTTCCTCCCGATTCCTGCCCTCGGCAAGAGCGTTCCGGGGAAGAAGCCGTGCGCACCGCTGCAAACCTCGCGTCGAGGGCATCCCGATCCCGAAGAGGTCGGGGAACGCGGCAGCCGCGAAGGGGCACGCGCGGTCAGACGACCGCCGACGCGTGCCGGCCCCATGCCCGCCGCTGGGCGGCGGACAGGCACGGCGTCTTCGCGAAACTACGCGGGAGGGGCGCGGGCGGGCTGGCGGAGGTAGAGCCGGGACGCGGCCCGGACGACCTCGCAATCCCGTTCCCGTGCATCTGCAGGTTCGGCAAAGCCGATCTCAGGGGAGCGGGAGGGTTCGGCGGCAGGCGGGAGCGGAAGCTGGCACGCCGCGCAATGCTCATCGACGGTGTGCTCTTCGTGACAGAAGACCTCCGCGGCGGGCCCGCCGGCCACCGCCAGCGCCAGGACAAGGGCCCATGCGCTCCAGCCGGGGCTGCGCCCGGCGCGCGTCGGATGGGGGTGTCCCGGTCGCATCGGTGTCGAATCGAACCGGGCAGGGTAACCAGCGGGAATTCCCGGTGTCAAGACGACGACGGCGCCTCCCGGTCGTCCTCGCGGCAGGGGCGCGGACTGCTACCGTCCGCCGCGACATGCCGGATCGATTCGCCACCCTTCCCCCATTGCGCCTGGTTCCCGGACTCCTGCTGATCCTTTCGGGAGCGGCCCTCGCCCAGCACGCCGCGGTGGATCCTGCCCTGCTGGGCGGCCTCGACTGGCGCACGATCGGCCCCGACGGGAATCGCCTGAGCGCCGCGGTCGGCGCGTGGGGGAACCCCGACGTCGTCTTCTTCGGGGCCGCTTCCGGAGGCATCTGGAAGACGGAGGACGGGGGTGCGACCTGGGAAGCCGTCTTTGACGACCAGGACGCCGCCTCGATCAGCGCCCTCGCGGTGTCCCCCTCCGATCCCGCCCAGGTCTGGGCCGGCACCGGGGAGACCTTCATCATCCGCCCGGCGCTGGCGATGGGGAACGGGATCTATCGCTCCACCGACGGGGGCCGCTCCTTCCACCACCGCGGACTCGAAGCCACCGGCCGGATCGCCCGCATCCTGGTTCACCCGACGAACCCGCAGCGGGTCTACGCCTGCGCGCTCGGCCACTCCTACGCCCCGCAGCCCGAACGCGGCGTGTACCGGACGGGCGACGGCGGCGCGACCTGGGAGCTCGTCCTCCACGTGAACGAGGACACCGGCTGCTCCGACCTGGCCATGGACCTGGAGCATCCGGACCGTCTCCTCGCCGGGATGTGGCAGCTGCGGATCGACACCGACGGCCTCCGGAGCGGCGGGCCGGGAAGCGGGGTCTACCGGAGCGTCGATGGCGGGGATTCCTGGGAGCGTCTCTCCGGCGCGGGGAAGGGATTGCCCGGCGGCGGGGACCACCCGATCGGAAAGGTGGCGACCGGCATCGCGCCGAGCGAACCGGACCGCTGGTACGCGCTCATCGAGGACCGGAGCCCCGGCTTCTACCGGTCCGACGACGGCGGCGACTCGTGGCGGCTCACCCTGACCGACCACGACCTCGCGGAGCGGGCGCCGTACTACGTCCGTTTCGCCGTCGATGCCGCGGACGCCGACCGCATCTACTTCGCCTCGGTGCTCTTCAGCACCAGCGTGGACGGCGGCAGCACGCTCGTGGAACGGTCCTACCGTGCCGGGGGCGACAACCACGATGTCTGGGTCGATCCGTGGATGCCGGAGCGGATCCTGGTGGCCCACGATGGGGGCGGCAGCATTTCCACGAACCGCGGCGCGACCTACCGGCGCATCGTCCCCCCGGTGGCGCAGATGTACCACGTGACGGTGGACGACCGGATCCCGTACCGGGTCTACGGGAACCGCCAGGACGGCTACTCCTACCGAGGGCCGAGCCGCACCCCCGGCGGCGGGATCCCCCTCGGTCTGTGGCACGGCGTGGGAGGGTGCGAGAGCGGCTGGGCCACCGCCGAACCGCGCGACGACAACTTCGTGTGGTCCGGCTGCTACGACGGCGGCCTCGAGGTTTACGACGAGCGCACCGGCCACGTGCGCGATGTGCGGGTCTGGCCCGAGGCTTCCTACGGATGGGCGCCGGCCGACGTGAAGGTCCGCTGGCACTGGAACTTCCCGATGGTCCTCTCCGTTCACGAGCCGGGGACCACCTGGGTCGGCAGCCAGTTCGTGCACCGGAGCCGCGACGGGGGTCAGTCCTGGGAGATGATCAGCCCCGACCTGACCACGAACGACAAGAGCCGCCAGCAGGACTCCGGGGGCATCACCGTGGACAACCTCTACACGTTCGACGGGGCCGTCCTCTACGTGCTCGCCGAATCGCCGGTCGCGCCGGGCCAGTTGTGGGCCGGTAGCGTGGACGGCCGCCTCCACGTGACGACCGACGGCGGGGAGACCTGGATGGATCGGAGCGACTCCGTTCCCGGCCTCGATGTCGAGGGCTGGATCCGCTTCATCGAGCCGAGCCACCACGACCCACAGGCCGCCTACCTCGCGGTAAGCCGCCACCAGGACGGCGACTTCCGGCCCTACATCTTCAAGACGGACGACCTCGGCGCGAGCTGGGATCCGATCAGCGCCGGGATTCCGGCGTCGCCGTTCTCCTTCATCCACGTCGTCCGCGAGGACCCGGCTCAGCCCGGACTGCTCTACGCCGGGACCGACAACCAGGTCTGGGCGAGCCTCGACGACGGCGCGTCGTGGTTTTCGCTGCGGCTCGACATGCCGCCGGCCCCGATCTACGGGCTGGTGATCCAGGAACGCTTCCAGGACCTGGTCGCCGCCACGTACGGCCGCGGCTTCTTCATCCTCGACGGGATCGGACCGCTCCGGGCGCTCGCCCGCGAAGGGGAGGGGGCCGGGGGTCTCCGCGTCTTCGAGGGGCCGCCGGCGTGGCGTTTTCTCCAGCGGCAGACGATCAAGTCCGAACCCGGCAGCCTGGTGACCGGCCAGAACCCGCCCTACGGCGCCGCGATCTCCTGGTGGCTCGACGACGCCCTGCCCGACGGTGGCCGCGTCTCGGTCGAGATCGTGGATCCCGATGGGGAGCCGGTGCGGACGCTCCGGGGTCCGGGCGCCTCGGGACTTTCCCGTATCCACTGGGACCTCCGCACCGAGGCGCCGGCGCGCGCCACGCTGCGGACGCGTCCCGCGGACCGCGACTGGGTGCGGCTCGGCGAGGACGGAGAGCGGGGGATCCGCACCTGGGACCTGGACATCTTCCCCGGCTACCGGGGCCGGCTGGTTCCTCCGGGGACCTACACCGCGCGGGTGACCGCCGGCGAGGACACCGGGGAGATCCCGATCGACGTGCGCCGGGACCCCGCTTCCGCCGGAACCGAAGCGACGATCCGGGAGCAGTACGATTTCCTGAAGGCCATCCACGACCAGCTGGACGAGCTCCGTGAGATGGTGGACGAGATGGAATGGATCCGGAAGGAGATCGAGGGGCTCGAGGAGCGCCACGCCGGGGACGCCCGCTTCGCCGCGGTGCTGGAGAGCGCTGCGGAAATCGCCGGCACCGCGCTCGCCATCGAGGGTCGCCTCTTCGACGTGGAGATGACCGGAGCCCGGGAAGACGCCTTCCGCTCGCCGATGCGCCTCTACGGGCGGCTGGGCGCGCTCGCGAACGACGCCGGCCACGACGGGGCCGATTTCCCACCCACGAACCAGCAGCGCGAAGTCCACGCGCTCCTCACCGAGCGATTCGAGGCGGCGCGCGCGGAGTTCCGTCAACTGACCGAAGAGGTCCTCCCCCCCTTCTGGCAAACCCTCGCCGAGGCCCGCAGTCCGTGAACCGGATCTTTGCCTGGAACTGTATGTCCGGCTCCACTCCTTCCGCATCGGCGCCGAAGGGAACGTCCTGAAGGCTGCCGGCAGCTACGGGGAGTTCTTTATGGCCGAGCAGCGCTGCACCCTGAGGCTCTGAACCCATGTGTGCGATTCTCGACGCCAACGTGGCGCACGAAGTGTTCGGCCCGTCGCGACCCGCCGCCGGGGCAGGCTTTTTCCGCTGGGTTGACAGTGGGTCCGGTCGGCTCGTTACCGGGGGGAAGGCGCTCAGGGAGCTCACGGATCACGCGCCGTTTCGGCAGTGGCGTCTCTTCGCGGAGCAGTTCGGCAGGCTGCGCGTCGTGACCGAGGCCCTGGTGCGCGGGCAGACCCGAGCAGCACTGCCGTACCGACTCTCGGGGAACAAGGTGCGGCGTAGGCCGGCGAGGACGCCGGCGCTCCATGGGGCCGGCGGTCGCTACGTCGGGGCGCGCTTGCCTGGAGCGCCGGCGTCCTCGCCGGCCAGCGCCGCAGGCGGGCGTGGTCCGTGTGCCTCCCGGCCCCCGGTCGGTCGGGACGGTGGCGGTGTCGGTCGGAGACTGCATTTCGAGGACCGCGCCCTTGTGGCCAACCCGGCCGGGAAGGTGTACTCCACCATCCGGAGCCAGGCCTTCGGCAGGGCGAAGCGGGACCTCCTGCGCCAGACGCGCTGCGCGGCCCCGCATCCGGAAGGGGGCGACCGATGAGTGACCGGGAGCGGGCACGGTTCGGCGTCGCCAACCTGGTGAGTCTCGCCGGCCTCGTGGGCTGGTCGTGGTACGTGGCTGTCGCGGGGCCGGACACCGGGCTTCCGGGGACGGGCCTGGGGCCGCTCATCGGGGGGTTGGGCCGGCAGGCGCTCTGGTTCGTTCCGGTAGGTCTGCTCCTTCCCCTCGCACTGCCGCGCATGCGGTCGCTGCTCACGCAGTTCGGCCTGGTGCTGATCCCGTCCGTGGTGCTCGGGAGCGTGCTGGTGGCGCTGATCGTCGCCGCTCCGGACACCGCTCCGTGGACCGTGCTGACCGGGTTCCGCTATCCCGGCGCCCTCGTGCTGCTCGCCCCCACGGCGGGGATGTTCGCCGGCGTCCTGCTGGGGGTGATCCTCACCCGAGGGCTCGGGGCGGCGCTGCTCGCCGTGCCGGCGCTGGTGGCGATGGGCGCCATCCTGCTGGCGATCGTCGCGGTGGCGCTTCTCGTCCTGACCGACCGCGTGGCGGCGGCCGAGCCGCTCGGCTTCGAGCCGGAGGTCGCCACGCCGGTGCGCCTGGCGCGGGAGGGCGACCTGGTCGGGGCGGTCATGGATCCGCTGACACTGGTGGGCCATCTCCGCCTCGCGGCGGTGGCTGCCGGGCCGGGTCCGGACTTCCGCGCCCGCTTCGAGCCGGTGGGGGACCACATCGCGATCACCGTGTCCCTGCCGCTCGCCCTGCCCCTTCTCGGGGAGCGCTTCGTGAACATGGCGGCCGAGGTCCAGCCGACCTGGGCCGAAGGCGAGCTCCGGGCCGGAGTGCGGTCGCTCGCAGTTGGGGACGTGGCCATCCCGCCCTGGTGGGTCCGCATGGGTTCGCGGGCGCTGTCACGCTGGTTTCGCCGGGCCGTCGGCGCGCCCGTGTCCACCCCGGAGCTGGAGCGGAGGGTCCACGAGCAGCTCTCCGGGCTTGCCGCCGACGCGGAGGCCATCCGCGCGAGCCCGGATCGGCTTGCCGCGGGCCTGCAGAGCGCCTTCACCCGCCGCCGGGCCGAGTCGGATCCGGTCGCGGCGAACCGCGCGGCGCTCCTGGCGCTCGGCAGCGCCGTCGGGCATCCGGACCTCCTCGCGCTCGTCGGAATGCCCGATGCCGCGCCCGAAGCGGAGCGGATCGGAGGCCGGCTCGGCATCACCTTCCACGGCCGCCGCGACTGGGCCCGGCACTTCTTTCTGAGCGCCGGGCTCACCCAGATCGGGCCCGCCGGCCTGTTCCGGGGGGCAGGACTTCTCAAGGAACGGCTCGACGCGGTCGATGGCGGAAGCGGCTTTTCCTTCGGCGACCTCCTCATGGATACCGCCGGCGCGCGCTTCGGCCGCGAGGCCACGCGATCGCCCGAGGGGGCGCGGCGGCTCTCGGAGCGCGTCACCGCCGGCGTCTCGGCACGCGACCTGGCGCCGGCCGTCGCCGATCTTCCCGAGGGCCTGAGCCGGGACGAGCTCGAGGCTGGCTTCGGGGGGCTGCACGGCCCGGGCTTCCTCCGGATGGAAGCGGAGATCGACCGCCGGGTGGAGTCGCTGCCGCTCTACGGCGACGGCCTTCAGGACCCGGAGATGGCGCAATGAAGCCGGCCTGATCGGTCGCGCCGCCCCTTCGGCGCGCCACCGGCTTCCGTCCGGACCCCGTGGTACATTGTTGGGTTCCCTGCTGTCCGGACTGCATTTTTCCCTCATCAACATGTTCGTGTCGTCCCGGCGCCGGGCCGGACCGGGTCGCGGCGGCGCACGGGCCGCGCTCCCGGCCGTCCTTCCGGTCGTCCTCGTCCTTGCGCTGTCCCCGGCCGGGTTTGCCGGCCCCGCTTCTTCGGGTTCCGCGGGTCCGGCCGGCGGGCCTCCGGGGGTCCGGCCGAACGGTGAAGACGGAGAACCCGACGAGAGCCGGTTCCTCACCCGCATCCGCCGGCTCACCGTGGAGGGACGGCGGGCCGGGGAGGGGTATTTCTCGCCCGACGGACGCGAGATGGTGTTCCAGTCGGAGCGCGCTCCGGGTAATCCGTTCTTCCAGATCTACCTGATGTCACTCGAAACCGGCGATGTCCGGCGGGTCTCGCCGGGGCAGGGGAAGACGACCTGCGCCTTCATCCGGCCCGGGAGCGGCGACATCCTGTTCGCGTCCACCCACCACGACCCGCACGCGGTGCAGAAGCAGAAGGACGAGATCGCGTTCCGCGAGAGTGGTCGGGAAAGGCGCTACGAGTGGGACTACGACCCCACGATGGACATCTTCGTCGAAGAGCGCGGCGCCGGGACCCTGGCGCAGTTGACCGACGCCGAGGGATACGACGCCGAGGGGAGCTACTCCCCGGACGGCGCCTGGATCGTGTTCACCTCGAACCGCGACATGTTCGAACGCAAGCTCGAAGGGCGGGAGGCCCGGCTCGCCGAGGTGGATCCTTCCTACTTCGCCGAGATCTACCGGATGCGGGCCGACGGCAGCGGCGAGGAGCGCCTCACCGAGGTTCCCGGGTACGACGGGGGCCCCTTCTTCTTCCCGGACGGCTCGCGGATCGTCTGGCGGCGCTTTTCCGAGGACGGGCTCATCGCCGACATCTGGACCGCCCGGCCCGATGGGAGTGACCCTCGCCAGGTCACCGATTTCGGGGCGATGAGCTGGGCCCCCTACGTCCACCCGTCCCTCGAATACATCCTCTTCGCCTCGAACAAGCTGGGCTTTTCCAACTTCGAGGTCTACATGGTGGACGTGGCCGGAGAGAAGGAACCGGTCCGCATCACCACCACCGCCGGGTTCGACGGGCTGCCGGTCCCCACGCCGGACGGCCGCGGCCTTTCCTGGACCTCGACGCGGCACGGGGGCGAAGGCGGGCAGATCTATCTGGCCGACTGGGACCACGAGGCGGCGCTCGCGGCGCTCGGCGCCGCCCCGGCGCGATGAGGCGAAGGCGGCGGCGCTGCGCCTGACCGGCGCCACAAGGAGGTTTCCCGTGCTCGACCTGCGCCGCCTGGCCGCGGCTTCGCTCTTCGTCGGTCTGATCGCTCCGTCATCCGCAGGGAGCGCGCCGGCGCAGACGGAAGACGAGCTCCGCGCCGACGTCGCCGTCCTGACCGGTCCGGGAACCGAGGGACGCGCGGTGGGCAGCCCCGGCGCCGCTCTCGCCCGCCGTTACCTGATCTCCGAACTGGAGGCCCTCGGCGCCGCGCCGCTCCCGGACGCTCGTGAGCTCGGGCTCCCGTTCGGCTTCCTTGCCCAGGTTGACGACCTCGGGTCATCCCTCACGGCCGGCGGCCACAAGCGGTTCGGGGGAGACCAGGTGCGGGCGTTCGCCTTCTCCGAGACCGGGGAGGCGCGCGGGGAACTCCTCTTCGCCGGCTTCGGGATCCGGGTCCCGGAGAACTCCGAAGTCCGCTACGACAGCTACGCCGGTCAGGATGTCCGCGACCGGGTGGCGGTGGTGCTCGAGGGCGCCCCCGCCGAGGCGGAGGACGGGACGCTCGCCACCCTGCGCCGCCACGCTTCGCTGCGGGCCAAGGCCGCGGCGGCGCGCGACCGGGGCGCTGCCGGTCTGGTCGTGCTCTCGGAGCGCGAGGCCTTCGATCCGGAGGACCGGACGGCGCCCGGATTCGACATCGCCGCCCCTGGAAGTCAGGGGGTTGTCACCGTGCGCATCGACCGCGCGGCCGGAGAGCGCCTGCTCGCGGGGAGCGGCCTGACGCTGGAGGGAGCGCGGCGGGAGCTCGATCGCGGGGATCCTGGCGAGGCGCGCCTCCTTCCGGGGTTCGCGACGCTCACCGTCAGCCTCGACCGGGTCCGGGCCAGCGGCGCGAACGTGGCGGCGTTGCTCCCCGCCGCCGACGGTCGTCTCGCTCCGCCGTGGATCGCGATCGGCGCCCACTACGACCACCTGGGCATGGGCGGCGCCTCGTCGCTGAACCCCCACGGCGGCGCACCCGCCGTCCACCCCGGCGCCGACGACAACGCTTCCGGAACGGCGGCGGTGCTGGCCGTGGCCCGGGCAGTGGCGGCGAGTCCCCTCGACCGGCCGCTGCTCGTGGCGTTCTGGTCGGGCGAGGAGTCGGGTCTCCTCGGATCGAACGCCTTCGTGAGTGACCGAATTCGTCCCGAGGACGTGGCAGCCTACGTGAATCTGGACATGGTGGGGCGACTGCGCGAGAACCGGCTGACGGTGCAGGCCATGGGCTCGGCGAGCGTCTGGCCTTCCATCGTGGAACGGGCCAATGTGCCCGGGGGGTTCGATCTGGCGCTCAGCGACGACCCCTGGCTGCCGACCGATTCCTCGGCGTTCAACGCCGCCGGGATTCCCACGCTGAACCTCTTCACCGGCACCCATCCGGACTACCACCGCCCGAGCGATACACCGGACAGGCTCAACTACCCGGGGCTCGCCCGGGTCGCCCGGTTCGCCGGGCTGGTCGCGCGCCGGGTCGCGGCGATCGATCCGCCGCCGGAGTTCCTTCGCGTGGAGCGCGCCGCCGCCGACACGCCGGCCCGCGCCTCGATGAGCGTCTACACCGGGACCATCCCGGAGTACGCCACCGAGATCGAGGGCCTCCTGCTCGGGGGCGTGATGGAAGGCGGCCCGGCGGAAAAGGCCGGCCTCCGGAAGGGCGACGTCATCGTCGAGTTCGGCGGCGCCGCGATCCTCACCATCTACGACTACATGGGGGCGCTCGAAGCGGTCCGCATCGGGGAACCGGTCACCGTGACGTTCCTTCGCGACGGGGAGCGCCACACGGTCACGCTCGTTCCCACCGCCCGCCCCTGACGCCCGTGCGGCGCCCGGTCCTGAACTCCTCTCCCGCCCGCCCCGTCGCCGGAATCCGGGTCCGGCCCGCCAGGCGCCGTTGAGCCGACCGAAGGACCCGATCCCGATGGACCGGGTCCGCAACTTCTGCATCATCGCCCACGTGGACCACGGGAAGTCCACGCTCGCCGATCGGCTGATCCAGCTCTGCGGCGCGGTGAGCGACCGCGAATTCCGCAACCAGTTGCTGGACTCGATGGATCTCGAGCGGGAGCGGGGCATCACGATCAAGTCGAACACCGTCTCCCTGCTGCACCGCGGGCGGGATGGGGCGGTCTACCAGCTCAACCTGATCGACACCCCCGGGCACGTGGACTTCTCGCACGAGGTCCGTCGCTCGCTCATGTCCTGCGAGGGCGCGCTGCTCCTCGTGGACGCCGCCCAGGGCGTCGAGGCGCAGACGGTCGCGAATTACTTCACCGCGATGGAGTACGACCTCACCGTGCTCCCGGTGGTGAACAAGATCGATCTGCCGGCTGCCGATCCCGACCGGGTACTGGAGGAAATCGACGACGAACTGGGATTGGATCCGTTCGAGGCTCTGCTCGCCTCGGCGAAACGCGGCGACGGCGTCCCGGAGGTTCTCGAGGCCATCGTCGGGAAGTTCCCGCCGCCCTCGGGCGACCCCGCCGCCCCGCTCCGGGCGCTGATCTTCGACGCCCAGTACGACGTCTACCGGGGCGTGGTGCTGCTGGTGCGGGTGGTGGACGGGACGATCCGCCGCGGCGGCCGGGTGCGGCTCATGCACAGCCGCCGCGACTACGCGGTCGAGGAAGTCGGCCTCCTGAAGCTCCGACGGGAACCGGTGAGCGAACTGCCTTCGGGATCGGTGGGCTACGTCATCTGCGGCATCCGCACCATCCGCGACATCGCCATCGGAGACACGGTGACCGGCGCGGACCGCGAGGCGTCGGCTCCGCTTCCGGGTTACCGGGACGCCCGCCCGGTCGTCTTCAGCTCGATGTATCCGATCTCGACCGACGACTACGGCGAGCTCGAAGCCGCGCTCGACCGGCTCTCGCTGAACGACGCCGCCCTCACCTTCGAGCGGCAATCCTCGACGGCGCTCGGCTTCGGCTTCCGCTGCGGCTTCCTGGGCCTCCTCCACCTCGACGTGGTCCAGGAGCGCCTCCGCCGCGAACACGGTCTCTCGCTGGTCCTTTCGGCCCCCAGCGTCCGCTACCGGATCGCCACCAGGGACCGGGGCGTCGTGGAGGTGGAAAACCCGGCCGCCTACCCTGATCCGGCGACGATCGAAAGGACGGAGGAGCCCTATATCCGGGCTTCCATCCTCATCCCGGAGCGGTCGGTGGGCCCGGTCATGGAGCTCCTCGGCGAACGGCGCGCCGCCTCCACCCGGATGAACTTCCTCTCCGCGCAGCGGGTGGAAATCGTCGCCGAGCTCCCCCTCGCGGAAGTCCTGTTCGACTTTCACGACCGGCTCAAGACGGTGACCCGCGGCTACGGCAGCTACGACTACGACCTGCTCGACTACCGCCCCTCGCAGCTGGTCAAGGTGGACATCCTCGTGAACGGAGACCGGGTGGACGCGCTGAGCCAGCTGGTGCACGTGGACAAGGCGCGCCCGCGCGCACTCGCCTACTGCGAGCGGCTCGCCAGGGCCATCCCGATGCACAACTTCAAGATCGCGGTGCAGGGCGCCATCGGCGGCAGGATCATCGCCCGCACCAACATCCGCGCTCTGCGGAAGGACGTCACCGCCAAGTGCTACGGCGGGGACATCAGCCGCAAACGCAAGCTGCTCGAGCGCCAGAAGGAAGGGAAGCGGCGGATGAAGCAGGTGGGGCGGGTGCAGATTCCCCAGGAGGCCTTCGCCGCCGTCCTGAAGTCGAACCCCGTCTCCTGACCGAGGGATGACTCACGGCGCCGGCGCGGCCGCGCCGGGGCTCTACGTGCACGTGCCCTTCTGCGTCCGGATCTGCCCTTACTGCGACTTCGCGGTGACGCCGCTGGCGCGGCACGGGACCAGCCGCTTCCGCCGCTTTCACGAGGCGCTTCTCCGCGAGATCGCTCTCCGGGCCGGGGACGCCGGCAGCGCGGGCCTCGCGGCCGACACGGTGTACTTCGGGGGAGGCACCCCGTCGCTCGCGCCGCCGGGCTTCTTCGACCACATCCTCGGCGCGCTCCGCGACGCGGACCTCGTCGTCCCCTCGGCGTTCGTCATCCTCGAAGCGAACCCGGAGGACGTGGCGCGCGATCCCGGGACGGCGTTTCGGTGGGTCTCGGAAGGCGTGGCCGGCGTGAGCCTCGGGGTCCAGGCGCTCGACGACCGGCGGCTCCGCTTCCTCGGCCGCGCCCACACCGAGGCGGAGGCCCGGGCGTCGGTCGCCCTCCTGGCCGAGGCCCGGCTGGCGTGGATCTCCCTGGACCTGATCTACGGAACCGCCGGCGCCACGGATCGCGGCCTGGACCGGGAACTGCGCGACGCGGCGTCGCTCCCCGGCCTCGATCACGTTTCCGCCTACGAACTGACGATCGAGCCGCGCACCCCGTTCGGCTTTCGGGCGGCCCGGGGCGAGCCGCTGACCGGCAGGAATCCGGCGCGGCGCTTCCGTCAGGTCCACGAGACGCTCGCCGACGCCGGGTTTCCCGCCTACGAGGCTTCGAACTTCGCTGCCGCCCCCGAGCACCGGTCCCGCCACAACTGGAAGTACTGGACCGGGGCCCCGGTTCTCGGGATCGGCCCCTCCGCCCACTCCTTCGTCCCCGACCGGTCCGAGCGCCACTGGAATCACCGGACGCTGGCGGCCTGGGCGGCGGCCGTGGAGGAGGGCGTCCTCCCCACCTCGGGTCGCGAGGTCCTCACCCCGGCGGACCGGGCTCTCGAAGATGTGTTCCTTTCGCTCCGCACCGTGGACGGGCTGGACCTCGACCGCTTCGCCGCGAACTACGGCGAGGCCGTGGTGGCGGAGAACGAGCCGGTCTTTGCCCGCTGGGAGCGGCAGGGACTGGCGCGGCGGGCGCCCGGTGAGGGACCCGGCGAGCGCGGTCGGATCCGGCCTACGCTCGACGGGCTGGCGGTGGCCGACGCGCTGGCCCGGGACGTGCGCCTCGAGCGGATTCCCTCGGCGACGCCGACGGCGTGAGCGTCACCAAGTCCCTCGAAGGGAAAAGCATCCTCCGGGTGTGGACGCCGATGGCGTTGACCTGGCTGATGATGTCCCTCGAGGGGCTGCTCATCGCCGCCATCGTGGCCCGGCTGCCGGACGCCACGGTGAACCTGGCCGCGTACGGCGTGGCCTTCGCCTTTGCCCTGATCTGGGAGGCGCCGGTCATCATGATGCTGAGCGCCTCGACGGCGCTCTGCCGCGACCGGGACGCCTTCACCGACCTGCGCCGGTTCACCTGGGTCCTGAACCTGCTGCTCACGGTGCTCCTGGCCGGCTGGGTGCTTTCGCCGGCGTACCAGCCGATCGCCGAGGGGCTCATGAACCTGACCCCGGAGGTCGCCGAGCTCAGCCGCTGGGCGGTCCTGGTCTTCCTGCCCTGGCCGGCGGCGATCGGGGTCCGGCGCTTCCTCCAGGGGGTGATGATCCGGCACGGCCAGACCCGCCGGCTGGCCTACGGGACGGTGATCCGGCTTGCGGTCATGGGACTCGCCTCATGGACCATGGCGCAGTTCCCGATTCCGGGCGCCCTGATCGGCGCCGGGGCCCTTTCGCTCGCGGTCGTGGTGGAGGCGCTCGTGACCCGGCTGATGGCGCGGGAGGCGATCGCTTCGGTGCTGGCGACCCCGAGGACCAGCGACCGCCTCTCGACGGTGCAGATCCTCCACTTCTACGTCCCGCTGCTGGTGAGCTCGGTGATTGCGCTGGCGATCCACCCGCTGGTGAACCTGCTCCTCGGCCATTCGCGCGAGGCGCTCGCCTCGCTCGCGACCTACCCGGTGGTAGGCGCCCTCTCGTTCGTCTTCCGCAGCGTCGGGCTCTCCTACCAGGAGGTGGCGATCGCCTTCATGGACGGCACCAAGAGGCGTTATCGCGAGCTCTGGCGCTTTGCCGTCTGGCTCGGCGTGGGAGCTTCGGCGGCCCATGGCCTCATCGGGCTGACGCCGCTCGGCGGCGTGTGGTTCGCCTCGGTGGGCGCGCTCACGCCGCCCCTGGTCGTCATCTCCATTCCCGCGTACCAGCTCCTCACGCTGATGCCGCTGCTTTCGGTGTTCCTGGCCTTCTTCCGGGCGCTCCTGGTCTGGTCCCACCGGACCCGCGCGATCACCTGGGCCGGCGCGATCGAAACCGTCGCGGTGCTGGGAATCCTCGGCCTCCTGATCTCCCCGGTCAACATGATCGGGGTCATCGCCGCCTCCTGGGCGGTCATGGTGGCCCGGCTGGTGGACCTGGTGGCGCTGTGGGCGTGGTGCCGCGGCGTCGTCCGCAAACTCACCTGAGGCGGGCGCCGGTGCGGCGGAAGACGGCGTAGGCGATGAGCCCGAGGCCAAGGAAGGCCATCGAGAACAGGGCGCCGCTCGGCGGTCCGGTGAAGAAGAGCGCGATCCAGAGGCCGAGGGAGACGAGGGCCGGCAGCGGGTAGAGCCACATGCGGAACGGCTGGGGGATGTCCGGGCGGTAGCGGGCGATCAGCAGGACGGCGACGCACTGCCAGACGAAGCGCAGCAGGATCTGCACCTGCATGAGCCAGTTCACGAGTTGCCCCAGGCTGAAGAAGCAGAACGGGATCGAGAAGGCGATGAGGCAGAGCAGCGAGACGTGGGGGAACCGGCGGGTCGGGTGCACCCGGCCGAACACCCGGAAGAACTGCCCGTCCCGCGCAGCGGCGTAGGGCATGCGCGAGTAGCCGAGGGCGAAGGCGAACACCGAGGCGACGGCCACGACCAGGATGAGCGCGGTGATCACCGAACCGGAGAGGGCGGCGAACTCCGGGCTGCCGGCCGTCCGGGCGATGAAGGTCGAGGCGATCGTGGTGCTGGCCGCGGCTTCCTCCCACGGAATCGTCCCCAGCATCACCGTGGTCATCGCGATGTAGAGAAACGCCACCACCCCGATCGAGAGCAGGATCGAGCGAGGCACGTTCCGGTCCGGATCCCGGACTTCGCCGGCAATGTTGCAGACCTGGTTGTAGCCCCCGAAGCTGTACATGGCGATGACTGCCGCGGCGCCGAGGGCGGGCAGGAAGCCGGCGTCGAAGCCGCCGGGAGGCGCGAGGCTCGGAGGAGCCGGGCCGGCGAAGAGACCGGCGAGGATCACCCAGCCGGTCGTCGCGAGCACGAGCGCCAGCATCGCCTTGGAAAGCCGCTCCACCGATTCGATGTTGCGGTAGAGCAGGAACAGCACCAGGAGGCAGACGCCGGCCGCGGCCAGGTCGTGGGGAAGCCCGCTCATCCCGGGCAGGTAGTAGCCGAGATAGTCGGCGAACCCCACGGCGCCGCCGGCGAGCGACAGCGGCGCCACCAGCAGGATGTGGAAGAGGAACAGGAAGGCCATCAGCCGTCCCAGCCGGAACGGGCGGAACGCCTCCCGCAGATAGAGGTAGGGACCGCCGGTCCCGGGAAGGGCGGCGCCGAGCTGGGCGTAGACGAGTCCGTCGGCCAGCGAGAGCACGGCGCCGAGCAGCCAGGCCCACAGGATGTGCGGCCCGTTCATCGCCGCCACCATGAGCGGAATGGTCAGGAACGGACCGATCCCGACCATCCCGATGATGTTCGTGGCGGTCGCGCCGCCAAGCCCCATCCGCCGCTTCAGCGGCTCGCTCCCCCGCGCTCGCTTCATCTCGGGAGGATGTCACCCCCGTCCGGAGCCCGGGGGGCCGTCGTGGATGTCTTTCGCCGGGCGGTCCCCGGTGCGGGACTGGGCCCGGGCCGCGGCAGCGGGCACGGCCAGAACGAACGCAAGAAGCGGCAGAGGACCGAGGGTGCGGCGCAGGCCGGCGAGGACGCCGGCGCTCCATGGGGCCGGCCCTGGGCAGTCTCATGCCGGCAGTGATGGACCGTAGGCCGGTGAGGACACCGGCGCTCCAGGACGGGTCAGTCGCGGTCGGGCTGCGGCGCCATGCGGAGGTAGGGACGGAGCGTCCGCCACCCGTCCGGAAACTTGTCCCTCGCCTCCTCGTCCGAGACCGCCGGGACGATGATGACCTCGCCGCCGTCGTTCCAGTTGGCCGGCGTGGCCACCTGGTGGGCGGCGGTGAGCTGCATCGAGTCGAGGCAGCGCAGCACCTCGTCGAAGTTGCGGCCGGTCGTCATCGGGTAGGTGAGGATCAGCTTCACCCGCTTGTCGGGGCCGATCACGAACACCGAGCGGACGGTCATGTTGTCCAGCGCGGTCCGGCCCTTCCCACCGAGGGCGTTCGGGTGGATCATGTCGTAGAGCTTGGCGACAGCCAGGTCGTCATCGCCGATCAGCGGATAGCCGACCGCATGGCCCTGCGTGTCCTCGATGTCCGAAGCCCAACGCTCGTGGTCTTCGACCGGATCCACGCTCAGGCCGATGATGCGGCAGTTGCGGCGGGCGAACTCCGGCTCGAGCCCCGCGAGGTAGCCGAGCTCGGTGGTGCAGACCGGCGTGAAGTCCTTCGGGTGGGAGAAGAGCACGGCCCACTGGTCCCCGATCCACTCGTGGAACCGGATCGTCCCGTGGGTGGTCCGGGCGGTGAAGTCGGGGGCGAGGTCTCCGATGCGAATGGCCATGGGGGCCTCCTTGGTCGACCGGTCACGATAGCCCATCACCCGAGCCGCATCAGACTGTCGGACCCGAGCACTTCGGGGAAGATCGATCTACGCCGCCCCCATCGGCTCGAAGGCCGCCGGGGCGGCGCTCCGGGACGCCTGGACCCTCGACGACGCCTATGGGGCCCGGTTCGTGGCGCAGGCCGGCGAGGACGCCGGCGCTCCATGGGGCGGCGTGGTCGGCAGGAGACTGGCCGAGGGGCCGGCGGTGCGGCGCAGGCCGGCGAGGACGCCGGCGCTCCATGGGGCGGCGCGGTCGGCAGGAGACTGGCTGAGGGGCCGGCGGTGCGGCGCAGGCCGGCGAGGACGCCGGCGCTCCATGCTCTCACGGTCGCGACTCCTCCGGCCCGTTCGGTCCAGGGGCGATCGGGTTGCGGATGGGAACGGGCGGCGACGACGACGTACACTGGCCGGTGACGGTTGGCGGTCCTTCCGGGGGCCATGGGGACGGCGGATTGCCGTCCACCGACCAGCGTAGAGCGAGGTGGCGCGCATCCCGGACGACGAAATCGGGCGGCGGAGGAAGACCGGGCCGCCGGGCGGGACAGGCTGGCCGGTTTCAACAGGCTCCTCCCGCCGGGAGTTGGCCGTGCGATCACGACCCATGGGACCGAGGGAACAGTCTGAGATGTCCTCACTCTGGAACAGAACGCCGGGAGCCGCAGCCGTGTCCGGCCTGCGCCGTTTCGCGCCGGTCCTCCCTCTGGCGCTCACGCGCGCCCTTCCCGCGACCGCGTTGCTGGCCGCAACGATGGCCGCGACGCAGCTTGGGGCGCAGGAACTGGCGCCTCACCAGGTCGAGGGCCTGCGGGCGCGCCACATCGGACCGGTCGGCTTCCGCGTATCCGCCGTGGCGGGAGTGCCGGGCGATCCCTCGACGTATTTTGCCGGGGGGGCGACCGGAGGCATCTGGAAGACCTCCGACGCCGGTCTCAACTGGCGGCCCGTGTTCGATGACCAGCCGGTGCATTCGATCGGCGCCCTCGCCGTGGCTCCCAGCGACCCCGCAGTGGTCTGGGCGGGCACCGGCGAGACCAACATCCGTTCGAACGTGTCCATCGGCAACGGAGTATGGAAATCGACCGACGGGGGCGAAAGCTGGCGGCACACGGGACTGGAAGGGACCGGGCGCGTAGGCCGCATCCTCGTCCACCCGCGAGACCCTGACCTCGTGTACGTGGCGGCGCTCGGCCACGCCTACGCCGACTCCGACGCGCGCGGCGTGTACCGGACGGCCGACGGCGGCGCCACCTGGGAGCGGATCCTGTTCACAGGCCCCGGCGCCGGCGCGTACGACATGGTCATGGATCCCGCCAATCCGCGAAAGATCCTCGCCACCACGTGGGACCTCGAACTGAAGACCTGGAAACGCGACAGCGGGGGACCCGGCAGCGGGCTCCACCTTTCCCACGATGGCGGCGACACCTGGACGAGGCTCGAGGGGAACGGGCTCCCTTCCGGCACGCTCGGAAAGATCGCGGTGTGCATGTCCGCCTCGGACTCCGACCGCGTGTATGCGCTCATCGAGACGAGCGACGGCGTCCCCCTGGAGGGCTACGAGGCCGACACCGGCGAACTGTGGCGCAGCGATGACGGCGCCCGCACCTGGCGGCTGGTCAACCACAGCCACAACCTCGCCACCCGGCAGGCCTATTACACCCGCTGCGGCGTTGCCTCCGACGATCCGGACGAGGTGTACTTCCTTTCTTCGTCGTTCGCCGTCAGCCGCAACGGCGGCGAGAACTACACGCTCTACCACTTCCTGCGCGGCCCCTACGGCCGGGAGCCGCCCTCGCCCGGTTACGACCACCACGACATCTGGATCGATCCGGAGGATGCGAGCCGCTCCATCATCGGCGGCGACATGGGAGTGCACATCACCGAGAACCGGATGGCGTCCTGGTTCCGCGTCCAGCTGCCGGTCGCGCAGTCCTACCACGTCACCGTGGACAACGCCGTCCCGTACAACGTGATGGGGAACCTCCAGGACGGACCCTCCGTGCACGGGCCGTCGAACACCCGCTACTCGGGGTTCTGGACCACGGGCATCATTCCGCGCGGCGACTGGATCAGCGTGGGCGGCGGCGAGAGCGGCTTCGCCACACCCGATCCGACGAATCCGGACGTCATCTGGTCCACGGCCTCCGGGTCCGGCGCGCGCGGCGGCATCGTGACGCGGCATGAGTTGTCGCGCGGCCAGTTCCGCGACGTGGAGGTCTGGCCCGAGTCCACGGGCGGATACCCCGCGGAGGCCTTGCGCTACCGCTTCCAGTGGACCTTCCCCCTCCTCATCTCGCCGCACGACAACGAGACGATCTACGTCACCAGCCAGCATGTGCACCGCACCCGCAACCGGGGCCAGAGCTGGGAGGTGATCAGCCCGGATCTGTCGACGAACGACATCGAGCGGATGACGATCTCCGGCGGGCTCACCCCCGACAACATCGGGGTGGAGTACTGCTGCGTGATCTACGCCTTCGACGAATCGCCGCTCCGGCAGGGCGTGTTCTGGGCCGGGACCAACGACGGACTCGTCCACGTGAGCCGGGACGACGGCGCGACGTGGACGAACGTCACGGAGAACATCCCGAACCTGCCGCCCGACGGCGTCGTGCGAAGCATCGACGCGTCACGCCACGACGTGGCCAGGGCCTACATCACCATCGAACACCACCAGGTGGGCGACTTCGAGGCGCGGGCCTACCGGACGGAGGACTTCGGCAATACGTGGACCCGGATCACGGACGGCGTGGGCAACTATCCGCTCGACTACACGCGCTACCTGCTTGAGGACCCGGTGCGACCGGGGCTCCTCTACCTGGGAACCGAGTCGAGCCTCTACGTCAGCTTCGACGATGGCGGCCGCTGGCAGCGCTTCATGCCCAACCTGCCGCCAACGCCCTACTACGGACTCGTCATTCAGGAGCATTTCAACGATCTCGTGGCCGGGACGTACGGGCGCGGCTACTGGATCCTCGACGACCTCAGTCCGATCCAGCAGCTGACGCCCGAGATCTCGGCCTCCGACGCCCACCTCTTCCGGCCCCGCGACGCGTACCGTTTCAACCCGACCGCCGAGCCGATGATCATGTTTTCCGACCCTTCCGCAGGTGAGAATCCGCCCGACGGGGCCGCGCTCAACTATTGGCTCGGGCGCGCGGATACCCAAGACGTGCGGCTCCGCGTCGAAGGCCCCGGCGGCGAGCCGGTGACGACTCTCCAGGGAACGACGCACCAGGGGATCAACCGGGTGTGGTGGGACTTCCGGGGGATGGGGCCGCAGCCGATCCTGTTCCGCACGAAGCCCCTGTTTGCGGACTGGTTTCCGCTTCCCGAGGTCGCCCGAGTGAGCGGAGGCGGGGACGGGCCGAGGGAGCCGCCCGGCACATACACGGTGATCCTGCTCGTGGACGGGGACGAGGTGGGACGACAGCCGCTGACGGTGCTCCGGGACCCGAACTCGGCCGGCTCGCTGGAGGACATCCTGGCGCAGCGGGCGCTCCTCGACGAGATCATCGCCGACCGCAGCCGGGTGGCCGGTCTCGTGAACCGTATCGAGCTGCTGCGCCGACAGATCATCGACCTGCGCCCGGTGCTGGAGCTGCGCGAAGACGCCACGGAGGCACTCACCGCCGGGGAGGCGCTCGACGCGGCGCTGATCGAGGTGGAGAGCAGACTCGTCCAGTTGAAGAACACCGGTCCCGATGGGGCGCGCTGGCCGTCGATGATCGCCGGTCGGCTTTCGTACCTCCAAGGGGCGGTGGAGACGGCCGACTTTCCGCCCACCGACCAGCACGCCGAAGTGGCGCGCATCCTGAGCAACCAGGTCGACGAGGTGGAGGGGCTGCTCGAGGCCGTGCTGACGGACGAGCTGGCTGCGTTCAACCGGCTGCTGCAGCATCTGGTGGGCCGCGTCATCACGCCGGAGTAGCCGTTCACGACGCGCGCCGAGCCGTTCGGCACGCCGGTGGCCGGTGAGGACACCGGCGCTCCAGGCAAACGTTGGCCGGTGAGAGCGCCGGCCCCATGGAGCGCCGGCCCCATGGAGCGCCGGCCCCATGGAGCGCCGGCGTCCTCGCCAGCCTGCGCCGCACCGTCCGTCCCTCAGGCAGTCTCGAGTCGCCGCCGCCGCCATCACCTCGTCACCCAGGACCTGACCCCACTCCTCGAACCCGCCGGGGCGCCAGGGGCAGGTGGAGAGGCGGCCGGGCCGTTCGGCACGCCGGTGGCCGGTGAGGACACCGGCGCTCCAGGCAAACGTTGGCCGGTGAGAGCGCCGGCCCCATGGAGCGCCGGCGTCCTCGCCGGCCTGCGCCGCACCGTCCATCCCTCAGGCAGTTTCGAGTCAAC
>JAAXGQ010000056.1:52764-53019 GCA_012271265.1 Vicinamibacteraceae bacterium
GCCATCACCTCGTCACCCAGGACCACGGGGATGTTGCTGGGGGCGGGCGGGCCGTTCGGCACGCCGGTGGCCGGTGAGGACACCGGCGCTCCAGGCAAACGTTGGCCGGTGAGAGCGCCGGCCCCATGGAGCGCCGGCGTCCTCGCCGGCCTGCGCCGCACCGTCCGTCCCTCAGGCAGTTTCGAGTCAACGCCGCCGCCATCACCTCGTCACCCAGGACCTGACCCCGCTCCTCGAACCCGCCGGGGCGCCAGG
>JAAXGQ010000057.1:0-291 GCA_012271265.1 Vicinamibacteraceae bacterium
CCGCCGGCCCCTCAGCCAGTCTCCGCCCACAGCGCCGCCCCATGGAACGCCGGCGTCCTCGCCGGCCTGCGCCGCACCGCCGGCCCCTCAGCCAGTCTCCTCCCACAGCGCCGCCCCATGGAACGCCGGCGTCCTCGCCGGCCTGCGCCGCACCGCCGGCCCCTCAGCCAGTCTCCGCCCACAGCGCCGCCCCATGGAGCGCCGGCGTCCTCGCCGGCCTGCGCCGCATTTTCGGTCCCTCAGGCAGTCTCCGCCCCGTACCGATGAACCGTGGGCCGGGAGGCCCACGGA
>JAAXGQ010000057.1:353-8363 GCA_012271265.1 Vicinamibacteraceae bacterium
CACCGGCGCTCCCGGTGCGGTGGCCGGCGAGGACGCCGGCGCTCCATGGGGTCTGACGGGCGGGGGCGCGCCCGAGGCCCTGGGCGCGGCAGAATTCGCGGGACCATGACTCCCCATCCGACCCACACCTTCCTCCTCGCCATCCCCCTCGCCGGCTCCGCCTGCTCCGGCCCCGAGGCCATCGGCCAGGAGGAGTCCACGCCGGAGCGTCTCCTGATCGACGGCGGGACCGTGGTGGTGATGGACGATGCCGGGACGATCCTGGAGGGTGGCGGAGTGCTGGTGGAGGGAGACCGGATCGCCGCACTCTTTGACCGCGCCGCGCCCCGCCCTCCGGACATCCCGGTTCTCGACGCGGCGGGCCAGCTCGTGATCCCCGGCCTCGTGAACACGCACGGCCACGCGGCCATGTCCCTCCTGCGGGGGTTGGCGGACGACCTGCCGCTCATGACCTGGCTGGAGGAGAACATCTTTCCCGCCGAGGCCGCCCTGGTCGCCCCGGACTTCGTGTACTGGGGAACGCTGCTCTCGTCCATCGAGATGCTGAAGAGCGGTACGACCACGTTCGCGGACATGTACTTCTTCCGCGACGAGGTCGCCCGGGCGACGATCGAAGCAGGCATCCGAGCGGTCGTGGGGCCCAATGTCATCGGCTTCCCCGCGCCGGACTTCGCGACCGCCGAGGACTCTCTGCGCGAGGGCGCGGCCTTCATGGAGCGCTACCAGGACCACCCCACGCTGGTCCCCGGCGCCGCCGCCCACGCCTTCTACACGACGCCGCTCGCCCCGGTGCGAGCCGCCTTCGAGCTGGCCGACCGCTACGACGCCCCCTTCCAGATCCACGTGGTCGAGGCTCGCGACGAGGATGACCGGATCGAGGCCGCCATCGGCATGCGCACGATCCCGGCGCTCGAATCCATCGGCGCGCTCCGCCCCGGCACGGTGCTGGCTCACGGCACCTACCTCACCGACGACGACATCGCCCGCATTGCGGCGGGCGGCGCCGGGGTGTCCCACAACCCGGAGAGCAACATGAAGCTCGGCGCCGACCGGGCCGCCCCGGTGACGGAGCTCCTCTCCGCCGGGGTCGCCGTGGGCCTCGGGACCGATGGTCCGGCGAGCAACAACAACCTCGACATGTTCACCGAGATGGACACGGCGGCCAAGCTCCACAAGTTCGCCGCCGGGGACCCCACCCGCCTCCCCGCAGAGACCGTCTTCCGGATGGCGACCATCGGCGGCGCCCGGGTGCTCGGCCTCCAGGATCGCATCGGCTCGCTCGAGGTCGGCAAGCGCGCCGACATCGTGCTCGTGGAAACCCGCCGCGCCGGTCTCACCCCTCTCTACCGCCCCTACTCGCACCTGGTCTACGCCGTCCACGGCAGCGATGTGAGCACGGTGCTGGTCAACGGCCGGATCGTCGTCGAGGCCGGCGAGGTCACCACCCTGGACGAGGCCGCGGTCATGAAAAAGGCGCGCGGCTTCGCCGACGAAGTCCGCGCCGTCACCGACCGGGTCCGCCTGGAGCGCGAAGCCCCCTCACCCTGACCCCTGCGGCCAGAGGCGCCGCCGCCGTTGCTACTCTGTCCACCGGCCGTAAACGCCGCTGCCTCCCCGATGCCCGCCTATCCGCCCGTCCCCTACGGCGACACCGATTGCCGATGGGGTGGTCCCGGTCCGTTGGACAGTCCGAGGGCGAAGTCATTGGCTGACCGGGAACTACGTGATGTCCGCGCACCCGACATGATCCGCTCGCGAGATCTCGAGGCCGCGCGGCAGGGCCGGTGAGGACACCGGCGCTCCAGGCGGGCGGCAGCCTGACCCATGGAGCGCCGCCCCCATGGAGCGCCGGCGTCCTCGCCGGCCTGCGCCGCACCTTCGGTGCCAATATCGCGCAGTTCGTCCCGATATCGCGCAAATCTCCCGATATCGCGCAGTCTCGTGTCGACAGCGCCGCCCCCATGGAGCGCCGGCGTCCTCGCCGGCCTGCGCCGCACCTTCGGTCCATGTGCAGCTCGTCCATCCGGGGCCACCGACAAGCGCCGGTCCCGGCGGTTCAGCCCGAGATAATCGTTGAGCTGGCGGGTTTCCTTCGAAGGCAGACCGGCAGCCCCGGAGCCAGCGACCGAACCGTCAGTTCCTCGTCGTCCCGGTCGGCGCTGGGAAGCGGTTCGGCATCGCTGCTCGTGGATGACACGGGTCCCCCCGGTGCGCTCAGTTGCGCTGGAGGGAGGCGGGGTCGGTGGGAGGGTGGGTGGCCGGGGCGGCGCGGAGGTGCTCGTCGAAGAACCCGGTCATCCGCCGGTAGCTGTCGCGGCGGGTGGGGATCTCGTCCCAACCGTGGTCTTCCACCGGGTAGACGACGAGGTCGAAGTCCTTCTGCTTCTCGATCAGCATCTGGGCGAGGCGGAAGGAGTCCTGGATCTGGACGTTGCCGTCCACCAGCCCGTGCTGGATCTGGAGCGCGTCCTGGAGGCCGTCGGCGTAGTAGACCGGGCTGGAAACGCGGTAGGCCTCCTCGTCATCGAGCTGGCTGCCGTTCAGGATCCGGCTGGTGTAGCCCTGGTTGTAGTGGATCCAGTCGGTCACGGGGTAGAGCGCCACGCCGGCCGCATAGCGCCCCGGATGGCGGAAGAGCGACATCAGGGTGAAGAAGCCACCGTAGGAGCCGCCATAGACCCCGATGCGCCCTTCCGCGACGCCGTAGTCGCTGACCAGCAGATCGAGCAGGGGCAGAGCGCTGTCGATGTCCGAAACGCCCATCTGCCGGTACGCGTAGGTGCGATTCCGGTGGCCGTAGCCGGAGCTTCCCCGGTAGTCCACCGAAGCGGCGGCGTAGCCGTTCTGGATGAGGTAGTTCGCATAGACGATGCTTCCGGAGCGCGACCAGCCCTTGACCACCGCCTGGGCGCACTCGCCGCAGCCGTGGGCGTAAACGACTGCCGGCGTGGCCCCGGCGACGCCGTCTGCCGGCGGATCCCAGATCCGCGCCCAGGCCGTCGTGCCGTCGGGGAGGTCGTATTCCACGATCTCGCTGCCGGCCCACGCCGTCCGGTAGAAGGCGTCCGTTCCGCTCTTCGTGATCCGGACCGGCTCCGCGCCGGCGCTGGCATCCATGAGGTAGAGATCGCCGAGATCGTCGAGTGACTGGCTGACCACCGCGACCCGGCCGCCGTCCGGAGAGACAGCCCAGGAGTTCATGCCCTCGCCCATGGTCACCCGTTCCAGCTCGCCGCCCCGGGCCGGCAGGCGGTAGAGGTGCTCCTCGCCGGGATGCTCGCGGCTGGTGGTGACCAGGAAGGAGCCGCCGTCGGGCGCCAACTCGGCGCGGCGCACCTCGAACGCCCCCGCGGTCAGGTCGGTGCGCTCGCCGTCGAGGTTCGCGAGCTGCAGCATCGCCCAGCCGGTCGCCATCGTCCCGTAGGCGAAGGACTCGCTGTCGGGAAGCCACTCCAGGTAGCCCGGCGACCAGCGGCCGAGGACGAGCGGACCGCCGATCCAGGCCTCCTCCTGCTGGTGGTCCACGACGCGCAGGGTGGCGGCCTCGAGGTCGATCAGGGAGATCCAGCGTTCCTTGTGATCCATGGACAGGACCTGGACGACCCCCTGCTTCCCGTCCGGACTCCACGCCGGGCCATGGAGAACGGTGTCCTTCTCGATGCCGTCATCGACCCAGCGGATCTCGACATCCTCGGTCTTCACCGACGGATCGACGCGGACGATGCCCATCCGCCAGGAGGGAAGCGCTTCGCCGACCTTGGGGCGGGCCAGCTTGTCGGCCGCCCGGCCGCTCTCGTTCACGAACTCCATGAAGTGCGTGCGTTGCCGATCGGCGGGGCCCTTCCGCGCGCGGAAGACGACGTAACGGCCGTCGGGGGAGAGCCGGAGATCCTGCGCGTGCTCGCCCGCGGGCATCGGAATCGCCTGCGGCAGAGCGGCGCGGCGGGTCCGGCGCAGCTCGTCCCGGCGGTCGTCGCGGGCGCGGCGGTCGCGGACCACCTGAAGCAGTTCGTGCTGTTGCTTCTCGAGCCATTCCGCCTGCTTGTCCGGATCCTTCTCGGCCGCCACCACAGCCGCGACCTGGCGGGCGAGGCCGGTCGCCGCCTGGTATTCCCAGAGATCGCCGTGCTCCGGTTCGTTCTGCGAGAAGCCCCGGGTGCCGAAGAGAACGGCGCTCCCGTCGGCGCGGAGGCGCAGGTTGCCGATCCGGCCGGCGACGGAGAAGACCGGGCGCGCCTCGCCCCCGCCGCGCGTCCACAGGAAGAGCGTGCCCTCGCGGCTCCAGGCGGCGGTGTTCCCGTCGCGGGAGCGGACCGCGTCCGTCCCGGGAATGAGCCGGACGCCGGCTTCATCCACTTCGGCGAGGCTCCGTCCCTCCCGGTCCACCGCGAACCACGGATCGTCGTCCGCGAGCTGTTCCGGGCGCGGATCCCGGTTCCAGCGGAAGTACAGGGTCGCGCCGTCCGGGGACCAGCGGAGGTCGCGCGGCGCCAAGCCGAACACCCGGCCGCCGCCACCGAGGTGGTCGAGCGTGAGCCGGAAGCCGGGGTCGGCGTCCGAGGCCGTCAGGTCCGACTGCTGCGCCAGCTGGGCGAGGGCCGGAGGCGCGGCGCCGAGCAGCGCGGCAAGGAGCAGGGGGAGCGGGCGGGGGACGTGGTGGCGGATCATCGCGGATCTCCTGTCTGGCGCCGGCCGCTGCCGGCCGGCGATGTTCCTCCGGGCCCGATCAGCGGATCAGGAGGATGCGGTCGTTGGCCGGGTAGAACCACTCCACGCCGCGCTCGGTGACGATCGCGTCGTCCTCGAGCGGGATGCGGACCTTGGCTCCGCCGAACTCCTCCGCCTTCGTATAGGCGAACAGCTCGATGGCGAACATGTTCGTGGGGACGATCTCGTATTCGAGGCGCGTGGGGTTGAACCAGGCGATCGAAGGGCCGATCCCGTGGCCCAGGTTGCCCACCGAGTGGCAGCCGACGACCACGTCCGTCGTGTCGTCGTCGGTCGGCTGGTTGAACTCGATCATCTGGAAGCCGGCTGCGGTGAGCTCCTCGGCAAGCTGTTCCAGCATGGCGCCGGCGGTGGGGCCGGGCTTGATCGTTCGCCGGATCACGTCACGGGCGGCGCGGCCCCGGTCGAAGGCGTTCTGGATGCCCGGCGGCGCGGCCACCTCGCCGTCCTTCAGGACGTAGGCGATCCGCTTCATGTCGGTGTACATGTTCAGGTAGCCCACCCCCCAGTCGATCATCAGCAGGTCGCCGCGCTGGATGATCCGTTCGTTCGAGGTCGCCTCGATGCCGGTGGGGCCGGTGATGTAGATGGACGGGATGCCGAAGGAGGTGTCCAGGCCGTTCTCCAGGAGCTGCTGCTCGATCCACCAGGCCACGTCCTCGAGAGCGGTGACGCCCGGGGTGATGACCTCGTTCGAAAACGCCCGCTCGGCGATGTTCCGCGACCATTCGCCGGCCTCGCCGAAGGCCACGATCTCGCTGGCGACCCGGCGGGAGCGGAAGTCGGAGATGAGCTTCTCGGCGGAGACGAACCGGTCGGCGTAGGGCTCGCCGAGCGTCTCGCGGAGGTGGAGCCAGCTCGTGTGGGAGAGGCCGTCCGCCGCGCCGATGCTGCGCGACATGTTCACCCCGATGCGCTGCGGATCGCGTTCGCGGACGAACTCGGCCAGGTCGGCGCTTCCCAGCACCTGGTCGTAGACGCCGCACCGCTCCAGCTTGTAGCCGCCGGTTCCAATCGCCACCCGCTCGATCCGGTCGCCGCCCCGGTCGGTGAAGATGTAGTAGCCGATGTTGCCGACATAACCTCGGCCGAGGTCATCCCACAGCGGATCGCGGAGGCCCTCCTTCATCACCGTGATCCACATGTCGATCCCGTTGCCCCGCATCGCTTCGGGAAGCACCAGGTCGAATTTGTCGGCGCGGATCTGACACATCCGCTCCCACCGGATCCGGGCTTCGGTCTTCGCTTCCGCAGCGTCGGGAAGGGATACGGCGAAGACCGCGGCGAGCCCTGCGGCCGTCGCCACGGCCCGCCACGGGCGCTTCCGGATGAGAGCAGACAGGTCGGAACGCATGGACCCTCCTCAGCGCACGAAAGCGTACGCCATCCCGGAGGTTCTCGGCCCGGAAGGGGTCGCGGCGCCGCCCCTCGCGGCGCCTGGAGGGTCAGCGGCCGCCGGTGTCCCTGAGGATGTCTTCCGTCGTCAGGACGGCGCCTTCCACCGCGTCCGTTTCTTCGTCCCCGGCATCGCCGAAGATGGCCGCGGCTTCGTTCGGGTCGTAGACCTTGAGCGCGTTGGCGCGGAACTCGGCCAAGGCAATCGCGGTTGGACGCCGGGAGTGGGTCCCGATTCGGGGCTGCGCGCCCCGGATCAGTTGCCGCACCCGCTGCGCGACGGCGTTCACCTGCATGAACGGACTGCTGTCGTTGATGTCCAACCGAATCCCCCCTCGATGCACAATGTCCCCGCACGCCCTCGGCCGCGTCCGGCGGCGAACCCGGAATTCTAGCGCGGAGAGGTGACGCCCTCAGTCGGACGCGGCCGGGGTGTCGAGAAGGCGCCGAAACACCTGCAGCGATTCCGGCGCCGCCCAGTCGCGGGCGCCGATGATCCGGGACACCAGGCGGCCGTCGCGGCCGATGAGCCACGTCTCCGGGAACTGGAAGACCTCGTAGCGGCGGGACACCCGCTTTCCCAGGTCGTGCACCACGAGGAAGCGGAGCCCATGCTCCTCGACGAAGGGGGCGATGTCCCCGTAGCGCTCGTCCACCGAGACGGCGATCACCGCCAGTCCCTCCGGCCCGAGCTCGTCTTCGAGACGCTGGAGCGAGGGCATCTCCTCGACGCAGGGCGGGCACCAGGTCGCCCAGAAGTTGAGCACGACGACCTTCCCGGCGAAGTCGGAGAGCCGGTGGGTCTCGCCGGCGAGATCGAGCAGCTCGAACGGTGGCGCAACGCCCCCGAACTCGGGCGGCTCGGGGCGGTCGGCGCACGTCCACCAGGCCAGCGCCGCCGCGACGGCGGTGACGCCCAGAAGCCGGGCGCCGGGTCTCACGGGCCACTCTCCGCGGCGGCTTCGCCGAGCAGCACGAGCGCGAGGCCCACCTGCGTCTTCGCGTCCTCGAAACTCCCCGCCAGCAACCGCCGCCGGCATTCCTCGATCGGCACGAGAACGGCCTCCACCTCTTCCCCCTCGTCGGGATGGGGGACGCCCGGGGTCAGGTCGTCCGCCCGATAGAGGTGGATCACCTCGTCGCAGAAACCGGGGGCGGTGAAGAACGATCCGAGGGGCTGAAGGCCGGCGGCGCGGTATCCGGTCTCCTCCGCGAGCTCCCGCTGCGCGCACGCTTCCGGCGCCTCGTCGGGAGCCAGGGTTCCCGCCGGGATCTCCAGCAGCACCCGGTCCGCGGCATAGCGGAACTGCCGCACCAGGACGACCTCCCGCTCCGGCGTCAGGGCCACCACCGCCGCCACCCCGGGGTGGCGCACGACTTCCCGACTCACGACCGGGCCGGGGCTCGCGTCGCCGTTCGCCTGCGGGTCGGCGGCGAGCATCGGTTCCCGCACCCGGTTGGCTTCGACCCGCAGCAGCCGGCCTTCGAAGGCGACGCGGCGTTCGACCGTCGCGACGCCGTAACGCTTCCGGGTTCCCATGAGGCGGCTAGCGAGTCTATCCCGCTGCACGTTGCGCTGTGGGGAGGAGACTGCGGTGCGGCGCGGGCCGGCGAGGACGCCGGCGCTCCATGGGGCCGACGCTCCCTACGTCAGACCGCGCCAGTCCTGGAGCGTCGCTGTCCTCACCGGCCACCGCACGCATGGAGCGCCGGCGTCCTCGCCAGCCACCGCACGCATGGAGCGCCGGCGTCCTCACCGGCCACCGCACACGTGGAGCGCCGGCGTCCTCGCCGGCCACCGCACGCATGGAGCGCCGGCGTCCTCGCCGGCCACCACACACATGGAGCGCCGGCGTCCTCGCCGGCCGCCGCCGCAGGCGGACATGG
>JAAXGQ010000058.1 GCA_012271265.1 Vicinamibacteraceae bacterium
CTGTTCTGGGGATGGTTCCGGACGGTGATGGTCTACACGCTTTACGGCGTCGTGGCGGGGGCCGTGCTCAGGGTCTTCATGGGCGTCGGCATGGGCTACATCACGACCTACGCCGATGCGCTGATGGGCACCGGAACGGCCGACGCGGGCGAACTCTGGCTCTGGGCCGTCGTGCTGCTGCCGCTCGTCGTCTGCGGCCTGATGGCCAGCCTCAAGGTCGGCGAACTCGCCGCCATGCTCGTCTCCGGCTCCGGCAACGCCGGGTCCGGGTTCGTCGCCCTCGTCATGCGGAGCGCCGGGGGAGCCGTCGCGCCCGCATCCGCCGCCAAGCCACCCGTCTGGCACTAAAGGAGAAGCCAATGAAGAGAGACAAGAGCGCGGGCCGCGAGTACGCGGAGATCTGGGGCGAGGCGGTCCAGGCGAACCGGAGGCTGCGGAGGATCGTGATGCTGCTGGCCGCAAGCTGCGTCCTCGGCGTCGTGGTCCTGCTCAGGATCGCTGGCGCGGAGCCGCCCCGGCCCATCGTGGTGCGCGTGGACGAGGTGGGCCGCGCCGAGGCGCTGGCCTACGAGGCCGCGACCGCGCAGGCCGACCCGCTCGATCCCACAACGAAGTACTTCCTCAACCGGTTCGTGGACGACTTCCACTCGCGCCGCCGCGCCACGGTCGAGGAGCACTGGACCCGGAGCCTCCGGTTCCTGAGCACGGAACTCGCGAACGCCGCCTTCCAGCGGGACGGCGGCGAGGTGGCCGCCACGGCGGCCGGAACGGCGGAGACGGAGGCCCAGGTCGAGAACGTCGTGCTCCGCATCCACCCCGCGCCCGAGCCGCCCCACGGCGCGACCGCCGACTTCGATCTCGTGCATCTCAGCGGCGAACGCGAGGTCCGGCGCGAGCGCTGGTCCGCCGCGCTCCGGTTCGAGTTCCTGGAGTCCATCCCGCCCGAACTCGTGGTCCACAACCCGATGGGGCTCCTCGTCACGTTCCTTCAGGCCGACCGCGCGCTGGTGACGGAGGACTCAAGATGATCGCCCATCTGAAGGGCCGAGAGCGGGCGGTGGAGGAGTTCGGGTGGACGGGCCGCAAGGCCGAGTGGATCGCGCTCGTGTGCCTTCACAGCGGCGTGTTCACCCGCAAGCAGGCGATGCGGTTCCTGGACGCGCACCCCGAACAGGCGCGGCGCGTCGTGCACGCCCTGATCGCCCAGGGCCTCGCCGCCGAGGAGACCGTGCCCGGCGTCCGTGGCATCGGGCGGGTGTGCCGGATCTTCTCGCGCCGCCTCTACCGCGCGCTCGGAGCCGAGCACATCCGCCACCGGAGGGACGCCTCGAACGAGGTGCTGATGCGGCGTCTGCTCTCGCTCGACTACGTGATCGAGCACGCGGACCTGCCGTGGCTGCCGACCGAGGACGAGAAGGTCGCCGCGTTCGAGGCGCTCGGCATCGAGCGCGCCCTGCTGCCCGTGCGCGTCTACCGGGGAGCGGCCGGCAACACCCGCCGCCACTTTCCCGTCAAGCTGCCCGTCGCGCTGGACTCGGCACGCGCGATGTTCGTCTACGCGGACCCCGGCCACGACACCACGACGGCGCTCCGCTCGTGGGGCAGCGCGCACCGGGGACTCTGGCGCGGGCTCGCGCGGCTGGGCCGGTCCGTCGAGGTGGTCGCCGTCGCGCGCGGGTCGCGGGAGATCGGCCGGGCCGAGCGGGTCATGCGCGGCTGGGCGGAGGATGGCGTCGCCGAACCCGACCCGGAGATCCACGACGAGATCGCCCGGATCGAGCGCGCGATCCTTCAGGGCGCGGTCCGGGTCCTCGAAGAGTTCGGAGGGCTTCAGGCCGCCATGAAGCGCAGCGTGGCGCTCACCAGGCAGATACGCCGCCAGGGCGGGCGCGGGTCGATCCGCCGCGGCACCGCATGGCAGGCGGTGCGCCTCGCCGGGGCTCGCTACCGATGAGCGGCGCGCGGCTTACGGCCGCACCGCGCCGTGATTTCGACATGGGGGTGCGATTCACGTTTCCGGCCTCCGGCGATTCACACGCGGCGCTGCGTCGATCCGCTTGCGCGGCTGGGTCTTGCGGCCTCGCGGCCCGCCCGCGCGTTGCCGGACGGGCCGCTCGGGCCGTGGCGGGAGCGACCCGGCAGTCCGAGGGCCTGCCACGGGTTCGGGGCCGGGTGTGTTTTCACAACACCCGCCCCCGTCCCCTTCGGGTCGCTCCCGCCACAACGGTCCCTCCGGGAAGGGAGTCGGACCGATGAGGCCCTGGACGCTGGCCGTCATCGGAGTCGCGCTCGCGGCGGCGGGCTCGCGCGCGTTCCTCGCGCCGTTCCCCGGCACCGGCGGCAACCCGTACCTCGACCTGATCGCCTGGCACGATCCGGCCGTCCATGCGGCGATCCGCGCGTGGCATTTCCTCGCGCCCGGGTTCGCTGTGCTGCTCGCGGGCAGCATCTCGCTGTCGGTGTCGCGGGTATGGCTCCGGCCGCTCGCAAGGCGGCGCGCGCGGGGCAGGCTCCCCGCTTGGCCCATCTCGCCGAAGGACGACGCGCCCTCGCTCGTGGTCGGCGAACTGCACCACCCCACGGTCGCCACGGAGAGCGAGCGGCCCTCCTGGCTTGTCATCCCGGAGAAGGGGCTCTACACGGGCGTGCTCGTCGTCGGGGCGGTCGGCACGGGCAAGACCACCGCCTGCATGTACCCGTTCGCCGAGCAGTTGCTTCACTGGCGGGCGGACGATCCCAAGCGCCGCGCGGGCGCGCTCGTGCTCGAAGTCAAGGGGGACTTCTGCCACCAGGTCCGGGGCATCCTCGAAGCCGCCGGGCGCGGCGACGACTACCTCGAAATCGGACTCGGCGGCTCGCTCCAGTGGAACCCGCTCGACGACCCGCTGCTCGACTCCTACTCGCTCGCCTACACCGTCGCGTCGCTCGTCAACCAACTCTTCGGCAAGTCCCGAGAGCCGTTCTGGCAGCAGGCGTACACGAACCTCGTCCGGTGGATCATCGAGGTGCACCGGCTCCTGCCGGGCGGCTGGGTCACGCTCCGCGACGTCTACCGCTGCACAGTGGACCCGAAGCTGTTCGCGGACCGGATCCGCGAGGCGCAGGACGTGGCGGACGGTATGCGCCCGGTGCGCGCCGTCGTCGCCAACGCGGACCTCAACGCGCATCTGGAGCCGCTCGAGGACTGGCCCTGGGAGCCCGTGCCCGGCACGGACAAATCGGCGTGCCGCCTGGACCCGAAGCTCGAAGCCCGGCTCAAGAGGCTGAAGATGCGGTACGCGACGGAGGTGGCCGGGGACGGGGCGGGAAGCGAGTACGCCGAGCAGGTCGAGGCCGTCGCGCGGTGGTATCTGAAGGACTGGATGGCGCTCGACGCCAAGCTCCGCACCTCGATCGTCGAGGGGATCAGCGTCTTCCTCTCGCTGTTCGACCAGCCGGACGTGGCCGGGGTGTTCTGTCCGCCGCCGCCCGGTGCAGCGACCCGCAGGAAGGACGAAGCCGAAAGGGACGCCCCGAAGGTTCACCCCATCCCGGGGCTCCGCCGCAGGCTGCCGCCGCTCTCCGACCTGATCGAGAACGGCAAGGTGCTGGCGCTCAACATGCCCGCAGGCGCGAACCCGGCGCTCGCCCGCGCCATCGGCGTGCTGCTCAAGAACGCATGGATGCAGGCGCTGCTCCGGCGTCCCGCCGAGGCCGCCCGACGCCCCGGCCGCCACATGCGGCCCGCCGTGTTCATCTGCGACGAGTATCAGGCCTTTGCCACGGTCGGGCAGGACGACCCCTCCGGGGACGAGAAGGCGTTCGCGCTGACCCGGCAGTGCCGCTGCATCCCCATCGTCGCCACGCAGTCGATCTCGTCGCTCCGCTCCGTGCTGCCTTCGGGAGAGGCGTGGCGCACGCTCGTCCAGACGCTCCGCACCCGGATCTTCCTGTCGCTGTCCGACGAGGCGTCCGCCCGGATCGCGTCCGAGATGTGCGGATCGGTCATGAAGACGCAGGCTTCGCACACGTTCACCGAGACCACGGGCAGGCCCGAGTTCTCGCTGCTGTCGGGGCGCGCCGGTGGCGGGCGCGGCACCATCGGAACGAGCAAGTCGTTCCGCCAAGCGCTTCAGCCCGTGTTCACGCCCCGGCAGTTCACGCTGCTCGCCAACTACCAAGCCGTATGCCTGCCCTACGATGGGGTCAAGTCGCTCCCGGCCACCCGCGTCTACCTGAAGCCCCACTACCTGCCGAGGGAGACGGGCTACTGGCGGCTCAGCGAGGAGGGACGGATATGAAGCGCGCAAGCGGCATCGGCCACCTGAGACCGTTCCTGCCGGGGTTGGAATCCCTGCTCGAAGACCCGGCCGTCTCCGAGATCATGATCAACGGACCCGCGAACGTCTGGGTCGAGCGGAACGGGCGGCTGGAGCCCCACGACGCGCCTGGGCTCACCGCCGCGTGGCTCCACCGCGCCGCGATCCACATCGCCCGGCCGCTCGGGTTCGATCCCGCTCAACGGCCGGTGCTGGACGCCCGGCTCGAAGACGGATCGAGGGTTGCGATCTGCACGCCGCCCGCGAGTCCCGAAGTCGCCATCACCATCCGCCGGTTCGGCGGCCGGGCGTTCTCAGCGGAGGACCTCGTAGCCCTGGGCTCGCTGCCCGAGCCGGTCCTCGAAGCCGCCCGAAGGACCCTGCTCGCCCGCCGCAACGTGCTCGTTTCGGGCGGCACCGGGTCGGGCAAGACCACGCTTCTGAACGCGCTGATCGAACTGCTGCCCTCCGGCGAGCGGATCGTCGCCATCGAGGACACGCTCGAACTCAGGATCGACCGGGCCAACCGCCTCCGGTTCGAGGCCGGGGCCATCGGACCGGAGACGCCCGTCTCGATCCGCGACCTGGTGCGCCACGCGCTCCGCCACCGGCCCGACCACATCGTCGTCGGCGAGGTCCGGGGCGGCGAGGCCGCCGACCTGCTCCAGGCGCTCAACACCGGCCACGGCGGATCGCTCACGACCATCCACGCGAACAACGCGCGATCCGCGCTCTCGCGGCTCGCAAGCTGCGCCATGCAGGCCACCGGCGCGCTGCCCTGGGAGGTCACCTGCCGGGGCGTCGTGGACGGCATCGCGCTCGTCGTGCACGTGACCCGCCAAGGAGGCCGCCGGTTCGTCGAGGAGGCTCTTGAAGTGCGCGGCTACGAGCCGGACGCGGGCCGCTGGCTCACCGAACCCGTTTGGACAACCCACAAGCCCAAGGAGGCGAAGGCATGACCATCCACGAAGAGATCATCCGAGTCGAGACGTTCGAGGACTTCGACCGCGAACTCGCGCGCGACGGCGGCGAGGCCCTTCAGGTCCCGGCCGACCTGGCCGGGGAGTACGGCCTATTCCCCGAGGAGGTCGGAACCGAGTACGAGATCCGGGACGCCGTCCTAGACCCACTCGGGGCCGGGGAGGAGGACGACCGATGAAGCACGACGAATACCACCGCAAGTTCGCCGACGCGATCATCGAGCAGATCAGGAAGGGAACCGCGCCCTGGCAGAAGCCTTGGGCGCCGGGCGAGCGCGTGATGCCCGCGAACGTGGACACGGGGCGCTCCTACCGGGGCGGCAACAGCCTGCACCTCGCCGCCGTTCAGCAGGAACACGGCTACGGCGACGTGCGCTGGGGAACCTACCGCCAGATCCAGGCGCGCGGCGGACAGGTCAGAAAAGGCGAGCGCGGCACCCGCATCCTCTCCTTCCAGGACCGGAAGCGGCTCCCCGTGACCGACGACCGTGGACGACCCGTCCGCGACGGCGAGGGCAAGCGGGTCTACCACTACGAGAAGCTCGCCGTGCCGTTCGTGCACCAGTACACCGTGTTCAACGCCGAGCAGGCCGACGGGCTGCCCGAGCGCTCCAACGCCCCGCCCGAGCCGCTCTGGAAGGCGCACCAGGAGGCCGAGCGGGTGCTCCAGGACGGCCGGGTGCCCATCCGCCACGTCCAGGGCGACCGCGCCTACTACCACATGAAGCGCGACGAGATCGTGCTGCCCGAGCGCGGCCAGTTCCCGTCCGCCAACCAGTACTACCAGACGGCGCTCCACGAGCTGGGACACAGCACCGGCCACGAGAGCCGGATGAAGCGCGACACCCTCATCGAGGGGATCGACAACGGGTTCGGATCGCCGGAGTACGCGAGGGAGGAACTCAGGGCCGAGATCAGCGCCATGATGACCGGCGAGCGCGTGGGCGTCGGACACGACCCGGCGCGCGGCGCGGCCTACGTCGAGGGCTGGATCCAGGCGCTGGAGGAGGACCCCCGCGAGATCCGGCGCGCGGCCGCCGACGCGCAGAAGATCTCCGACTTCGTGCTCGAACGGCACCGCGAGCGCGAAGCCGTCCGGGAGGCCGAGCCCATCGCCGCGTCCCGCGCACCCGCGCATCAAGGACCGCAGAGGCTCGTCGTCCCCGTGCCGCCGCTGCCGACGCTCATCCTCGCCGACCACGGCCTCTCGCTCGCCCTGAACGCCGCGCTCGCGCTCGCGACCTTCGCCGCCGCCGTCTACGGCGTCGCCCGCGCCACGGGGCTCGCCGACCTCGGACGGCGCGTCGATCTCGCCGAACGGTCCGTCCGGCGCGGAGAGGGCGACCCTGACCTGACGGACGCGCTCCGCAGGGACGCGGAAGGAGACTGGCAATGAGCCGGAAGCGCGGAGGGAAGAACAAGCTCGCATCCGTCGAGGGGCTGCCCGCCGACTGGCGAAAGAAGGCCAAGGCGCTCCGCCGATACGGCGGCGAGACCCCGGCCGTCACGCTGGACCGCTGCGCCGACGACCTCGAAGCCACCCTGGCCGAACGGGACGAGACCACGTTCTCGCTCGTCGAGGCTGCACGCGAGAGCGGCTACTCCGCAGACCACCTGGGACGGCTCGTCCGCGACGGCAGGATCCCCAACGCCGGACGGCCCGGCGCGCCCCGGATCGCCCGCAGGGACCTGCCCCGAAAGGCGCACGCGCCGCCCGACCCACAACAGCCACTGGCGGACCGGCCCCGCCGTGGCGATGTTACAAATGCGCAGATCGTGCAGTCCATCATCCGGAAAGGAATCGAATGATGGCACGCACGAAACGTGACCGGCGCGCGTACAGCGCCGGCGAATGGGGCCGGAACCGGGTCAGGGTGTTCCCCGACCCGAAGACCGGCATGTTCCAGATCGAGTGGCGGGAGAACGGGCGCAGGCTCGCCCGGTCCCTCAAGCAGCGTTCGGACTCCGGTTCGTACTCTGTTGTGACCGTTGAGGTTACGCGCTTTGCCAGTCCGATTCCCGCTGATCGATTCCCGCCGATTGGGGATCAGATCCGCACTTTCGAGCGGCTTTCGATTGCCGTTCTGAGTTGGACCTCGTCTGCCTGCTGGTAGCACCGCAGAACGGTCTGGGCATCCTTCCAGCCTCCGAGTTCGCATAGCACCTTGAGCGGCAGGTTCATGAGATCGGAGGCGAACTTCCGCCTCAGCGAGTGCCAGCCCCTGCCGCGCTTCGGTTCGAGACCGGCGAGCCTCTCGGCCTTGCGCCACCTGTCGTCGAGCATCCAGCGCCTCACGCACACGGAGGGATCCTGCGTGGAGGGCAGCACCGGAGCTTTGCCTCTCGCGGGGTTGCTCCCGCGCGCCTCCTCGAGCACGGCGATCACCTCGTCGGTTGCCGGCGTCCTGTGCTCGTATCCGGTCTTCTCGTGCTCGGCGCGCCACCGGATGGTCCGGCTCTCGAAGTCGATATCGGACCACTTGAGCTTGCGGATCGCGCCGATGCGGTGTCCGGTTTCGTGGGCGAGCACGAGCGCGACGCGGAACCGCCAGCCGACCCGGCGGGACACCTTCAGGAGCGCCCGGTACTCCTCGTCGGAAAGAACGACTCGGACCGGGTTCTTCCGCTTGGGTGCCTTCAGGCCCCTCAGGGGATTCGATTCCAGGAGCAGGCGGCCCTGTTCGTCCCTGGACCGCGCGGCCCAATTCAGGATCGCGACCAGAAACCTCAGGTCGCATTCGATCATTCGGTTCGACACGGGCTTTCCGCTCGGGCCGATCCTGCCCGCGCGGCGCTCCCGGATGAACCGGTCCCAGTCCCTCCGGGACAGGGTCTCGGGCCTTCGGTTCCTTCCGAAGAACTTGAGGAACATCCGCATCGCGACCCTGTCGCGCGCCCGCGTCCGCTTGGCCTTGGCGGGCGTCACCTCTTCGCCGTAGATGTCAAAAAGCCGTTCCAGGGTGAGCGGCTTGGGCTCGGCGTCCTTCCTGCCGTTCGGCTCCGGCTTGGCGAACCCGGCGGCGAACTCGTCGGCCTGCCGCTTCGCGCGCGCCCAGTCCCGGTGCTTCAGGGACCGCGTGAGCCTTCGCCCGTTCTCGCGCCACTCGATCTGGAAGATGCCGGTCTTCGAGTCGGGGAAGATCCTGACCCGGTTCCGGCCCCATTCGCCCGCGCCGTAGGAGCGCCGGCTTCGTTTCGTGCGTGCCATCATTCCATTCCTTTTCGGATGATGGACTGCACGATCTGCGCGTTTGAATGATCGTGGCGGCGGGTCCCGTCCGCCAGTGGCGGTTCGGACGGAGCTTTCAGGGGCAGGTGCCTGCGGGCGATCCTGGGCGCGTTGGGCCTTCCGGCGTTGGGGATCTTTCCTTCGCGCACCAGGCGGCCGAGATGGTCCCGGGAGTAGCCGCTTTCGCGTGCGGCCTCGACGAGCGACAGCGTGGTTTCGTCCCGCTCGACGAGCGTGGCTTCGAGGTCGTCGGCGCAGCGTTCGATGGCCGTGGCCGGGGTGTCGCCTCCGTAGCGGCGGAGCGCCTTGGCCTGCCTGCGCCATGTGACGGGCAGCCTGCGGACGGACGTTGGCTCATTCATTTGCGTCACTCCCAATCCGCTTCATCGTCCCTCCTGAGCGCGTCGGCGAGGCCCGCGTCCCCCTCGCCGCGCCGGACGGACCGTTCGGCGAGATCGACGCGCCGTCCGAGGTCGGCGAGTCCGGTGGCGCGGGCGGCGGCGTAGATGGCGGCCGCGAGTGCGGCGAGCGCGATTGCGAGGTGCACGGCGAGGGGGACGCCGTGGTCGGCGAGGAGTGCCGGCCAGAAGGGCGCGAGGTAGTCGAGGCGGGACCCGGCGAGCAGGAACGCCGATCCGGCGGCTGCGGCTGTGAGTCCGGCGCTGATCTTCCATGGCTGCATCGGTGGTTCCTCCGGTCCGTCACAGTTCGACCGTGGCCGGATCGCGGTCGGCGGGTCCCTTGAGCCAGGAGCCGCCGTCGTCGCCCAGGCCGAGCGAGCGGAGAAGCCCCGCCGCCGCCGGTCCGTTGGCGTGGAGCGCGAACCCGGCGGCGGCCTTGGCGCGCAGCGCCGGTTCGCGGTAGTTGCCGGAGACCGCCTCGACGTTGACCCGGCCGGCGCGGCCGTCGGCGTCCAGGTACTCGATCTGCGCGTCCGGGTAGAGGACGTGTCCGTTGTCGTCGAGCGGGAGCCCGAGTTCGCGGGCGGCGCGGCGCCGTGCCGCGTCGGCGGCCCACCTGCCGTCCTTCCGCCGCGCGGCCTCGCTCGTTCGCGCGACGGCGCTCTTGAGTTCCGTGCCGGTGCGGACGCGCCGGATGGCCGCACCGTGTTCGAGAAGGCGCCGCCTCTCCCTCCGGCACGCCCGGTACACGGCGGTGTCGTGCGCGCCTTCCGAGGGCCGGAAGCGCGCGGACCGGATCTCCTGGCCGGGGTCCATCCCGCGCTCGGCCGCCAGCTTGCGCGCGTCGGCCACGCCCTTGCGGGTGAGGGTCAGGACCTTGAACGGGTTGCCCTTCGGTCCGGTGGCCGTGTGTTCCCGGACGAGCCCGTCCCGGATCCAGTCGTTCACGGCCCTGCGGGTGGTGTAGGGGTGTCCGCCGAAGCGGGCTTCGGCGAGGTCGCGGAACGACACCGCGCCGTAGACGCCGATGTCGGTGAGCGCGCCCGCGCACCGGTCGGTGAAGGAGATGGACCCGCGCGCCCGGCCCGCGGCGTGTTCTCGGCGGTGGCCGTCCCGCATCGGGTTGCGATTGCGGCTGGGTGGCGCGGCGGGGCGCGGGTCCGGTTCGACCGTGCGGTCGAACATGTCTCTCCCTCTCATCGGTCAGCGCTCCGGCCCGAAGCTCCGCTCCGGGACCGGTAGCGGCGGCGCGGGATGGATGGTCCGCTCTCGCGCGGGCGCGCGGGTGGCGGCGACGGCCACGGGGTCGCGCGTGGCGACGCGCTCCCGGTGCCGCGTGAGCACGAAGTCGGAGATCTTCTGCGCGGCGGCCGCGGCGCGCCGGATCTCGCGCGGGTCCTCCTCGAGAGCCTGGATCCACCCCTCGACGTAGGCGGCTCCCCGGCTCGGGTCGTGGCCGACGCCGACGCGCTCGCCGGTCATCATCGCGCTGATCTCGGCCCGCAGTTCCTCCCTCGCGTACTGGGGCGACCCGAACCCGCCCTCGATCCCCTGGATGAGAGTGTCGCGCTTCATCCGCTCCGGGTGGCCGGTGCTGTGTCCGAGCTCGTGGAGCGCGGTCTGGTAGTAGTGGTTCGCGGACGGGAACTGCCCGCGCTCGGGCAGCACGATCTCGTCGCGCTTCAGGTGGTAGTAGGCCCGGTCGCCCGCGACGTGGCGGACGGGGATGCCGCCGTCCTCCATGACCCGCTCGGCCTCCTGGTGGATCTTCCAGAGCGGCTCGGGCGTGGTCCTGGCCCGCTCGGGCAGCCCGTCGGCCTGCTCGGCGTTGAACACGGTGTACTGGCGGACGTAGGGGACCTCGAGCTTCTCGTAGCGGTAGACGCGCTTGCCCTCGGCATCCCTCCTGGGCCGCCCGCGCTCGTCGGTCACCGCGATCCTCCTTCTGTCCTGGAACGAGAGGATGCGGGTGCCGCGCTCG
>JAAXGQ010000059.1 GCA_012271265.1 Vicinamibacteraceae bacterium
GCCCAGTCCCGGTGCTTCAGGGACCGGGTGAGCCTGCGCCCGTTCTCCCGCCACTCGATCTGGAACATGCCGGTCTTCGGGTCGGGGAAGATCCTGACCCGGTTCCGGCCCCATTCGCCGGCGCTGTACGCGCGCCGGTCACGTTTCGTGCGTGCCATCATTCGATTCCTTTGCGGATGATGGACTGCACGATCTGCGCATTTGAAACATCGCGGGGGCGGGTCCTGTCCGCCAGTGGCGGGGGCGGGTCTGTTGGTGCGTGCGCCTTCCGGGGCAGGTCCCTGCGGGCGATCCGGGGCGCGCCGGGCCGTCCGGCGTTGGGGATCCTGCCGTCGCGCACCAGCCGTCCGAGGTGGTCGGCGGAGTAGCCGCTCTCGCGGGCGGCCTCGACGAGCGAGAACGTGGTCTCGTCCCGTTCGGCGATTGTGGCTTCGAGGTCGTCGGCGCAGCGTTCGATCGCGGTGGCCGGGGTCTCGCCGCCGTAGCGGCGAAGCGCCTTGGCCCGCTTTCGCCAGTCGGCGGGCAGCCCTTCGACGGATGCGGGCTCGGTCTTCCCTCCGCGCTTCCGGGTCATTGCCAGTCTCCTTCGGCATCCTGGCGGAGCGCCTCGGTGAGGTCCGGGTCGCCCTCTCCGCGCCGGACGGACCGTTCGGCGAGATCGACGCGGCGTCCGAGGTCGGCGAGCCCGGTGGCGCGGGCAACGCCATAGACGGCGGCGGCGAAGGTCGCGAGCGCGAGCGCGACGTTCAGGGCGAGCGAGAGGCCGTGGTCGGCGAGGATGAGCGTCCAATGGGGTCCGAGGTATTCGAGGCGCGATCCGGCGACGAGGAACGCCGATCCGCCGCCTGCGGCGGTGAGTCCGGCGCTGATTCTCCAGGGCTGCATGGTCGGGTCCTCCTTGCGGTCAGAGTTCGAGGGTGGCCGGATCGCGCTCGGCGGGTCCCCGGAGCGACGAGCGGTCTTCGCCGCCTCCGAGGCCGAGCCGCTTGAGCAGGCCCGCCGCTGCGGGTCCGTTGGCGTGCATGGCGAACCCTGCGGCGGCCTTGGCGCGGACGGCGGGTTCGCGGTAGTCGCCGGAGACGGCCTCGACGTTGACGCGGCCCGTGCGTCCGTCCGCGTCGGTGTACTCGATCTGGGCGTCCGGGTAGAGCACCCGTCCGGCGTCATCGACCGGCAGTCCGAGTTCCTTGGCGGCGCGGTGCCGTTCGGCATCGGCGGCACGCTTGCCGTCCCTCCGCCGTGCGGCCTCGGATCTTCGCGCGACCGTGCTCTTGAGTTCGGCGTCGAGTCGGATGCGGCGCGCGGTCGCGCCCCGCCTGTGCAGACGCTCGCGCTCCTTGCGGCAGGCGCGGTAGACGGCGGCGTCGTGGGCGGCCTGGGTGGCGCGGGCGGGCGAGAACCGGATCTGTTGCGCGGGGTCCATCCCCCGCTTCGCGGCGACCCTGCGGGCGTCGGCCACGCCCTTGCGCGTCAGCGTGAGAACCTTGAACGGGTTGCCCCCGGGTCCGGTCGCGACGGTCTCGGTGACGAGCCCCTTTTGAGTCCAGGCGTTGACCGCGCGCCGGGTGGTGTAGGGGTGTCCGCCGAACCGGGCCTCGGCCAGATCGCCGTACGACACCGCGCCGTGGACGCCGATGTCGGCCAGCGCGCGTGCGCACCGTTCGTCGAAGGAGATGGACCCGCGCTCCCGGCTCGCGGCGTGTTCCCGGCGGTGGCCGTCCCGCAAGCGTTGGCTGTTGCGGCTGGTTGGCGCGGCGGGGCGCGGGTCCGGTTCGACCGCGCGGTCGAACATCCCTCTCCCTCTCATCGGTCAGCGGCTCGGCCCGAAGCCGCGCTGGCGGGTCGGCAGCGGCGGCACGGGGACGACGAGCCTCTGCGGTCCTTGTTGATGCGCGGGTGCGCGGGAAGCGGCGATGGGCTGGGCTTCCCGCGCGGCCTCGCGCTCGATGTGCCGGACGAGCACGAAGTCGGAGATCTTCTGCGCGTCTGCGGCGGCGCGCCGGATCTCGCGCGGGTCCTCCTCAAGCGCCTGGATCCAGCCCTCGACGTAGGCCGCGCCCCGCGCCGGGTCGTGACCGACGCCTACGCGCTCGCCGGTCATCATGGCGCTGATCTCGGCCCTCAGTTCCTCCCTCGCGTACTGCGGCGATCCGAACCCGCCGTCGATCCCCTCGATGAGGGTGTCGCGCTTCATCCGGCTCTCGTGGCCGGTGCTGTGGCCCAGCTCGTGGAGCGCGGTCTGGTAGTAGTGGTTCGCGGACGGGAACTGCCCGCGCTCGGGCAGCACGATCTCGTCGCGCTTCATGTGGTAGTAGGCGCGGTCGCCGGCGACATGGCGGACCGGGACGCCGACATCCTCCATGACCCGCTCGGCCTCCTGGTGCGCCTTCCAGAGCGGCTCGGGAACGCGGGTGGGCCGTTCGGGCAGCCCGTCGGCCTGCTCGGCGTTGAACACGGTGTACTGGCGGACGAACGGCACGGCGAGCTTCTCGTAGTGGTAGAGGCGCTTGCCCTCGTCGTCGCGGACGGGCCGTCCCCGGCCGTCGGTGACGGGGAGCCGCTTCCGGTCCTGGAAGGAGAGGATGCGCGTTCCGCGCTCGCCCTTCCTGACCTGTCCGCCCTGGGCCTGGATCTGGCGGTAGGTTCCCCAGCGCACGTCGCCGTATCCGTGCTCCTGCTGCATGGCGGCCAGGTGCAGGCTGTTGCCGCCCCGGTAGGAGCGTCCGGTGTCCACGTTCGCGGGCATCACGCGCTCGCCCGGTGCCCACGGCTTCTGCCACGGCGCGGTGCCCTTCCTGATCTGCTCGATGATCGCGTCGGCGAACTTCCGGTGATACTCGTCGTGCTTCATCGGTCGTCCTCCCCCCCGGCCCCGAGCGGGTCCCGGACCGCATCGCGGATCTCGTACTCGGTTCCGACCTCCTCGGGGAAGAGGCCGTACTCGTCGGCCAGGTCGGCCGGGACCTGAAGCGCCTCGCCTCCGTCGCGCGCGAGTTCGCGGTCGAAGGCCTCGAACGTCTCGACGCGGATGATCTCTTCGTGGATGGTCATGCCTTCGCCTCCTTGGGCTTGTGGGTTGTCCAAACGGGTTCGGTGATCCAGCGGCCCGTGTCCGGCTCGTAGCCGCGCACTTCAAGAGCTTCCTCGACGAACCGCCTCCCGCATTGGCGGGTCACGTGCACGACGAGCGCGATGCCGTCCACGACGCCCCTACAGGTGACCTCCCAGGGGAGCGCGGCGGTGGCCTGCATGGCGCAGCTTGCGAGCCGCGAGAGCGCGGAGCGTGCGTTGTTGGCGTGCACGGTGGTGAGAGATCCGCCGTGGCCGGTGTTCAGGGCCTGGAGCAGGTCGGCGGCCTCGCCGCCCCGNNGCGGAGCGCGTGGCGCACCAGATCGCGGATCTCGACGGGCGTCTCCGGTTCGATGGCCCCGGCCTCGAACCGGAGGCAGTTGGCCCGGTCGATCCTGAGTTCGAGCGTGTCCTCGATGGCGACGATCCGTTCGCCGGAGGGCAGCAGTTCGATGAGCGCGTTCAAGAGCGTGGTCTTCCCCGATCCCGTGCCGCCCGAGACGAGTACGTTGCGGCGGGCCAGCAGCGTCCTTCGGGCGGCTTCGAGGACCGGCTCCGGCAGCGAGCCCATCCGCATCAGGTCCTCGGCGGAGAACGCGCGGCCTCCGAACCGCCGTATCGTGATCGCGACCTCGGGCGCGGCGGGCGGCGTGCAGATCGCGACCCGCGACCCGTCGTCGAGCCGGGCGTCGAGGATGGGCCTCGCGGCCGGATCGAGCCCCAGCGGCCGGGCGATGTGGATCGCGGCGCGGTGGAGCCACGCGGCGGTGAGGGCCGGGGCGTCGTGCGGCTCAAGCCGTCCGGCCCTCTCGATCCAGACGTTCGCGGGTCCGTTGATCATGATCTCGGAGACCTCCGCGTCCTTCAGGAGCGCCTCCAGTCCCGGCAGGAACGGAGTGAGGTGACCGATGCCGCTCGCGCGCTTCATATCCGTCCCGGAGCCGCCAGTAGCCTTCGGTCTTCGGCAGGTAGTGGGGCTTCAGATAGACGCGGGTGGCCGGGAGCGACTTGACGCCGTCGTAGGGGAGGCAAACGGCCTGGTAGTTGGGCAGCAGCGCGAACTGCCGGGGCGTGAACACGGGCTGAAGCGCCCGGCGGAACGACTTGCTCGTGCCGATGGTGCCGCGCCCGCCTCCGGCGCGCCCCGACAGGAGCGAGAACTCGGGCCTGCCCGTGGTCTCGGTGAAGGTGTGCGACGCCTGGGTCTTCATGACCGATCCGCACATCTCGGACGCGATCCGCGCCGACGACTCGTCGGAGAGCGACAGGAAGATCCGCGTGCGGAGCGTCTGGACGAGCGTTCGCCACGCCTCCCCCGAGGGGAGCACGGAGCGGAGCGACGAGATCGACTGCGTGGCGACGATGGGGATGCAGCGGCACTGCCGGGTCAGCGCGAACGCCTTCTCGTCGCCGGACGGGTCGTCCTGCCCCACGGTGGCAAACGCCTGATACTCGTCACAAATGAACACGGCGGGCCGCATGTACCGTCCGGGACGGCGGGCGGCTTCGGCGGGACGCCGGAGCAGCGCCTGCATCCACGCGTTCTTGAGGAGTACGCCAATGGCACGGGCGAGCGCCGGGTTGGCCCCGGCGGGCATGTTGAGCGCCAGCACCTTGCCGCCCTCGATCAGGTCGGCGAGCGGCGGCAGCCTGCGCCGGAGCCCAGGCATGGCCGGGACATCCGGGACCTCTCCGTCGTCCTCGCCGTCCGTTCGTGCGGCCGGGGGATCGTCGGGCGGCGACGGGCAGAACACGCGCGCCACGTCCGGCTGATCGAAGAGCGACAGGAACACCGAGATGCCTTCGATGATCGAGGTGCGGAGCTTGGCGTCGAGCTTCATCCAGTCGTGCCGGTACCACCGCTCGACGGCGTCCACCTGCTCCGCGTACTCGCGGCCCGCGCCGCTCCCCACCGGCTCGGTGGCGTACTCGACCTTCAACTCCGCGAGCAACGCCGCGCGTTCCGGATCGAGGGGGCACGCCACCGTGTTGCTGCCGGGCGCCATGTCCCAATCCCAGCCACCGAGCGCCTTCCGGTGCTTGTTCAGATCCTTGGCGGCGACAACAACCCGCATGGGGCACCGCCGCAGGGCCTCCGCCTTCGCTTCCCCGATCTTGTTCGCGAAGAGCTGCGCGTCGACCGTGCAGCGGTAGATGTCGCGAAGCGTGACCCAGCCGCCCGCCAGGAGCCGGTGAAGCTCGACGATCCAGCGAACGAGGTTCGTGTACGCCTGCTGCCAAAACGGTTCGCGGGACTTGCCGAAGAGCTGGTTGATGAGCGACGCGACGCCGTAGGCCATCGAGTAGGAGTCGAGCAGCGGATCGTCGAGCGGGTTCCACTGCCAAGCTCCTCCGAGCCCGATTTCGAGGTAGTCGTCCTCTCGGCCGGCCTCGCTCAGGATTCCCCGGACCTGGTGGCAGAAATCCCCCTTCACCTCCAGCACGAGCGCGCCCGCGCGGCGGCCGGCGTCGCCGGCCTGCCAGTGGAGCAGCTGCCGCGCGAACGGGTACATGCAGCCCGTCGTCTTGCCGGTGCCGACGGCCCCGACGACGAGCACGCCGGTGTAGAGTCCCTTGTCGGGGACGACGAGCCAGGAGGGGCTGTCGCTCTCCCAGGCAACGGTGGGGTGGTGCAGTTCCCCGACGACGAGCGATGGCCCGTCGTCCTTGGGCGAGTTGGGCCAGGCGGGCAGCCTGCCCCGGTTCCGGCGCATGGCGAGCGGCTCCAGCCAGACCCGC
>JAAXGQ010000060.1:0-747 GCA_012271265.1 Vicinamibacteraceae bacterium
GACGAGCGTGCGCCACGCCTCGCCGGACGGGAGCACGGAGCGGAGCGAGGAGATCGACTGCGTGGCGACGATGGGGATGCAGCGGCACTGGCGCGTGAGCGCGAACGCCTTCTCGTCGCCCGAAGGGTCGTCCTGCCCGACCGTGGCAAAGGCCTGGTACTCGTCGCAGATGAACACGGCGGGCCGCATGTGGCGCTCGGGGCGGCGCGCGGCCTCGGCGGGACGCCGAAGCAGCGCCTGCATCCACGCGCTCTTGAGCAGCACGCCGACGGCTCGCGCCAGCGCCGGGTTCGCGCCTGCGGGCATGTTGAGCGCCAGCACCTTGCCGCCCTCGATCAGGTCCGCCAGCGGCGGCAGCCTGCGCCGGATCCCCGGCAGGGGCGGAACGTCTTCGTATTCTTCGCCGTCACCGGCGTCGTCGCCGGATTCGTCGCCACCGTCCGTCGCGGCACCGGGCGGCGGCGGGCAGAACACGGCGGCCACGTCCGGCTGGTCGAAGAGCGAGAGGAACACGCTGATCCCCTCGACGATCGTGGTGCGGATCTTGGCGTCCAGCGCCGTCCAGTCGTTCAGGTACCACCGCTCGACGGCCTCGGCCCGTTCGCGGAGTTCGAGGCCCGCGGGGCCGCCCCTCGGCTCCGTCTCGTACGCGATCCCGAGCTTGCCGAGCCGCGCGGAAAGTTCCCCGTCGATCCGGCAGCCGACGTTCGCGGTGCCCGGCACCTTCTCCCAGGCCCACTTCTTGAG
>JAAXGQ010000060.1:759-1612 GCA_012271265.1 Vicinamibacteraceae bacterium
GTCCCGGAGCGTGACCCAGCCCCCCGGCAGGAGCCGGTGGACCTCGACGATCCATCGCACGAGGTTCGTGTACGCCTGTTGCCAGAAGGGTTCCTTGCCCTTGCCGAAAAGCTGGTTGACGAGCGACGCCACGCCGTAGGCGAGCGAGTAGGAGTCGAGCAGCGGGTCGTCGAGCGGATTCCACTGCCATGAGCCGCCGAGCCCGATCTCGATGTAGTCGTCCGCGCGCCCTGCGTCTTCGAGGATGCCCCGGACCTGATGGCAGAAGTCGCCCTTCACTTCGAGCACGAGCGCGCCCGCGCGGCGGCGGGGATCTTCGGCCCGCCACGAGAGAAGCTGCTCGGCGAACGGGTACATGCAGGCGGTGGTCTTGCCGGTGCCGACGGCCCCGACGACGAGCACCCCGGTGTAGAGCCCCTTCTCCGGGATGACGAGCCAGGACGGCCGCTCGCTCTCCCGCGCCGCGACCGGGTGGTGAAGCTCCCCGATCACGAGCGACGGCCCGGCGTCGTTCGGCGACGCGGGCCAGGCCGGAAGCCTGCCCCGGCGCAGGAAGCGGAAGCGCGGCTGAAGCCAGACGCGCCAGACCGAGACGCAGAGGCTCCCGGCGAGCACGACGGCGACGCCGGGCGCGGCGTGGTACCAGGCGCGGATGGCGGCGTGCAGGTCCGGATCGTGCCACGCGATCAGGTCGAGCACGGGGTTGCCGCCCGTGCCGGGGAACGGCGCTTCGAGCGCCTGGGCGGCGCACGCGCCGACGGCGGCTCCGATGATGGCGAGCGTCGAGTGCCTCATCGGCTCATCCCCCTTCCTGGAAGGATCGATGGATGGGAGCGACCCGCCGGGGAGGGCG
>JAAXGQ010000061.1 GCA_012271265.1 Vicinamibacteraceae bacterium
CCGCCCGCCCGCCGGCGGTTTCGTTCGGGTTGCGGCCCGGGAGAGCAGCCAGTTCGCGAGCGCCCTGCTCCTTGCGGCGCCGCGGCTTCGTCAGGGGCTGACCCTGGAACTCGCGGAGGAGCCGGTCTCCGCCCCCTACCTCGGCCTGACGGTCGCGGTCATGGCGCGCTGCGGCGTCCCCGTGCGCCGCGAAGGGTCGCGGCGGTTCCGGGTTGCCCCCGGTTCCCGCTACCGGCCGGGGGTTCACCGCGTCTCCGGCGACTGGACCGCGGCAGGGACATTCCTCGCCGCCGCCGCGGTGGCCCGCGGCCAGGTGGAAATCACTGGCCTCGATCCGGACACGCCCCAGGGCGAACGGCGGTTCCCGGAGATCCTGCGGGCGATGGGCTGCACCGTGCGCGAGTCGGGGGCCGGTCCCGATTCGTTCCGGATCGCGATCGGCGGCCCGCCCCGCCTCCGCGCGCTGCGGGTCGACATGGGGACGATGCCGGACGCCGTCCCGAACCTCGCCGCGATCGCCGCCTTCGCCGAAGGACGGACGGTCATCTCCGGAATCGGTCACCTCCGTTTCAAGGAGAGCGACCGGATCGGGGCGATGGCGACCGGGCTGGTCGCGCTTGGCGGCCGGGCGAAAGCCACAACGGATGGTCTGGTCATCGAGGGCGGCGGCCTCGGGGCCGGAGTGGTGGACCCCGCCGGCGACCACCGGATTGCCATGGCCTTTGCCCTGGCCGGCCTGCGGCTCCCCGGAATCCGGATCCGGAATCCGGAGGTGGTCGCCAAATCCTTCCCGGGGTTCTGGGACGCGCTGGCCGGCCTCGGCGCCCGGATCATCGATCGCGCCTGATGGCCCCGCGCGCCTCCCGGCCGGCGGACGCCTCGTTCCCGAACATCGTCCTGGTCGGGAGCCGCGCTTCGGGGAAGAGCCGCGCGGCGCGCCGGCTGGCCGAGGCGATCGGCTGGACCCGGATCAGCATCGACGAGGGGATCGAGGCGCGGTGCGGGCCGATTCCCGCCTTCGTCGCGCGGGTGGGCTGGGACCGTTTCCGCGAGATGGAGAGCTACCTCCTGGGCGAGATCTCCGGGAGCAGGCTCGTGGTCGATTGCGGCGGCGGCATCGTCGAGCGCCCGGCCAACATTCCGGCGTTGCGGGCGCTCGGCACGGTGTACTGGGTCCGGGCTCCGGTGCGCGTCCTCGAAGAGCGCCTGGCCCGCCCGGAGCACCGCGCGCGGCGCCCGCCGCTCCCCGGGACCGATCCGACCACCGAAGCGCCCGCCATGCTCCGCCGGCGGGCGCCGCTCTACCGCGAGGCAGCCGATCTCGACGTCTGGAGCGGCGGTTTCGGGAGCCCGGCGCGCAGCGAGGCAGCCGACGAATTGCGCCGCGCCCATTTCGGCCCGCCACTTGCGCTGACCGTCGCCGCGTCCACCGTGAAGGCGCTGGGCGTGGGGCTGCGGCAGGCGCTCGGGGAGTGCGGGCCGGATGATCTGGTGGAGATACGCCTCGATCACCTCGAAGCGGCGACGCCGGGCCGGGTGGGGGAGGTCCTGGCGCGGTGTTCGGAGGGTGAGCGGGAGCGTCTCATCGTGACAGCGCGCCGTCTCGAAGAGGGCGGCCGCTACGCCGGCGACGAAGAGGACCGGATCGCCCTTCTCGAAGCCGCGGCGCGCCTCGGGGCTGGCTGGATCGACCTGGAATTCGAGGCCGACCGGCAGGGCCGCGGCGCGCTGACCCGCCGGATTCGCAAGGCGGCGCCGGGGGTTCGGATTCTCTCGTCGCTCCACGACTTCGAGAGAGTGCCGCCGGCGCTCGAGGACCTGCCGAAACAGATGGCCGTGACCCGGCCGGACCGGATCAAGATCGCGGTGGCGGCGGCCGGACGGCAAGACGCTTCGCGTCTGCACCAGCTCATCCGCCGGACGGCGGCGGCGGGATCCCCGATGATCGGCATCGCCATGGGCGAGGCGGGGAGCGCTCTCCGGACCGTCGCAGCCGATGCCGGGGCGGCCATTTCCACCTACGCGCCTCCCGCAGGCTTGCCGGCAGTGGCGCCCGGACAACTCACTGCGTCCAGGATCCGCGCCCGGTATCGGCGCTGGGGACGGCGGCTCGCCGCCCCGGCTCCGGTCTACGGGGTGATCGGTCACCCTGTCGGGCACAGCCTGAGTCCGCCGATGCACGAAGCCGCGTTCGCTCACCACGGTATCGAGGCGGCCTACCTCCCCTTCCCGGTTCCTCCCGAGGAACTCGCCGCGTTCCTCGAAGCGGCGCGGCTCACCGAGGCCGCCGGGTTCAACGTCACGATCCCCCACAAGAAGGCGGTGCTGCCCGGGCTCGATGAAGTCGACGAGGACGTTCGCCGCATCGGCGCGGCGAATACGATCGCCCGCGTGAATGGCGGACTCCGGGGCCGGAACACCGACTGGTCGGGGGCGGTCCGCGCCCTGGAAGAGGCCCTTCGGCTTTCCGGCTGCCGCGCCACCGTGATTGGCGCCGGGGGGGCCGCCCGGGCCGTGACCTACGGGCTCACGCGCCGGGGCGTCGACGTCGCCGTGCTGGCGCGGGACGACCGGAAGGCGGCGGCGGTCGCCAAGGCATTCGGCGCAACGGTCCGTCCGTTCAGCGGACTCGACCGCGCCGCGGGAGACATCCTGATCAACACCACTCCGGTCGGGATGGGGCCGCTCGCGGACCGGTCCCCTGTTCCGGAGCGGACCGTAGCGGGGCATGGCGTCGTCTTCGACCTGATCCCGCACCCGGAGCGCACCAGACTTCTCGCCACCGCGGCGGCGCTCGGAAAGACCATCGTGCCCGGGCTCCGCATGCTCGTGCTCCAGGCGGCGGCCGCCTTCGAGATCTGGACCGGGCGGGCTGCGCCCGTGGATCGGATGGAGGAAGCCGCCAGGATGGCCGCCCGTGCCCGGTAGTTCCCTCGGCCACGCCTTCCGGGTCACCGCCTGGGGCGAATCCCACGGTCCGGCCATTGGTGTCGTGGTGGACGGCTGCCCCCCGGGCCTTCCCCTGGACGAGGCCGATGTCCAGCGGGAGCTCGATCGCCGCCGACCCGGCCAGAGTCAGCTCACGACCACCCGCGCCGAAGCGGACCGGGTCAGGATCGAGTCCGGGGTCTACCACGGACACACCACCGGGCATCCCATCGCCATGTCCGTCCGGAATCGCGACGCGCGCCCCAGGGACTACGAGGCGCTCTCCCAGGTGTACCGGCCGGGCCATGCGGATTTCACCTTCGAGCGCAAGTACGGCGTGCGCGATCCCCGAGGCGGCGGCCGTTCCTCCGCCAGGGTCACGGTGGCCCACGTGGCCGCGGGAGCCGTAGCGCGGAAACTGCTCGCGAAGCGTTTCGGGACCCGGTGCGTCGGCTGGGTCCAGCGAGTCTGGCAGATCTCGGGAGACATCGTCCCCGAACGCGTGACGCGGGGCGAGGTGGAGGCGAACGCGGTGCGGTGCCCGGATCCCGAAGCGGCGGAGCGGATGGCGGAGCTCATCCGGAAGGCCAAGGCGGAGGGGGATTCGGTCGGCGGGGTCGTCGGCTGCTGCGTCCACGGCGTCCCGACGGGCCTCGGGGAGCCGGTCTTTGACAAATTGGAAGCCGACCTGGCCAAGGCGATGCTGGCCATCAACGCCACAAAGGGCTTCGAGATCGGGTCCGGGTTTGCCGGCGCCAGGCTCTTCGGCTCCGAGCACAACGACCCGTTCACGAATGTCGGCGGCGAGGTGCGGACCACTTCGAACCGCGCCGGCGGGGTGCTCGGCGGGATCTCCAGCGGCATGCCGCTTGTCTTTCGCGTCGCCTTCAAGCCGACTTCGACCATCGGCAAGCGGCAGCGGACTGTCAACACGACGGGGGATTCCGTGACGCTCGCGGCGAAGGGCCGCCATGACCCGTGCGTCCTCCCTCGAGCTGTGCCTATCGTGGAAGCCATGGCCTGCCTCGTCCTCGCCGACCACGTCCTCCGCCATCAGCTGCTGGGGGCAGGAGGGGCACGTGGCGTACCTGCGGAGCCCGGAAGCGGAAGCTGAACAGCGCCTGGAGCACCGGTGTCCTCACCGGCCACCGCGCCGCAGGCGGACATGGTCCGTGCGCCTCCCGGCCCACGGCCGGTCGGAACGGCGGCGCGGTCGGCAGGAGGCTGGCTGAGGAACCGGCGGTGCGGCGTAGGCCGGCGAGGACGCCGGCGCTCCAGGGGGCGGCGTAGGCCGGCGAGGACGCCGGCGATCCAGGGGACCGCGTGGGCCGGCGAGGACGCCGGCGCTCCAGAGGGCGGCGTGGGCCGGCGAGGACGCCGGTGCTCCAGAGGGCGGCGTGGGCCGGCGAGGACGCCGGCGCTCCAGAGGGCGGCGTAGGCCGGCGAGGACGCCGGCGCTCCAGAGGGCGGCGCAGGCCGGCGAGGACGCCGGCGCTCCAGAGGGCGGCGTAGGCCGGCGAGGACGCCGGTGCTCTAGGGGGCGGCGTAGGCCGGCGAGGACGCCGGCGCTCCAGGGGGCGGCGCAGGCCGGCCGAGGACGCCGGCGCTCCAGGGGGCGGCGCAGGCCGGCGAGGACGCCGGCGCTCCAGGGGACCGCGCAGGCCGGCGAGGACGCCGGCGCTCCAGGGGGCGGCGCAGGCCGGCGAGGACGCCGGCGCTCCAGGGGGCGGCGGTGCTCCAGGGGGTGGCGTGCAAGGTACTATCCGCGCCGAAAGATCTCGATTTCGGGAGGGCGGCTAGCTCAGATGGGAGAGCGCGGCGTTCGCAATGCCGAGGTCACGGGTTCGATCCCCGTGCCGTCCACCGGCCGCGCGGACCGGATCTTTCTTGCCCTGGCGCTCCTGCTGGCTTTCGGCCCGACCGGCGCGACCGGCCAGACGGAACCCCCGGAAGTCAGCCTGGCGAGCCTCATCGGGCGCATCGAACGCCACCACCGGTCCCTGCCCCACTTCCGGGCCCGCTTCGAACAGCAGTTCACGCCCCGCATATTCGGGCGCAGCCGCACCGAAACGGGTCAGCTCATCGTGAAGCGGCCGGACCGGATGCGCTGGGAGTACGAGACTCCCGAGCCGAAAGTGTTCGTGACCGACGGCACGAACACCTGGTTCCACGTGCCCGCCGATCGCCAGGTTGTCGTCGGAGCGTTCCGCAGCGCGGGAGGAAGCGGGGACACCAACGCCACGCCAGCCGAACTCGCCACCGGGGAGGTGAACCCGCTGGGGTTTCTGACCGGAGAACTGGACCTGCTGGACCATTTCGACGTGGAGTTGGAGGAACCGGGATCCGGGGGATTCCGGCCGCTGCGCCTGACGCCGCACGAACCGGCCGCCGTCTCCTTCGTGCGTCTGCTTGTCGAACCGGACGCCGGCCTGATCCGGGGCCTCGAGTGGGAAGATCCCGAGGGCAACGTGACCCGCTTCCGCTTCGACGACTTCCGCACCGACGAACCCCCCGAAGACTCCACGTTCGTTTTCCTCATTCCGCCCGGCACCGAAATCCTCACCGCCTCCGACTTCCGGGGCCCGGGAGACCGCCCATGACGCGCATGCGCCGGGACGCTTTCGCCGCCGGGATCCTGCTCGGCGCCCTGTGGGCGGCCGGCTGCGCCACGGGCGGGCACTTTCGGGCGGGGGAGACGGCGGAGCGGCTCGGCCGCCATGACGAGGCGGTCGCCAGCTACGCGCGCGCCGTCGCCGAGAATCCGGACGACGCCGGGGCACAGCAGGCGCTGGCCCGCGCCAAGCTCCGCGCCGCGGAGGCCCACGCGATGGCGGCGGAACGGCTCCTCGCCGCCGGTGAGGTCCGCGCCGCGGAGGACGAACTGCGGACAGCGGTGGTCTTCGCTCCGGACGACGCGGCCTACCAGGACCGGCTTCTCGCCGTCCGGGCCCGCGCCGAGGCAGGCGAGGCCGAGGCGCCCGCCGTCCCGCTCACTCTGGAAGCGCTGAAGGAGGCGAGCCGGGAGGATTCGCTCGGGCTCGACCTCCTCGAAGACGCTCGCGCTCCGGCCAGCTTCGTATTCCGCGACGCGAGTCTTCGCGACACCCTGCTGACGCTGGGTGAGGTCGCCGGCGTCACCATGGCCTTCGACGAGGATTTCCGCGACCGACCCGTGTCCTTCGAGGCCGAGGACGCGACGTTCGAGGATGTGATTCGCGCCCTGACCGGCACGACGGGGCACTTCTTCCGGGTGGAATCCCCGCAACTCATCACGGTGATCCCGGACACCCGGACGAAGCGGACGCAGTACGAGCGCCAGGTCGCCCAGACCTTCTACCTCTCGAACGCCGACCTCGCGGAGACCTTCGACACCGTCCGCATCGTGCTCGGGCTCCGCACCGCGTCATCCCATCCGGGCACGAACTCGATCACCGTCGTGGACACGCCGGAGAACGTGCGTTCCGCGGCGCGGATCATCGAATCGCTCGATCGCAGCCCGGGCGAAGTGCTGGTCGACGTCGAGCTGATGGAAGTGAACCGCGCCCATCTCCAGCAGTACGGCATCTCCCTGTTCTCGCCGGAATCGGACGGGGTGGCGCTGGCGCTGTCGCCGCGCCTCGACACCATCCTCGAGAATCCTTACAGCCGCTCGAACCTGCTCGTGGCCGGCCTCCCCGCAGCGATCCTGAACCTGGTCCGCACCGATACGGACACCCACGTCCTCGCGAACCCCCAGCTCCGCGCCTCGGACGGAAAGACGGCGATCGCCGACTTCGGGGAGCGGGTCCCGGTCCCGGTCACCACCTTCGCCCCGATCGCTGCCGGAGGGCTCGCGCAGCAACCCACGACCACGTTCGAGTACGAAAACGTCGGGGTGAGCATCGAGGTGATGCCCCGCATCCACCACGACGACAGCGTGACGCTCGACGTGAAGGTGCGCCTCGACAACGTTTCGGGGACGGGCTATTCGGGGCTCCCCACGTTCGGCAACCGCAACGTGGAGACGACGCTGCGCCTTCAGAACGGCGAAACGAGCATGATCGCCGGGCTCATCCGGCAGGAGGAGCGGACCAGCCTGGAGGGTCTTCCCGGCGTCCAGGACATTCCGGTGCTTGGGCGGCTGTTCGGCCGGAACACCGACGAAACGCTCGAGTCGGACATCATCCTCACAATCACGCCCCGTATCGCCCGGCGCGCCGACCTCGACCGGGACTCTCTCCGCCCCCACATCGTCCGCCGGTAGGCGGGCGCTTCGATCGGGAGCGCCGGGGTCCTCGCCGACCCCATCGAACTCAGCGGAGGCGGATCCGGGGGTGGGCGTCCCAGGTCGAGGTGTCGGAGAGGACGACCTCATCGCCTTCCGCGAGGCCTTCGAGGATCTCGATCCGGTTCACGGAGGCGCGTCCAAGGCGGACCGCCGTTCGGACGGCCATTTCGCCGTCGGAGGTGACGCGGAAGAGACCGACCGAGCTGCCGGGCTGGCCGTAGGCCGGTCGTCCCAGGTGGAGGGTGTCCTCGATCCGGTCCAGCTCGATGGCGCCCTCCACCGAGAGGTCGGGACGGGCGCCTCGCGGAAGCGGGCCCATGAGAGCGATGTCCACTGCAACCGCGCCATCGCGCACCGCTGGGTCGACCCAGGTCACGACACCGGGGATGACGCCGTTTCGCGTGTCCACGACGGCGGGACGGCCTGGAGCCACGTCGCGCGCACGGGTCTCCGGGATCCGGAGCACCGCCTTGAGTCGCTGGGGGTCGGCTACCCGGGCCAGGTTCTCACCCGGGCGGACCTCCTGGCCCACCTCGACCGGCAGCTCGAGCAGGATGCCGCTTCGGCCGGCGCGGACCAGCAGCCCGGCCTGTTGCCGGCGGCGCAGCGCGACGAGCGCCTGGTAGCGGGCGACGGTGGCCTCCTTGGCGGCGATCTGGGCCGCGCTGGAGTCGGCGAGGATGGCGAGCCGCTGCTGCTCGAGGTTGCGCCGGGTCTCGAACTCTTCCGCCCGCACCTCGCTCCGCTTGCGGACGAACTCGCCGACCAGCCCGGCTTCTTCCAGCCGCCGGTCGGCCTCGGCCCGCCGGCGCGCCCGTTCCGACGCGGCGGCGAGCTCTCCGGCCGCGCTCTCCTGTTCGAGGAGATCCGAGCGGTTCCGCTCGCGCAGCCCGCGGAGATCGGCCTCTTCGGCCTGCAGCTGATGCTCGGCCTCTCTCACCTGTTGTTCCAGCTCCGGGTTCGACAGGGCAAGCAGCAGCGTGTCCGCGTCGACCGGCGTGCCGGGAAGTACGTGGCGCTCTTCGACCCGGCCCCGGGTCTCCGCCGCCAGCCAGCGGATCTCCTCCGGCGGCACCTCCAGCGAACCCGGCCCGCGCACCTGGAGCACCAGGGACCCGCGCTCGACGGTCCCGGTCCAGAGTGCGTCCCGACTCGCCTCCGGAGCGCCCGGCCCGATGAACGAGAGCGCGGTCAGGAGCGCCGCGGCCGCCAACCCGGCCCCCACGCCGATCAGGAGCCGACGCCTCTTCCGCCGGCGCGCTGCGGCGGCGATCCGGAAGTCCACGGAACGATCAGTCGAAGACCAGACCCGGAAGGGTCAGCGTGAGCCATGGAGCGTAGGTGATGAGCAGCACCGCGACCGCCCGGATCGCCAGGAAGGGCAGCGCCGCCCGGTAGACCCTGGTCAGCGGCTGTTTGAACCGGTAGGAGGCGAGGAACAGGTTCATCCCCACCGGCGGCGTCAGGTACCCCAGCTCGAGGTTCGTGAGGAAGATGATCCCCAGATGGACCGGATCCACCCCGTAGGCGAGGCCAAGCGGAGTCATCAGCGGGACCACGACCACGATGGCCGAGTAGATGTCCATCAGACACCCGGTGATCAGCAGGACGATGTTCAGCAGGAGCAGGAAAAAGAGCGGCGAATCGACGAAGGACTGGACCCACCCGACGGCCAGGTTCGGGATGTCGGCGAAGATCAGGTAGTTCGTGAGCCCGAGTGCCGCGCCCAGGATCAGGAGCACGCCGCCGATCAGCGTCGCGGCGTTCCCCCCGGTCGAGATCAGGTCGCCGAGGCTCTTGCCCTCGCGGTGGACGACAAACTCCACGAAGAGCGCGTAGAGGACGGTGATCGCCGCCGCCTCGACCAGGGTGGCGAAGCCTCCGATCACCACCCCCAGAACCAGAAACGGGATGGCCGCCTCCCATTTCGCAACCCACAGCGCCCGGCCGGCCTCCCGCCAGCGGAAGGACGACGTGTTCCCCCTTGACACCCTGCGGGTGACGAAGATGGTGAACCCGGCAACGAGCGCAATCTCCACGACGGCCGGGACCAGCCCGGCGACGAAGAGCCGGCGAATGTCGACCTCGGCCACCAGCCCGTAGAGGATGACCGCAAGCGACGGTGGAAACAGGAGGCCCAGCGAACCCGACGAAGTCAGGAGGCCGGTCGCGAACCGGGGCCGGTGGCCGTCGGCGAGGAGCATGGGGAACATGAGGCCGCCCATGGCGAGAATCGTCACCCCACTCCCCCCGGTGAAGCAGGTAAAAAACGCCGAGACGACGATCGCCACCACGGCGACGCCCCCCGGCATCCAGCCGAAGAGCCCCCGGAACAGAACGACGAGGCGCTTCGGAGCCCCGCCCTCGGCGAGAATGTAGCCGGCAAGCGTGAAGAGCGGGATCGTGGGCAGCGTGGGCTTGCTGACCATGCTGTAGACCTCGGCGGGAATCGCCGACACCGGGTCCCAGTTGCTCCACAGCAACACCGCCGCAGCCCCGCCGAGAGCGATGAAGATGGGGGCGCCGAAGCCGGCCGCGAGCAGCACGATGCCGAGCAGCGGCGCCGCAATCCCGCTCCCGGTGAGGTCGAAGCCGGAGACTCCCTCGTGGAGGAAGAGCGGAACCAGCAGGCCAAACCCGGCGGCCACCTTGCCCCAGCGGGTCGGAATCCGCCGCCACAACCGCCAGGCGATCACCACGAACCCGATCGGCATGATCCCTTCGGCCGCCCAGACCGGGACCCCGAGAGCGAGTTCGCGCCCCCCTGCCCACTCCGCCTGGATCAGCAGCACGCTGGCATGGGCGAGCACCAGCGAAACGACGACCGAGACCGCTCCCGCCATCGAAGCCAGCCGATCCTTCCAGCGGTCAGGCAGGATGGCCGGACCGGCGGTCAGGGCAAGAAGTTCGCCCCGGCGCGATGCGACCACGGCGCCCAGGAAACCCACCCAGAGGGCCAGGTGCTGGACCCACATCGTGGATCCCGGGATTCCTCCGGGGTAGAACGGACGAAGAATCGCTTCCCCGAGGGGAATCGCCGCCATCAGCACCAGGGCGGCGACCGGGAGCGCCTCCTCGAAGACGACGAACCGGCTTCGCTCACCGGCGGGACGGGTCACGGCGCAGCCCCGCCCGAGTGGCAGCCAGGCGCCCGGAGAAGGATCACTGCGGGGAGCGCCGCGCCCCCGGAATCAGGGCTGGGAAGCCCGGTATTCGTCCCGCAGGCGAAGGACTTCGTCGAAGACCGGGCCCGGGACGAGTTCCTCCCGCACCCGCGGCCAGACCTGCTGCGCGGCCTCCAGCCAGGCTTGCTCGAAGGCCGGGGACGCCTCGATCACCGAAAGCCCGCGGCGCCGCATGGCGCTCAGCGAAGCCTGTTCCTGTTCCCGGTTCGTGGCCCGGAATTCCTCGGCGGCGGCGGCGGCGTGGCGGCGGAGAACTCCCTGCTGCTCCGGGGTGAGCCGCTCCAGCCCTCGATCATGGACGATGAGGGCCGCCTGAAGCGGCGCCCACTTCAGGTCGTTCATGTAGGGAGTGGACCGGTAGAGCTGCGAACTCTCGGCGAGAATCACCGGGAGCGCCGCCGCCTCGATGAGGCCGGTCTGAAACCCGCTGAGCATCTCGATGGTGTTGATCGGCACCGGATCGAAGCCGGCCCAGCGCAGGAGATCGACGGCGGTGGCGTCGGTTGCCGAGGCGGCGAGACGAAGCCTCTGGAGGTCGGCCAGGGTCTCGATCGGACTGGCAGTGAAGAAGTGGGCCCAGCCCACGTCGGCCCATGCCAGCACGTCGAAGCCGAGCTCCTCCAGCTTCGCGTCGATCGTGGGATTCATCTCCTCGCGGACGTGATCCCACTCCTCGTAGTCGCGAAAGACCATGGGGATCGAGAGGGTCCACGCGCTCGCATCGAGTTCGGCGAGCCCGGCGTTCGAGAGCGCGGCCAGCTGCACCTGACCGATGCGCATCTTGCGGATCATGTCGCTCTCGTCGCCGGCGGAGCCGCCCGCGATAATGCGGATCCGCACTTCGCCGCTGGTGTCGCGCCCGACGCCGGCCACCATCTTCTGCAGGATGATGTGCCACGCCGAGCCGCTCGGGGCCACGGTCGCCAGGCGCAGGTTGACCCGCGCCTCGGCCGCGCCGGCGGCAAGGAGAACCGTCGCGGCGGCAAGGACGAGGGGCGTGCGCATGGTGTCGTTCCTGTGTTGTCTCAGTCGCGGTCTTCGTCGTAGAAGTAGTCGTCGATGTTCTCGAGCAGCCAGGCGGCCCGAAGCTGAGCGATCCGGTTCAGCAGCTTGTCGTCCGGCTCCGTCTCCAGGTCGAAATCGAGGGTCTGCTGCAGAACCGTCTCGAACTCGGATCGATCCCCGGCGGCGATCGCGCCGCTCTCGGCCCAGTTTGTCCAGAGCACCGGGAGGCGCTCGGGTCCGAGCTCCATGGCCCGTTCGTAGTACTCGCGGGCCAGCTCGACCGATCCGCCGGGGCGGAGCGCCTCGTAGAGGCTCAGGTAGTCGTAGACCGCCCCGCGGTCCACCAGGTCGTCGAGTTCCTTCACCCGGCCCAGAATCGCGCCGGCGGTGGACAGATCGGCCGTCGCTTCCGGGTTGTCCATTTCCAGCGCGACGCGGGCCGCCATGGCGGTGCCGGTCCACAGCGCCATCGCCGCATCGTCTTCTTCCAGCTCCTGAACAGCGGTTGCCGGATTGCGCCGCACCCGCCCGGCGAAGCCGGGGCGGTCCACCTCGAGACCCCGGAGACCGAAATCCAGCCCGCGCCGGTAGAGGTTGCCGGCGCGCCGGCGGATCGCCTGCCGCTCCTCGAACTGAGTGAAATCGAGTTCGAAGAGGCCAGGCTCGACGACCACGTAGGCGTAGAGCAGGAACGCTTTCGCCGCGCTGAGCAGCAGCATCTCGTTCTCCGGGCTGCTCACCAGCAGAGTCTCCAGGGTCTTCAGGTTGAAGGCGAGCGCGTCCCCGACCAGCTCGAGGTCGTCGTCGGACCGGAACACGGTCTCAGCCTCGGCGAACACGCCGGAAACCGAGTTCAGCGCGAGCCCGGCGATCGCCGAGCAGGAGGTCAGCGGAAGCGCAAGGGCAACCACGGCCGCACCAGCCCACCCGCGGGCGCGAGCTTGAGACATGACGGCGCGAAGGTTACTTCGGAGGGGCGTCGGGGCCCTCCTGTCCTGGCTGGCCCGGCCGCCGCGGCCGACCCGGGTCCCGGTCAGCCGTCGTTGAGGACTTCGCGGAGCGCCTGCACCGCCCGGACCGCCTCGGCGCCCGAAGCGAAGTCCCGAGGGCGGAATTCTCCTTCGGGGGCCTGGAGCAGCCCGAGCTGGACCACGATCACGCCGGCCTCGCGGCTCCGATGGCCCACCGGAAGGTCGCTGAAACCCATCGTTCCACCCTCTCGAAGAACCCGGCCGTAGGTCGCCGCGTCGAGGACCGCGAGGGCGGCAACCAACGTCTCGGCGAGGTCGGTGCGGCTCACGAAGTCGCGGGGCTTGAAGGTGTGATCGGGGAAGAGACTGAGGTAGCCGGAGCGGACGGCGCGCCGCACCAGGTCGGCGGCCCAACTGCTCTCCAGGTCCACGGCAATGAACTGCTCCGGATCCACGGCCTCCCGACCGCTCGCCTCGGAAGGCGGTTCTCCCAGTTCGGCGATCAGCACGGCCGCGAGCTGCTCGCGGGTGACCCGCTCCTCCTCGCGCACGCGGCCCAGTTCCTCGTTGTTCCGGGCGACCGACAGGCGCATGGCGAGCCGGTCCGCCCGGTCCGCAAGATCGTCGAGCGTGGCGAGCGCCGGGTCGGCAAGGATCGCCTCGAGGCGCTCCAGGCTCGAGAACGCGTCACCGGCCTCCGCCAGCATCTCCGCGGCCGAAAGGCGAGCGCCGAGGGCGACCGAAGGGCTCGCGCCCGGAACCCCCGCCGCCTGGTCGAACCACTCCCGAGCCGCCTCCCGGGCGCCGACCGCGGCCGCGGCCTCGGCCGCCTCGAGAAAGACATCGCTCGAGGAGGACGCGGGGATCACCTCCAGCAGCGCGCGGTAGGCGTCGGTCACGGCCGGATCGGGCGGGTCTCCCCGGCGCAGGTCGCGCGCCCGGGCCAGCCTGAGGTCGGCCACTTCCATGCGCAGCGAGGGCAGCCGCTCCGAGGCCATCGGGGTGTTCGGCTCGAGCCGCGCCAGCCGGCTGAGGTGGAGGAAACGGTTCTCGGCGTCCCCGCCCTCGAGTGCAATCAGCGCAGCGCCGAGCGCCGCGTCGGCCAGGTCGGCGTCGGCCTCCAGGGCGCGGGCGAAGAGGCGGCCGGCGTCCTCCCGGCGCCCGCTGCGAAGCTTCAGGAAACCGTCCGTGGCGAGGACAGCCGCATCGCCTCCCTCGGGGGTCCTGAGACCCGCGAGCTGCTGCTCCGCGAAGCCGAGCCGGCCGGCCTGAATCTGTGCCCACGCCTCGGCGAGGGTCTCGCGGTCGCGCGCGCCGAGATGGTCCGTTGCCGGCGCCGGCCGGCCCTCCAGGTAGCGCCAGTTGTCGAGCGGAACCACCGGGATGTCCGGCGGCGCGGCGGCGCACCGGAGGAGCAGCAGGAGAGCGACTGCGGACAGCCCGAAAGGCGGGGCGAATGGGGGTCGTCCGCTCCGGTCGGGCACGAACCCGATTCTAGCGACGGCCCCCGGTCCGCCAAGAGGCGTCCGCCCTTCGCTACTAGAATGCGGTCATGTCTGCAACCCGGTTCTTCTCTCCCCTTCTCGGTCTCCTTCTGCTTGGGGCCGCCCCCCACGGCGTCGCGCAGGCCCCCGAAGCCGAGCGGCGCATTCTCGAACATGTCCGGGACACGCTCGCGCCGGGTGAGCGGCTCCTGCTCTCGGCGCTCGTCGAGCGCTTTCAGGCCCCCGACGAGCAGCGCGCGCTCGACCGGCTCAATGATGTGTTCTTCCGCACGCCGCTCTTCATCGTGGAGTTCGAGGGCCGCCAGGGACGCCTGCCCACGCTGGCCGAGATCGCCGGCCAGTTCTCGCTCTACGGCGAGGAGGCGGCGGACATCGTCCTGCGGATCATGGAGTCGGATCCGAGGGTGCCACGATTCCTGGTCCGGAACGCCGACGGCGAGCTCGCCTCGATCGACGATGACATGGTGCGGGCCGACGACCGCTTCGCCCAGGCGGTGGCCCGCAGCCTGACCGGCTGGGAAGGGCGCATGCTGCCGGAGATTGCCGGAGAGCGTTTCGCGGGTGGCGAGGCCGCGTTGGCCGACCTGATGGACGACGCCACGCTGGTCTACGTCTGGTTCACGAACTGCCCGCCCTGCGTGCAGATCGCCCCGGTGCTCCAGTCCCTCCACGCCGACCTCGAGGCCGAGGGCCTCTCGATCGTCGGGCTGAACGCGGACCGCGTGCTCAAGCTTCCCTACACGGACGAGGATCGGGCGGCCCACCAGGCAAGGGGCGGAGTCACCTTCGAGAACCTCCACCTGACCTCCGAGGTGCGCGCGGGGCTGGGCAACGTGAACATCTTCCCGACGCTGTTCCTCGCCGGCCGGGACGGCACGATCGTCCGCCACTTCGTCAACTTCCAGGACCGCGAGACGCTCGAGCCCGCCATCCGCGAACTCATCGACTGACTCCTGGCGCTCTCCACGGGGGGAGCACCGCGGCGGCGGCTGGCGCTACCGACTCCTGGTTGCTCTGCCTTTGCAGTTGATAACGATGGACTCAACAAAGTTATAATCTGCATCCAACAAGGCCAGAGTCGAGGCGCTGCTCCCGAGGAGGAGCGAGCCGCCCGCTCTCACATTCCAGCAGGAGTTCCGACAACGAATGAGCAAGACCATCGGCATTGACCTGGGGACGACCAACTCGGTCGTCGCTGTCATGGAGGGCGGCGAGCCCGCGATCATCCCGAACGCCGAGGGCGGCCGCACCACGGCCTCGGTGGTCGCGGTCTCCAAGTCCGGCGAGCGGCTGGTCGGCCGGGAAGCGAAGCGCCAGGCGGTCATGAACGTCGCGAACACCGTCGCGTCGATCAAGAGGTTCATGGGACGCAGCTACGAGGAGGCCCGGGAAGAGCGGGGGAAGGTTCCCTACCGGGACAGCGTGAGCCGGCGCCGCGACGGCGGCATCGAGATCTCGATGCGCGGCAAGGGCTACACCCCGCCGCAGATTTCGGCGATGGTGCTCCAGAAGATGAAGGCGGCGGCCGAGGAGTACCTCGGGGAGAAGGTCGAGAAGGCCGTGATCACCGTCCCGGCCTACTTCAACGACTCGCAGCGGCAGGCCACGAAGGACGCGGGCGAGATCGCCGGACTCAAGGTGGAGCGGATCGTCAATGAGCCCACGGCCGCGGCCATGGCCTACGGCCTCGACAAGAAGGAGACGGAGATGATCGCCGTCTTCGACTTCGGCGGCGGCACGTTCGACATCTCGATTCTCGAGGTCGGGGAAGGAGTGGTCGAGGTCCGCTCCACGAACGGCGACACCTTTCTCGGTGGGGACGATGTGGACCAGCGGCTCATGGACTGGATCGTGGAGGAGTTTCGCAAGGCCGAAGGAATCGACCTGAGCCAGGACCCGCAGGCGAAGCAGCGGCTGAAGGATGCGGCCGAAGAGGCCAAGATCGCCCTTTCGAGCAAGCAGGAGACGGACATCAACCTCCCGTTCATCACCGCGGACGCCAGCGGGCCGAAGCACCTGGTGATGACCCTCAGCCGGGCGAAGCTCGAATCCCTCATCGAGGACCTCCTCGAACGGACGCGGAAGCCGTGCCTCCAGGCGATCGAGGATGCCGGGCTGAGCCGCGAAAAGATCGAGGAGGTCGTGCTCGTCGGCGGCTCCACCCGGATTCCCCGGGTGCAGCAGCTCGCCAGGGAGATCTTCGGCGTCGAACCGCACAAGGGCGTGAACCCGGACGAGGTCGTCGCGCTCGGAGCAGCCATCCAGGGCGGCGTGCTCACCGGTGAGGTCAAGGGTCTCCTCCTGCTCGACGTGACCCCGCTCTCGCTCGGCATCGAGACCCTCGGCGGGGTGTTCTCGGTGCTCGTCAAGCGCAACACCACGATTCCCCATCGGAAGAGCGAGGTGTATTCCACCGCCGCGGACAACCAGACCCAGGTCGAGGTCCACGTCCTTCAGGGCGAACGGTCCATGGTCCGCCACAACCACACCCTGGGGAAGTTCAAGCTGGTGGGCATCCCCCCTGCTCCCCGCGGGGTGCCGCAGATCGAGGTCGTGTTCGACATCGACGCGAACGGCATCGTGAACGTCTCGGCCAAGGACCAGGCCACCGGGCGGGAGCAGGCGATCACGATCGCCGCTTCGAGCGGGCTGAACGAGGCGGAAATCGAGCGGATGAAGAAGGAGGCCTCCCAGCATGAAGAGGAGGACCGCCAGGCCAGGGAAGACGCGGAGACCCGGAACCAGACGGATGCCCTCGTCCACACCGTGGACAAGACGCTGGGCGAGAAGCGGAACGAACTGCCCGAGTCCGACGCCCGGGAGATCGAGGGCGCGGTGAACGAGGCGCGGCGGGCCCTTGAGAGCAAGGACATGGCGCGGATTCGCAAGGCCCACGCCGGCCTGGAGAGCGCGAGCCATCGCCTCGCCGAGCTGATGTACCGCCAGGCCTCGGACGATGGCGGCGGCGCCGGGGCGCCGCCGCCACCGCCGCCGGGAGGAGGCAGCAAGAAGGGCCGGGGGAACGGCGCCGCTCCGAATGACGACGTCGTGGACGCCGAGATCGTGGACGACTGAGCGGGGTCGGGGAGGCCGGACGGGTGGGGCGCACAGGCTCCGGCACGGCCGGAGGCGACGACTACTATGCAGTCCTCGGCGTCTCCCCCACCGCCAATGCGTCCTCGATCCGCCGGGCCTACCAGCGTCTCGCCAGGCGCATCCACCCGGACCTGAACCCGAACGACCGGGTCAGTGCCGAGCTCTACGCCAAGGTCCGGGAAGCCTTCGACACTCTCGGTGACCCGGAGCGGCGAGCCGACTACGACCGGCGCGGACGTGAGCCACCGGCGCCGGCGCCCGAGCGCGCGGTCCACTTTGGCTTCGCCGGGTTCGATTTCCAGGGAGCCGAAGTCCGGAGTCCCGACGCCCTCCACGAGATCTTCGCCCGCCGCAGGACGTCCGGGAGCGGTTCGGCCGGAGGGTCGGTGGCGAACGACATCCACCACCGGGTGCGGCTCTCATTCCGGAAAGCGCTCGAAGGCCGGCAGGTCCGGGTCCGGACCATGCGCAAGGAAACCTGCGACCCCTGCGAAGGAACCGGCCGCCTGAGCACCGGCGCCGGCGGCGTTCGCTGTTCTGCCTGCGCCGGCGCCGGGAGACGGGTGCTGCGCTACGGGCACATGGTGTTCACCCGGGCGTGCCGCAAGTGTCGGGGCAAGGGCGCCTTCTTTCATCGTTCCTGCCGCCCCTGCGGCGGCCGGGGACGGCGCGCGCAGCCTGTGCTGGTCATGGCCCGGGTGGCGCCGGGCGTGGCCGACGGCGCCACGATGGTCCTGACCGGACAGGGCCACCACGGACCGCCGGGAAGCCCGGCCGGCGACTTCCATCTCCACGTCGAGGTGGCGCCGCACCCGGTGGTGACCCGCGAGGGGGACGACCTGGTCTGCCCGCTGCCGCTCACCCTTGCCGAAGCAGCCCTGGGCGGCCAGATCGAGGTCCCCACGCTGGAGGGCACGGTCCGGGTTCGCCTGCCGGCGGGGATTCAGCCGGGCGCGCGCATCCGCCTGCCCGGACGGGGATTGCCGACCGGACGGGGGGACGGCCGGGGAGACCTCTATCTCGTCGCTGAAGTCTCGATTCCCCGGATTCGGGATGCGCGGGCGCAGGAACTCATCCGGGAGCTGGACGCGCGCCACCCGGCGTCCCCCCGGGAGGCCCTCAGAGCGAAGATGCAGGAAGGAGACTGACGATGGCCGCGGAACGCCGGAAGGGCGTCTACATGATCAGCGCCGTGGCAGAGTTGTACGGCGTCCATCCGCAGACACTCCGACTCTATGAGCGGGAGGGTCTCCTGCGCCCGTCGCGCACCGAAGGCAACACCCGGATCTACACCGATGCCGACCTCGAACGGCTGCAGACGATCCGCAACCTCCGCGAGCTCGGAGTGAACCTTGCCGGCGTGGACATCATCCTGAACATGCGCAAGAAAATGAAGCAGATGCAGGAGGAGATCGCCCGATTCACGGAGTTCATCCAGAAGGAACTCGCCCGCGACGACCCGGGCGTTCGGGCCCGGGCGCGCAACGCCCTGGTGCGCCTCCCGCCTCAGGAGATCGTGCCGGCGCCCCGGACGGACCAGGCGTAGCACGTGGTCAGGGCGCGGAGTTCGGCCCGCTCCCGGCGCGGACGCCGCTGCGGCGAGTGTGGAGGAACGGGCTGGAGGGAAGGACGGCGGCCGGACGGGGTCCGCGGCGTCGCTCCCTGCGGTTGCCGGAACGCGCGGCCCCCCCGGATCAGCCTCCGTTCCATCGGCGTTCCGCGCCGCTTCTGCAGCCATACCGGATTCGAGGACTTCGTGGTGGGGATCTCGGACAGCCATCGCCGGGTGTGCGACCGGGTGAGGCGCTGGGCCGAGACCTGGCCGAACGTGCGGGCCGGGCTGGCCCTGACCGGGATCGCGGGGTCGGGCAAGACCCATCTCGCGGTGGCGCTGCTCCAGCGGATTGTGGTGGAGCGGCAGGCCACCCGGCGCGCCCGTTTCGTCTTCCTCCCGCAACTCATGCGCGAGATCCAGGCCAGCTGGAAGGATCCGGACCGCACGGAGGAGGCGATCCTGGCCGAGGTCTGCGGGGTCGAACTCCTCGTTCTGGATCAGCTCGGGGCCGAGGCGTCCGGGGCCTGGGTCCAGGAGCGGGTGGAGCACATTCTCACCCGCTGCTTTGACGGAGGCGGATCGCTGGTGACGACCTCGATCTATCCCATCGAGCCTGCGGGAGCCGGCATGGCGCTGGACGAGCGGACTTCCGGGAGCGTGGTGTCCCTCCTCAAGGAAGCCTGCCGGGTCGTGAAGATGCCAGAGGACGATTATCGCGATACTGTCCTGAAGCACGGTCAGGATCTTTGATCCGGCTGCTTCGCATTTCCAAGGAGAAACCCCATGCGTCGGACCACACTTCTGCTCCTTCTCGTCACGCTCGTCGCGCTCGCCGCACCCATGTCTGCCTTCGCGCAGGGGGGGGGACCGGCCCCGGACAAGCCGCGTCCGATCCCGATCCGCGACAGCGTGTTCATCGAGGACCTGACCTGGATGGAAGTCCGGGACCTGATCGCCGACGGCAAGCACACGGCAATCGTGGCCAGCGGCGGCGTCGAGCAGAACGGGCCCTACCTGGTCACCGGGAAGCACAACGTGCTGCTCGAGGGCGTCACCGAGACGATCGCCCGCGAACTGGGCAACGCGCTCGTGGCCCCCATCCTGAAGCTCGTCCCCGAAGGCGACTTTGATCCGCCAACCGGCCACATGCGCTACCCGGGCACGATCGGCCTGAGCGAGGACACGTTCCGCGCGGTCGTCGCCGATGTCTGCCGCAGCCTCAGGGCGAGCGGGTTCTCGCACATCATCCTGCTCGGCGACAGCGGCGGCAACCAGGCCGGGATGAAGGCCGTGGCCGAAGAGCTGCACGCCGCCTGGGGCGGCCAGCCGGGCGTCCACTACATCCCCGAGTACTACGACTACCGGGGCCTGCAGACCTGGCTTTCGGACCGGGGCATTGACCAGACCCCGGAGGGCATCCACGACGACTACGCGATCACCTCGATGATGGCGGCCATGGATCCGAATTCGATCCGCGCCTCGGAGCGCCGCCAGGCAGGCCTTTTCTCGATCAACGGCGTTGAGGTGGATCCTCTCGATCAGACCCGGGCGCGGGGCCGCGAGCTCTTCCTCTATCGGGCCGAAGTCACCGCTGCCGCCATTCGCGCAGCCATCGCCTCCCACAGCACGAACTAGTCATGGAGCGCCGGCGTCCTCGCCGGCCAACCGGTCCTCGGGACCGCGGCACGGGCGGCACGAGACTGC
>JAAXGQ010000062.1 GCA_012271265.1 Vicinamibacteraceae bacterium
TCCGCCACCTGCTGACCCACACCGGGGGGCTGCCGCGCGAGTCCATCCACCCCGCCTGGACCGACTTCGAGTTCCCGGAGGTGGAGGCCCTGCGGGAGACGGTTGCCGACCAGGAGACCACGTACGCCACCGAGACCAAATGGAAGTACTCGAACCTCGGCTTCACCCTCGCCGGCATGGTGGCCGAAGCCGCCACCGGCGACTCCTTCGCCGATCTCGTGTCCGAAGGGATCCTGAAGCCGTTGGGGATGGACTCCACCAGCGTCGGTCCGGTCCCGGAGGCCCAGCGGGACCGGCTCGCGATCGGCTACGGCCGCCGGATGCCTGACGGCGCCCGGGAAACGTTCCCGTTCGTGGATGCGCGGTCGTTCGACCCGGCGACCGGGCTCTCCTCGACGGTCCCCGACATGCTCCGCTTCCTCTCCTGGCAGATGCGGGCCCGCGACCGCCGGAGCGAGGAGGTGCTCGCAAGCAACACCCTTCTGGAGATGCAGCGGGTCCACTGGCTCCATTCCTCGTGGACGAGCGGCTGGGGCTTGGGTTTTTCCGTGCGCCACACCGAAGACCGCGACCTGATCGGCCACGGCGGTGGATATCCCGGGTACCGCACTCAGACCCAACTCAGCCCCGAGGAGACGGTAGGCGTTGTGATCTTCACGAACGGCGGCGACGGCAATCCCGGCCGCTACCTCGACAAGGCTTTCGAATGGGTCGCTCCCGCCCTCTCCGAGGCGCGCGCCGAAAAGAAGACGCCCGCAATGTGGTCCTCGGACTGGGACATCTACCTCGGGACCTACCGGAGGCGCAGCGGGGACACCGCCGTGCTCCGGCAGGAGAACGACCTGGTGATCCTGTCACCCCTCTCCGAGGACCCGACCGGTTCGAAGGGAGTGCTGCAACCGACCGACACGCCCCACGTCTTCCGGCTGGAGAGCGACGGCTTCGGTGCGCACGGGGAGCTCGTGCGGTTCGAGGTGACCGACGCGGGCGAGGTAACCCGGATCTTCGTCGGCGTGAACTACTCGCAGAAAGTGCGGTAGGGAAGCCCTTTGGAGCGCCGGCGTCCTCGCCGGCCTACGCCGCACCCTCGGTCCCTCAGGCAGTCTCGGCGCGTGCTGCGCGGGTCTTGCGCGCCTCACCGGCTCAGCAGGATCCGCAGTCCCAGCGCGCCGAGGACTGCCGCCGCGCCGCGGTCGATCCATTTCCTGGCGCGCAGATAGCGCGCGGCGACCGCCTCGGTGTTCAGGCAGAAGGCGAGCGCCGTGTAGAACGAGAGCTCGATCAGGAGGTGGTTCAAGGCGATCAGCACGCTGTTCCGGGTGCCCAGCCCGCCAGGAAAGATCGCGATGAGGACCGCCGCCGCGAAGAGGACCGCCTTCGGGTTGAACACGTTGATGAAGAGGCCCTGACGGAAGGCCCGGCGCGCAGGCTCCGGCTTCCCCCCCTCGGGAGCCGAAGCGCCCCGCCACATCCGCCAGGCGATGTAGAGGAGATAGAGCGCTCCGGTGATCCGGGCGCCCCGGTACGCCGCCGGGAACAGCTCGAAGACCGCCGCAAAGCCGGCGAGCGCCATCAGCGTCCAGGTCGCCGCCACCAGCCCGAGGCCGCACCCGACGGCGATCCCGGCCCGCCTTCCCGAACTCAGGTTGGTCTGGACCGCGACCAGCAGTGCCGGCCCGGGGCTGAACATGGCGACGAGCAGCGTGACGTTGAAGGCGAGCAACTGAGCCGTCGTCATGGAGCCCCACGGTACCGCGGAGGCCGCGAAATCACGACGCGCCGCCAAGGCCAGGCCAGGGCTAGGCTGCGGGGATGTCGCACGAAGC
>JAAXGQ010000063.1 GCA_012271265.1 Vicinamibacteraceae bacterium
ACGGTCGGTCGGCACGGCGGCGCCGTCGGCACGAAGACCGCCCAAGGGACCGCCGGTGCGGCGCAGGCCGGCGAGGACGCCGGCGCTCCAGGGGGCCACCGGGAGCGCCGGTGTCCTTACCGGCCACCGCCGTAGGCGAGCATGTCCGAGCTCACGGAAGTCTCGCCGCAGACTGCTAGGCTTCCGTCGCACCATGCGCCGCGTCGGGACCTCTTCGGCGGCGGGACGGCTCGCCGCTCTGATCTTCGTGGCGGCCACCGTTTTGCCGGCAGACGCCGCCGGACAATCGCCGGAAACGCCCGAGCAGCCTCGGCCGGCGGACGAAGACGCGGAGGCGGAACCCGAGGGGGACTCTTCCCCCGACTCCGCCGCACCGCGTATCCACGAGACCGTCGTGGTGACTGCCTCTCGGGCGGAGGCGCCGCTCCTCACCGCCCCTGCCGCGATCAGCGTCCGCACCAGGGAGGACCTCGCTTCGGAGGCCTCCCGGACGTTTGCCGATCTTTTCGAAGGAATCCCCGGGATTTCCATCCAGGGGAACGCGCGGCGGATCACGGAGGCGCCAAACATCCGGGGCTTCTCCGACCAGCAGGTCGTGGTGCGGCAGGATGGCGGCCGGCAGAACTTCAACGCTGCGCACGGCGGCCGCTTCTTCATCGATCCGGACCTGGTCGAACGGATCGAGGTCCTGCGCGGCGCGAACTCCGCAGCCTTCGGAAGCGGCGCGCTTGGAGGCGTCGTTTCACTGACCACGCGGAGCGCCCGGGATCTGGTGCAGGCGGGCAAGAACTTCGGCGGCCGCTACCGGGTGGGATACCAATCGAACGGCCGGGACCTCACCCAGTCCCTCTCTGCCTTCGCGGCCGGGGAGCGGCTCGACGGGATCGCGAGCGTCACCATGGGCGGGACCGGGCGTCCGGTCCGGGACGGCGACGGGGCCGAGATTCCGAACACCGAGGACACGATCCGGAACGGGCTGGTGAAGCTCGGCTGGACGCCCTCCGCTCAGTCGCGATGGGAGGTTTCCTGGCAGCGGTTCGACAACAGCGCCGCCGAGCCGACGAATGCGAACGCGCTGACCGGATCGCTGGTCGATCGGGATACCCGTTGGGACGGGCTCCGGGCGCGCTTCACGCACCGCCCGTTGGGGTCGGAGCTCTTCGATATCGAGGTGCTGGGATACCGGAACGCGGTCGGAGTCGCCGAGGAGATGCGCGTGACCCCGCGCCGGGACGAGACCGCCTTCGAGACGCTCGGAATCGAGGCCACGAACACCTCCCGCTTCCGCTGGAGCGACGCCGTGCGCTTCACCCTCACCACCGGGGTCGAGACCTACCGCGACCGTCAGTCCGGAACGCGCGACGGGGCGGCGCGGTTGCAGTTCCCCGACGCGGACGCCAGCTACCAGGCGGCGTTCGCAAACGGAGAGGTCGATGTCCACGACCGGATCCTGGTGACGCTGGGCCTGCGGCGCGACGCCTGGACCCTGGCGTCCGATCGTTTCCCCCGGCGGGCCGAGGCGGCGACCTCGCCTCGGGCCACCGTGGGGGTTCTCCCTTTCGAAGGCGCGTTCGTGTGGGTCGGCGCCGCTCGGGGCTTCCGGGTCCCCAGTCTGACCGAGCTCTACGCTGACGGCCTCCACTTCCAGTTCATGGCCGGACAGGGAGTCCAGGTGCTGAACTGGTTCCGACCCGATCCGATGCTCGGCGCGGAACGGGGACGATCCCTCGAGGCGGGCTTCCGGGGCGGCCGGGGAGCGCTCGCGCTGGAGACCGCGTGTTTCCAGCACACGGTGGCCGGCTACGTGGACCAGCTGGTGGTGCTGTCCGACCCCCGCTATCCCATCGGAACCGACCCGGTGACCGGAGAGGCGATCATCGAAGGCTCCACCCTGAATGTCCCGGTCGACGCCCGTCTCCGAGGCTGCGAGGCTTCGCTCGGGTGGGAGCGGCCCCGTTTCCGGCTGCGCGCGACCGGCTCGCTGCTCGACACCGAGAACCTCGAGAGCGGGGCAACGCTGGCGCGGGCGCCGGCGAACGCGCTCCACCTGATGGCCGCGGCCCGGGCGCCCCGGCTCGACCTGGAGTTCGGTGGGCGGGCCAGCCTGGCCGGGGCCAGGACGGACACTCCGGACCTGGTGGAAGACTCATCCGGGTACCGGGTGCTGGATCTTTTCGTGCGCTTCAGCCCCGACGAGGGACCGCTGGCCGGGGTGGACTGGACCATCGCGGTGAACAACCTCACCGACGAGTACTTCGCCGTGTTCCCCGCCGTCGTCCCCCAGCCCGGCCGCAGCCTCCGGGTCTCGCTCGCCTACCGGTACGGCGCCGCCCGGTAACCCAACGCGGACCGGGGCATCAGCCCCTTTCTGGAGCGCCGGTGTCCTCACCGGCCACCACCCGCCTGGAGCGCCAGTGGCCTCACCGGCCGACGGTCCGTCGGTACGGGGCGCTGACGGCATGAGACTGTCCAAGGGTCCGAGGCTGCGGCGCAGGCCGGCGAGGACGCCGGCGCTCCATGGGGCGGCGCTGACGGCATGAGACTGGCCAAGGGACCGAGGGTGCGGCGCAGGCCGGCGAGGACGCCGGCGCTCCATGGGGCGGCGCGGTCGGCACGAGACCGCCTGAGGGGCCGACGGTGCGGCGCAGGCCGGCGAGGACGCCGGCGCTCCATGGGGCGGCGCTGACGGCATGAGACTGGCCAAGGGACCGAGGCTGCGGCGTAGGCCGGCGTGGACGCCGGCGTTCCATGGGGTGGCGCTGCCGGCACGAGACTGCCTGAGGGGCCGGCGGTGCGGCGCAGGCCGGCGAGGACGCCGACGCTCCATGGGGCGGCGCTGACGGCAGGAGACTGTCCAAGGGACCGAGGCTGCGGCGCAGGCCGGCGAGGACGCCGGCGCTCCATGGGGCGGCGCTGACGGCATGAGACTGGCCAAGGGACCGAGGGTGCGGCGTAGGCCGGCGAGGACGCCGGCGTTCCATGGGGCGGCGCGGTCGGCATGAGACTGCCTGAGGGGCCGAGGGTGCGGCGCAGGCCGGCGAGGACGCCGGCGCTCCATGGGGCCGGCGCTGACGGCATGAGACTGGCCAAGGGGCCGAGGCTGCGGCGCAGGCCGGCGAGGACGCCGGCGCTCCATGGGGCGGCACGGTCGGAGGAGACTGGCTGAGGGGCCGGCGGTGCGGCGTAGGCCGGCGAGGACGCCGGCGTTCCATGGGGCGGCGCGGTCGGCACGAGGCTGGCTGAGGGGCCGAGGGTGCGGCGCAGGCCGGCGAGGACGCCGGCGCTCCATGAGGCCGGCGCTCCATGGGGCCGGCGCTCGATACTTCCAGAGAGCGGGCCCGGTCAGTGGTCCTCTTCTTCGTCGAGGTAGGCGGCGTACCCGGCGGCGTCGAGCAGCGAGTCCTTCGCGCCGGCCGGGTCGGCCAGCTGCATCCGGACCAGCCAGCCGCCCCCATAGGGATCCTCGTTGATCCGCTCCGGAGCGGCTTCGAGAATGGCGTTCACCCCGGTGACCGTGCCCGCCGCCGGGGAGAAGACCTCGGAGACGGCCTTCACCGACTCGAGCGTGCCCATGACCTCGTCGGACTCGAGTTCGAGGCCGTCTTCCGGGAGCTCCACGTAGACGATGTCACCGAGCTCTTCCTGGGCGTGGTCGGTGATGCCCACGGTGGCGCCGCCGCCGTCCTCGATGCGGAGCCACTCGTGTTCGCGGCTGTAGAGCAGGTCGTCGGGAATCATCTTCGTCTCCGGGAGAGGTTGCCGTTCAGGCAGTCGAAGCCGCGGCCGCACGCTTCTTCTTTCGCTTCTTCCTTTTCTTTCGCTTGCGCGGCCGCGCGTAGAAGGGAGTCGGGACCACTTCGGCCGGGACCGCGCGGCCTCGAATCACCACCTCGAACCCCTGGCCGGTCTCGGTTGCGCCCGCCGGAAGGTAGGCGAGGCCAATGCTCTTCTTCAGGAAGGGGCTGTAGCCACCGCTGGTCACTTCGCCCGCGGGCTCTCCGGCGACGCGGATCGGATAGCCGTGGCGAGGGATGCCCCGGCCACGCAGCTCGAAGCCGACGAGCTTCCTTGCGACTCCCCCTTCGCGCTGGGCGAGCAGAGCATCGCGTCCGATGAAGTCGCCCTTCGCGTACTTCACCATCCAGCCAAGGTCGGCCTCCTCCACCGAATGGTCGCGGTCGATGTCCTGACCGTGGAGGGCCATTTTCGCCTCGAGCCGCAGGCTGTCGCGGGCGCCCAGACCGGTGGGGATCAGCCCCGCGTCGGCTCCCGCCTCGAGGAGCCGGCGGGCAACACTCTCGGCTTTCCCGGCGGGCAGCATGAGTTCGAACCCGTCCTCCCCGGTGTATCCCATCCGGGCGACCGTGGCCGGAACGCCGGCGACCGGTCCGTCGGCGAAGCGGTAATAGCGGATCCGGCGAAGGTTCAGCGGCGTGAGTCCGCCAAGGATGGCCACAGCCCGAGGCCCCTGCAGGGCGAGGAGGGCGTAGCGGTCGCTCACATCTTCGACCACCTGTGCCGCCGGGCCGCCGCGTTCCCGGATCCAGGCCAGATCCGCCGGGGTGTTCGCCGCGTTGGTGACCAGCAGGAAGGACCCTTCACCACGGCGGTAGACGATGATGTCGTCCACGAAACCGCCCGAATCCGTGGTGAGGGCCGAATACTGGGCCTGGCCGATGCGCAGCCGGGAGACATCGTTCGGGGTGAGCCGCTGAAGAAGCGGGATCGCCTCGGGCCCGGTGACCCGAAGTTCGCCCATGTGGCTCACGTCGAAGAGTCCGGCGGCCCCTCGGACGGCGAGGTGCTCTTTCACCACGCCCGCGAACTGCACCGGCATCTCCCAGCCGGCGAACGGAACCAGCCGTGCCCCAAGCTCCCGATGCAGCGCGTGCAGCGGCGTGCGTCGCAGCACGGCTGATCTCTTCGCCCCGGCTGCCAGGATGCGCCTCAGCCGCCGAGGGCGGCGCGGGCCGTTTCGATGAAGCGCGGCCACTGCGCGGTCTCCGGATCGGCGCCCGGATCCCAGACCTTGAGCACGTCCTCCCACGCCTCCCCCTCGGGGACGCCCTCACGCAGCGTGCGGTAGAGGTAGACGAAGACGGAAACACGCATGTTGGCGAAGCAGTGGACGAACACCTGCCGGTCCTGGTTGGCGTCCATCACGTCGAAGAAGAGCTCGAGGTCGCGGAGCGCCGGGCTCTGCCAGTCCACGGGAATCTGGATGTAGGTCATCCCCGCCTCGACGACGCGGAACGCCTCCTCGAAGTTGCGGTCCTCTCGAGCCGGCGCCAGGTTCACCACGACCTGGTAGCCGGAGTCCTCCACCGCGGCAATCTCCTCCACGGAGATCTGACCGGAGGTGCCGAGCTGGTCCGAAATCCGGACGAAGTTGTAGACATCGTCCAGCGCCGGGGACTGCCCCGGCCCGGCGAGCGCCGAGGCTGCCAGCACGAGCCCGGCGAGAAGCAGCACGGGGCGGCTCGGGGATGCGGTCCGTCGGAACATGGGAAACCTCCTGAGCGGGGTGAAGCCGGAACGGCGGGGAGGCAGGTCCGGTCCGTCTTGCGGATCAGTCTTGCGGATCATCGTGAACCGCCGCGCCGCCGTCCGCGCGCCGCTGGTCCACGCCTCCCTCGAGCACGCCCTCATCCAACAGGTGCACGATCACTTCCGCCGCCCCCTGGGCGTCCACCTCGCGGAGCGCATGGCCGTAGCTCGCAAGAAGGGACAGCGTGTCGGGCGAGAACATCTGCTTCTCGTAGCTGATGCGGTCCGGCAGCCACTGGTGATGCATCCGGCCGGCATCGACGGCTTCCTGGGCGTTCATGCCGTGGTCCACCACGTTCAGGATCGTCTGCATCACGGTGTTGATGATCGTGCGCCCACCAGGCGTCCCGGTCACCATGAACAGCTCCCCATCCCTCGCCACGATCGTGGGCGACATGCTGGAGAGCATCCGCTTGCCGCCTTCGGCCAGGTTCGGATCGGTTCCGATCAGGCCCCGTTCGTCGGTGAGCCCGGGAGCGCCGTTGAAGTCCCCCATCTCGTTGTTCAGCAGGAAGCCCGCCCCCGGAACCACAATCCCGGAGCCATAGCCGAACTCGAGGGTGTAGGTCAGCGAAACGGCGTTCCGGTCCCGATCCACGACGGAGAAATGCGTCGTCTCGGAGCTCTCGTCGGTCCATTCGAAACGGGTCGGTGACGACACCGAAGCTCTCCCCTCCTCGATCGTGGCGCGCAGATCCGCCGCGTACGGCTTCGAGGTGAGCCGGTCGATCGGAATTCCCGGATTGAAGTCCGGATCCCCGAGGTGCAGGGCGCGGTCGGCATAGGCGCGCCGCATCGCCTCGGCCATCAGGTGGACATTGGCCGCCGACCCGAAGCCGTTCGCGGTGAGGTCATAGCCCTCCAGGATGTTCAGCATCTGCACGAGGGCCGTCCCCCCCGAGCTCGGAGGCGGCATCGAGATGATCTCGAAGCCGCGGTAGTCGCCCCGAATCGGCTCCCGCACCACCGCGCGGTAGTCCTTCAGGTCCTCCAGGGTGATGAGACCGCCGCCGGATTCCATCTCCGCCGCAAGCAGCTCGGCAGTCCTTCCCTCGTAGAAGCCTGCCGGGCCGTTCTCGAGGATTCGCTCGAGGCTGTCGGCGAGATCGGTCTGCCGGAGGATCTCGCCCGGCGCATAGGGCGTTCCATCTTTCGAGAACTGCGCGACCGAGGCCGGGTACTGGCTCATCCGGTCGAGGACCCGGGCCAGGGATCCGGCGAGGCCGTGGGAAATGACGAATCCCTCGCGCGCCAGCTCGACCGCCGGACGGACCAGCTGGTCCCAGGGGAGGCTCCCCTGCTGCTCCCAGGCCAGATGCAGCCCGGCAACCGTTCCCGGCACCCCGACCGCCTTGTGGCTCAGGTGATGGATTTCGAAGCTGTACTCCCCGTTCCCGTCGAGCCACATCTCCGGCGTGGCCGCCGCCGGAGCCTTCTCGCGGAAGTCGTAGGCGAGAGGATCCCCGGTCGCCGGCCGGTACACCAGGAAACCGCCGCCGCCGATGTTGCCCGCCGTCGGGTGGGTCACCGCCAGGGCGAAGGCGGTCGCGACGGCTGCGTCCACCGCGTTGCCGCCCTCGCGCAGCACCGCGGCGCCGACCTCGGAGGCGATGGCGCTCTGGGACACCACCATCCCCTGACGGGCGCGCACCGCGGCGCTCTCCCCCGCCGCCACGCCTCCGAGCAGAAGACCCCCGCCGAGGAACAGGGCCCCCATCGCACGCGCGGACAGCCGAGCCGGAAACGCGGTAGAGGAAGCGCGGAGCGGGAGATTCATGGGGCCATGCGCCTCCTCGGAAGACGGGATAACAAGCCGGGAAACCGGAAATCGTAGCAGTCCGGAGGGAGCGCCCCGCGGCGCCGGACCCGCACGGAATCGGGGGGCAAACGGTTGGCGCGGCCGGGGCCGACGGCGGGGCTACCATCCCGTTCATGCTCCGAAAGCCCTCCCGCGCCGCGCCGGCCGCGGCTCTCCTCACGGCCCTCGTCGTCACTCCTGTCGTCCCTCCTGAGGCGGTCGCCGCGCAGGCGCGGGTCCCGGTCGAAGAGTTCGAGTTGGACAACGGGATGCGCTTCCTCGCGGTGGTGCGTCCGGAAATGACGACCGTGGCCGCCGGCTGGGCCGCCCACGTGGGATCGGCGAACGAGCGCCCCGGCATCACCGGGATGAGCCACTTCTTCGAACACATGATGTTCAAGGGCACGCCCACGGTGGGCACCAGCGACGCCGAGCGCGACGAGGCGATCATCGAGGAGCAGGAAGCTCTCCAGGAGCAGATCCGGGCCGTCTACCGCGATCGGCGCGCCGCGGCCCGGCTCGGCCACATCGGGGACCCCTTCGGCGACGAAGATCTTCCCGAGGAAATGGCCACTCTGCGCCAGCAGTTCGATGCCCTCGTGGATGAGCAGCGGACGCTCATGGTGAAGGACGAGTTCGACCGCATCTACACCGAAGCGGGGGCGACCGGGATGAACGCCTTCACCTCCCACGACCAGACCGTCTACTTCATCACCGTCCCCCAGAATCGGCTCGAGCTCTGGTTCTGGATGGAGTCGGAGCGGCTCCTCCGACCGGTGTTCCGCGAGTTCTACGCCGAACGCGACGTGGTGCACGAGGAGCGCCGCCTCCGCACCGAGTCCACCCCCACCGGCGAGTTCGACGAAACCTTCGACGCCATGTTCTGGCAGTCCCACCCCTACTCCTGGCCCATCATCGGCTGGCCCTCGGACCTCCGGGTCTTCACTCTGGCGCAGGCCCAGGAGTTCTACGACACCTACTACGTCCCCGGCAATCTCACCGGCGCGCTCGTGGGCAACTTCGACCTCGAAGAAGCGAAGGCGCTCGCGGAGAAGTACTTCGGTCGGCTGCGGCCGGGCGCCGAGGCCCCGGACGTGGTGACGCTGGAGATGGAGCAGAAAGCCGGGAAGCGGCTCGACGCCTCCTGCGACTGCCAACCCCAGGTGCGCATCCGCTACCACACGGTGCCGTTCCGGCATCGCGACCAGTACGCGCTCGATGTCCTCGCCGGCCTCATGAACGGCCGGACCGGGCGTCTTTACAAGACGTTGGTGCTCGGGGACGAAATCGCGAGTTCCGCGGCCGCGTTCCAGCAGAACCGGAAGTGGGCGGGCCTGATCGAGATCACGGCGGAGGCTCGCGGCGAGGCCACGCCCGACGACCTCGAGGCCGCGATCGAGCGCGAACTGCAGCGGCTGATCGACGAACCGATTCCTGCCGAGGAGATCCAGAAGGTCAAGAACCAGGCCGCGGCATCCGCCTGGGAACAGCTGGACAGCGGCTTTTTCCTGCTGCTCCAGTTGCTTGTCTACGACTCCCTCGGCGACTGGAACTACATGAACGAATGGGCGGATGCGACGCTCGCTGTCACCGAGGAAGACATCAAGCGGGTCGCTCGGCAGTACCTCGTTCCCACGAACCGCGCGGTGGCCCACTACACCAGGAAGGCGGGAACGAGCGCCGAACCGGTGCCCGCCGAACTCGCGGACCTGCCCGAGGCCGTCCAGCGCCAGATCCTGGCCCAGATCCGCCAGATCCGCGAGTCCACCGACCGGGTCGCGCTCGAGGGCGCTCTCGAACAGTTCGCGGCGATGCGCAGCCAGGCGCCGCCGCCGATGCAGGGGGCGATGGAATACGTGGAGCAGGCGATCCGGGAACGGCTCGCCGAACTCCCGTCCCCCGGGGAGGAAGCGCGATGAACGCCACGAAGAATGTCCCAGGGACGGCCCCCGGAATCCGCCGGCTCGTGGCCGCGGCCGCCCTCACCGGCCTGTTCGCGGCCCCGGCCGCCGGACAGGACATCCCCGACCGCCCCGAGGAACTCGTCTTCCCCGACTTCCTCTTCGAGACCCCGGACGGAGGCGATGTCCACCACCGGCTGGCCAACGGCGTTCCCGTCGTGATCGTCGAGGACCACACCCTCCCGCTGGTCCGGCTCGCGGTGAGCCTGCGGATCGGGAGCTTCCTCGATCCGGAGGACCAGGTGGGGCTGGCCTCGCTGACCGCGACGATGATGCGGGAAGGCGGGGCGGGCGACCGGACGCCGGAGGAACTCGACGAGCGGATCGAGTTCCTCGCCGCCCGGATCTCCGTCTCTGCCCAGGACACCGAGGCGCGGGCCTCCCTCCGCACGATCACCCCGGTGTTCGAGGAGAGCCTCGAGCTGTTCTTCGACGTGCTCATGCAGCCCCGGTTCGACGAGGGCCGCTTCGCGGTGCGGAAGGAGAACGTGCGCGAGGACCTGCGGCAGCGCAACGACGACGCCGACAACCTGCTCGCCCGGGAGTGGGACTTCCTCCTCTACGGCAGGGACAGCTATCTCGGCCGACGGATGACTGTCGGGCATCTCGACGCCATCGCGAAAGATGACCTCGCGGAGTTCCACCGCCGGGCCTGGCGGCCGGAGCACATGGTCTGGTCGGTGTCGGGCGACGTGGACACGGCGGAGATCCTGGCGGTGCTGGAGGAGCGGCTCGGCGCCTGGCCAGAGGCGCCGGACGCCTTCGACGTGCCCTGGCCTCCCCCGCACGACGCGCCGGCCCCGGCTCCGGGGATCTACCACGTGGAAAAGGACATCCCCCAGGGGAAGGTGCGGATCGGCAACCTCGCGCCCCGGTGGGACAGCTGGGACAACCCCGAACGCGCCGCGATCCAGGTCATGGACCACATCCTGGGAGCCAGCGGGTTTACCTCCCGGATCATGCAGCGGGTGCGGTCCGACGAAGGACTCGCCTACGGCGCCGGCGGCCGGTTCGGCTTCAATCCGCTGGGCCCCAGCGCCTACTCGATGGGATACCAGTCAAAGAGTTCGACGGTCGCCCTCGCGGGCGCCATCGCGCTCGAGGAGGTGCGTCGCATACGCGACGAGCCCGTCTCGCCCGAGGAGCTGGATCTGGCGAAGCGGTCCCTCGTGGACAGCTTCCCGAGGCGGTTCGAGAGCGCCCAGGCGCGCGCCGGGATCTTTGCGAACGACGCCTTTCTTCGCCGCGACCACGGCTACTGGATCCGCTGGCGGGAGCAGATCGAGGCGGTGACCGCCGACGACGTCATGGCCGCCGCCCGGAAGTACCTGCGGCCGGAGGAGATGGTGATGCTGGTGGTCGGCGTCTGGGAGGACATCGCTCCGGGCGATCCCGAGGGCCGCGCCGACATGACGGACCTGTTGAACGGAGAGGTCACCCACCTCCCCGGGCGCGACCCGCTCACCCTCGAGGCCCTCTCCCCCGAAGGCCAGGAACGCTAGTCGGCCACCGCGATCGCGTCGATTTCGACGAGGAAGCCGCTCCCCGGGAGGCGCTCGGGCTGGATGGTGGATCGGGCCGGCTTGTGGCCGGCGAACATCCGCTCGTAGACCGCGTTCATCTTGCCGAACTCATCCATGTCGGCCACGAACACGCCGCAGCGGACCACCCGGTCGAGCCCGGAACCGGCCGCCTCCAGGATCGCGGCGATGTTCTTCAAAACCTGTTCGGTCTGGGCCTCCACGCCCTCCGGCGCCACCCCCGTCTGCGGGTCCACCCCCACCTGGCCGGACACGAACACCAGGTTGCCCACCCGCGTCGCCGGGCTGTAGGGGCCGGCGGGCTTCGGCAGCCCGGCGCCGGAGATCAGCGTGATGCCGGAATCGCTCATGGTTCGTCTTCTCCAGGGAATGGGATGGGGCGCCGTCGGTAGCGGCGGCGGATGACCCCGGGGTCGTCCGGGTCGGGCAGGTCGGGGCCGGGCTCCCAGCGGGCGGGGTCGATGCGGGGGAAGGTCGCGACCCGCTGGCCGGGCGCCGGCGCAAGCCGGTCCGGAATCAGGGTCACATCGAGAAAGTCGGCGTAAGCGAACGCATCCTGGTAGACCCGGGTCCCTCCCAGGAACCAGACCGTCTCCCCTTCCGCGGCCGCGAGGGCTGCCGGGAGCGAGGCGAAGGTCTCGACCCGGCGCAGCGGACGGCTGCTGAGCACGAGGGGGCGGCAACGGCGCGTCGCCCGCCGGGGCATTGATTTCCAGGTCAGCCGGCCGAGGACGATCGCCGCGCCCCGGGTGAGGCGCCAGAGGCGCTTCACGTCGAGCGGATGGTTCCAGGGGATGACGCCATCGATCCCGATGATCCGGCCCGAAGCGTACGCCACCATGCTCCCTCGGAACGGGTGCGGCGGGACGGTGTCGGGGTCCCGCATCCATCCCGGCGTCATACGGCCACCCGAAAGCGGATCGCCGGCGCCGGGTCGTAACCATCAAGTCGGAAGTGACGCATCAGACCCCCGGTGTCGGGATCTTCCCGGAGCAGGGCGCCAAGTCCCTCGAACGAACGGACCTGCTCCGACAGCTTCAGCCGGGGGAGCGGCCGGGGCGTTCGGGCAAGTTGGCGGCGCAGCCCGGGTATGTGGTCGTAACGGCGCATGGAACCGTCCGGCTTTGCGGTGTAGATATGCGCGTCCACCAGCGTGTGGCCCATGGTCCCCGGCGCAAGCCCGCTCCACGCGGCGAGGAGGTGGAGCAGGAGGGCGTAGCCGGCGATGTTGTAGGGCAGCCCGAGGGCGATGTCACAACTGCGCTGGGTCACGTGCAGGTTCAAACACGGCGTCCCGTCCACCCCCGACTGCACGTTCAGCACGAAGGTGAAGTGGCAGGGAGGCAAAGCGCTCGGGTGGGCGTTTTCCGGGGCCCAGGCGCTCACCACCAGCCGACGGGAGGTGGGGTTCCGCCGCAGTTCGGCCACGACCCAGGCGATCTGATCCACCCGCCCGCCATGGCCCGGAAACTCCCGCCACAGGTTGCCGTAGGCGCTCGGCACGCGGCCCTCCGAATCCGCCCACGGCTCCCAGAAGCGGCAGCCATGCTTTCGCAGCAGCCGGATCGTGGGCTCGCCGGACAGGAACCACAGGTTCTCGACGACGATGTTCGTCCAGTCGATCCGCTTCGTGGTGAGCAGGGGAAAGCCGGGGTGGACCGGGATGAGATAACTGAGGTGAAAGGAAGAAAGCGTGTCGACCCCGGTGCGGTTCGGTTTCCGGACGCCGTGCGCTAGGACGTGGCGGACGATGTCCTGGTAGGCCTGCACCCGCAGTCCCCCCCGCTCCTCAGAACGCCGCGTGGAGCCCGTCCAGGAAGCGCTCCAGGTCCTGGTCGTCGTTATAGAGGTGAGGGCTGAGGCGGATCGTGTCGCCCCGGACACTGACGTAGACCTTCCGCTCGGCGAGCGCCTCCTGCACCCGGGCGAGGCCCGCGGCCCCTTCGCCCGGTGGAAGCGCGAGCGCCAGATAGTGGGGCGCCCGCCGCTCCGCCGGCGCCGCCCCGAACCCGAGCTCCCCCGCCGCTTCGGCGAGACGGGCGGTCATGGGCGCGAGCGTGCTCGCGATGTTCTCCGGCTTCCATTCGAGGATCTTCCTGGCGGCAGCCAGAGCGGCGGGGACGAGGGCGAAATTCGAGCGCTCGCCGCAGTCCAGCCGCCGCGCCCCTGCCTGCCAGGCGTCGGTGTAGTCCACGAGGCGGGAGAACTCCCGAGCGTTCGCCCGCTGCACCCAGTTCTGCTCCAGCGGCTCAGCGTCCTGGCGGTGGGGCGCCGCGTAGAGATAGCCGAGCGAGTAAGGGCCGAGAAGCCACTTGTAGGAGGCTCCGGCCACAAAGTCCGGACGGACGACGCCCACATCGAGAGGCAGAACTCCGAGCGACTGGGTGGCGTCCACCACGAGCGCAGCCCCGACCTCGCGGGCCCGCGCCCCAATCCGGACCAGGTCAAAAAAACCGCCGTCCGTCCAGTGGATGTTCGGAAGGGCGACCACCGCGGTCTTCTCGCCGATCGCGGAAACGGCGGCGCTCGTCCAGTCGTGGTCGGCCGGCCGGGGGACGAAACGGACCCTCGCCCCCGTCCGCCGCGCCTTTTCGGTCCATGGATAGACGTTCGAGGGGAACTGATCCTCGGCCAGCAGGACCTCCTCCCCGGCGCCGAAGGGCAACGCCCGGGCTGCGAGCGAAAGCCCATAGCCGGCCGAAGGAGTCAGCGCGAGGTCGTCGGCGGGGGCTCCGAAGAGCTCGGCCCAGGCGGCGCGCAGGGCTTCGGAGTCGTCGAAGAAATCGTCGGTGCCGATCGTCCAGGGGTGCGCCTTCCTACCAAGCCCTGCCGTCCCCGCCTCCACGACGGACCGCATGAGCGGCGAGAGATAGGCGCAGTTCAGCCAGACGACATCGCGGGGGATATCGAAGAGATCGCGCTGGGAGGGAAGGGTCCGGGACATGACGGGCTCCTTCGGAGCAAAAAGGGACGCGTCAGTTCCGCCCGGTCCGTTCCGCGAGCATTTCGCGGACGCGCCGGACCGTGGTGGACACCTTGAACTCGATCCCCTTCTCGCCGAGCTCCGGCGACGCGAGGGTCGGATCGCCGCGCACGCCACTTCCTCGGAAGCCGCCGTCCTTCACGCGGGCCTCGGGCCGGATCTGGTCCGGCGCCACGTACCAGAGCTGCGAGGTGTCCGTGATGCCGGCGTGGCTGCCGATGGCTTCCGCGTCGAACCCCTGCTCCAGCAGCCAGTCGCGGAAGCCGTTGCCCCGGTAGTAGTCGGCCACATAGAGCACGCGGCTCGGCGATCCGGCTGCCTCCCACTCGGCGTTCAGCATTTCGGCGACCGCGGCCATCCCGCGCTGGTTGCCGCCGCTGTCGCCGATGAAGATGACATTCTCGAACCCGTGGACGGCAAAGCTGCGGGCGGTCATTTCGAGGAGAACCCGGAAGTGTTCGTCAGGAAGGGTGATCGCCCCCGGGTAGCGCATGTGGCCCGAGGGTGGTGACAGATTCCCTTCCGGCACATAGGCGATGACGGGAGCCACGAGCGTGTTGCCGAGTTCGCGGGCGATCCGCTCCGAGGCCTCGCGAATGATGAAGTTGTGCTTGCCCAGCACCATATGGGGGCCGTTCTGCTCCGTTCCTCCGGTCGGCACGATCACCGAGCGGGTCCCGTCCCGGAGCCGCGCCCCGACCTCGGTCCACGTCAGCTCCTCCACGAACACCGTGTCCGGTCCGGTGCCCGCCCCTTCCGGCACGGGCACCGTCTGCCCGGCCGCGGCGGCCGGAAGCGAAAGAACGACGAGGAGGGAGAGGAGTCGGCGGTTCACAACCGGCGGATCGTACTCAAACACGGTGGGGATCCGGCTCACCCGCGGGGTCAGGTTTCGCCCGCAACCGGTGTCCCACCGCCGAGGCGCTGGAGGCGATCGCTGTCTCTCGCGCCGCTACGGACGGGTCTCGGCGGCGGCGAGCTGAAACGCCTCGACGATTCGGTTCTGGCGAAGCAGGGCGAGCCCGACGACCGCGGCAGCCGCGACGCAGCCGGCGAGGACGATCCACGCCGCCCCCGCGTGGACGATCGGAGGGAAGGCCCGGGTGTGGGCGCCTCCGCCGAGGATGAAGGCCACCATCGGCGCGCCCATGCCCGCGAGCGCCCACGGCGTGGTTCGGGACCTGAGCGCCCGGCTCTTCGCGAACAGCGCGGCGCCGCGCGGATCGTCCACCAGCACCGCCGGGCCGGACTCGCCGGCGAGCGCCTTCCGGATCACGCTGGTCATGGCCACCAGGTAGAAGTAGCTCATGGTGTGGGCGAACACCACGAGCATCACCGAGATCAGCCCGGCCCAGATGTGCGCCGCCAGCTCGTCCGACCCGAAAACTCCGAAGCTGGCGCCGGCGAATACGGCAAGGCCAAGGAAGTGAACGGTCAGCAGGCCGAGAGCCACGCGAAAGCCAGAAGACCGGTGGGCGGGTGAGCTCGGGCGCCGGATCAGGCGTCGGCGGGTTCATCGAGGTCGAAGTCGGGAACGACCACCTCGCTGCGCCGCCGGATGAGATCTATGAAGTCGTGGATGAAGGAGACGACTTCCTCGTGGGAGAGGCCGTGGGAGCGGGCAAGCTCTTCGAAGTCTTCACCGCCGAGTTCGGCGCGGTAGGCCGAAACCGGGCCGCCCATGCGCTCCATCAGCTCCCCGAGGAGGGGATTGCCGCGCCCGACGGGCAGGGCGGCGAGGACGGCCTTCGGCGGGCGCCCGTCCGGCCCGTCGGCTGCCGCTCCGGATGGCCCGGCGACCGCGCCCGGAAAGGGGAACGGCGACGCAGCCGGCGCGGGTTGCTCGCCCACCAGCGGGCCGACATTCCCGTGCCCGATCCGGAGCTGCACCGCGTCCCAGCGGGTGTAGTGACCCATGCAGTCGAACACGTTCTTGGCGACGATCCGGTCTCCCAGGTCCAGGTCGGCGATGACCAGCGTCTCCTTGCCGAACACCGGTTCGGCGGCGTAGGTCCCGAACGGGGTGGCGATCGCGCTTCCACCCATCGCCCACTTCCAGTTCGTCGTCTTCTTGTACGGAAAGTCGTCGGGCACCTGGTCCTCGGACATGTAGAGCGATGCGGAGACCACGAAGGTCTGGGTCTCGAAGGCGTACTCGCGCACGGCCGCGTCCTGGTCGCTGTGATGGAGCGGGTAGAGCCTGCCGGTCATGTCGCGAACGGTGTTTCCCGGACCGCCATAGGCCCAGTACCCCGGCCAGCACGCGGCGTGGACCTCCTCCCCCTTGACTGCCATCGCGGCCTTGAGCAGGGTCATGTGGTTCTCGAAGCAGATGAGTCCGCCGAGCGTCCCGAAGGGGGTGTCGAACACGCGCAGGTCGGCGGCATCGCCCCGTCCCCAGAAGATGCGCTCCTGGTGGGTCGGCATGAGCTTGCGGTGGCGTCCCAGGATCTCGCCGTCCGGCCCGAGGAACAGCATCGTGTTGTAGAGCGTCCGCGATCCCGGGCGGTCGTCCTGTTCGTTCAGGCCGATCACTGCGGTCAGCCCGGCCGAGCGGGCCGCCTTCCCCAGGATCTCCGTCTCCGGCCCCGGAATCCGCACCGCGTTCTCGTAGAAGGCGAGAACGGTGTCCTTCCAGACGGCCGCGGAAGCCGGGTCGGTGTAGCCGAAGTTGTTCCGCCAGTAGGGGTAGACGGGGATTCCGGTCTCCGGGGTGACGATCAGGTCCACGCCCCGGTTCCCGGCCTCCACGATCGTCTCGGCGTACTTCTGGACGCTGGCCTTCCGGTCCATGAAGACCGGGCTGATCTGGGCCGCGCAGGCGCGCAGGATGCGGTTGCTACTCATGCGAAGACAGTTCTAGCTCAGGGGGCGCTGCGCATCGCCTTCCGGCGGCGGATCCACGCCCGCGGTGGAGCTCCAGTCGTCCGGGCAACTGCACACGAGGTTGCGGTCCCCGGCAGCGTTGTCCACGCGGGAGACCGGCGGCCAGTACTTGTGGTCGAAGAGCCACGGCGCCGGGAACGCCGCCAGCTCCCGACTGTAGGGACGGTCCCACCCATCGCTGACCACTTCCCGCGCCGTGTGCGGGGCCAGCTTGAGGGCATTCACCCGGCGGTCCACCCGGCCCTCCTCGACATCGCGGATCTCCTCGCGGATGCGGATGAGCGCGTCGCAGAGCCGGTCCAGCTCCTCGCGGGCCTCGCTCTCGGTCGGCTCGATCATGAGCGTCCCCGGGACAGGGAACGACATGGTCGGCGCGTGGAACCCGTAATCCATGAGCCGCTTTGCGATGTCGTTCACGTCGATGCCGGCGGATTTCCGGAACGGCCGGCAGTCGAGAATGAACTCGTGCGCCACCCGGCCGCCCAGGCCCCGGTAGAGGAGGCCGTAGTGGCCGGCGAGGCGCTCGGCCATGTAGTTTGCGGAAAGGATCGCCACCTGGCTCGCCTCGCGCAGGCCGGCGGCTCCCATCATCCGGATGTAGGCCCACGAGATCGGGAGGATGGCGGGGCTGCCCCACGGCGCGGCCGCGATCGCCCCGATCCGCTGTTCGGCGTCGGTCCCGCTCCCGGCGCGTTCCTCAGGATGACCGGGAAGGAACGGAGCGAGCTGTTGCGTCGCTGCGACCGGACCCATGCCCGGTCCGCCACCGCCGTGAGGGATGCAGAAGGTCTTGTGCAGGTTGATGTGGCACACGTCGGCGCCGATCCGCGCGCAATTCGTGAGTCCCACCTGGGCGTTCAGGTTGGCGCCGTCGAGATAGACCAGCCCCCCGGCGTCGTGGACGATCCGGCAGACCTCTCTCACTTTCTCCTCGAAGACGCCGTGGGTCGAGGGGTAGGTGATCATCAGCGCCGCGACCCGCCCGGCGTAGCGCGCCGTCTTCTTCTTCAGATCCACGACGTCCACGTCCCCCTGACGGGTGGTCTTGACCGGCGCCACCCGAAGCCCGGCCATGGCGGCGCTCGCCGGGTTCGTGCCGTGGGCGGAGAGGGGGATCAGGCAGACGTCGCGGTCCGAGTCACCCCGGCTCTCGTGGAACGCCCGGATCATGAGCAGGCCGGCAAACTCGCCCTGCGATCCGGCGTTCGGCTGGAGGCTGACCGCGTCAAAGCCGGTGATCTCGGCGAGCCAGGCCTCGAGGTCCGCCGCGACCCGGGCGTAGCCGCGTTGCTGGTCGGCAGGAGCGAAGGGGTGGAGCGCAGCGAACTCCGGCCACGTCACCGGCATCATCTCGGCCGTGGCGTTCAGCTTCATGGTGCACGACCCGAGCGGGATCATCGAGGTCGTGAGCGAGAGATCGCGGCTGCGCAGCTTGTTGAGATAGCGCAGCATCTCGTGCTCGGAACGGTGGGAGTGGAAGACCTCGTGGAGCAGGAAGATGCTCCGGCGCCGGAAGCGCGAGGGAAGTTCGGCGGCCGAAGCCGCATCGGCGAGAAGTTCGTTCGCCGCCGGTGGCGCGGCGTCTCCGGCAAAGGCGGCCAGGATGTCGTCGAGATCCTCCGGGGATACCGTCTCGTCGAGCGAGATCCCCACCCCGGACGGATGGCCGGTCCCCCTGTCCCACCGGCAGAGATTGATCCCCCGCCGCACCGCCGCTTCCAGCACCCGATCCCGCTCGGGACCGGGAAGATCCACGGTCAGGGTGTCGAAGACCTGATGCGCCCCGGTGTCGTAGCCGAGTCGGCGCAGGCCCTCGCGGAGCGCCAGCGTCAGGCGCCGGGTCCGGCGGGCAATCCGGACAAGGCCCTCGGGTCCGTGCCATGAGGCGTAGGTCGAAGCGACGAGCGCCGGGAGCACCTGGGCGGTGCAGATGTTGCTCGTGGCGCGGTCGCGGCGGATGTGCTGCTCCCGGGTCTGGAGGGCAAGTCGGAAGGCGATCCGGCCGTGGGCGTCCCGCGAAGCCCCCACGACCCGGCCGGGCGTCCGCCGTGCATAACTGAAGCGGGTGGCGAGGAAGGCGGCGTGGGGTCCGCCCCCGGCCATCGGCATCCCGAAACGCTGGGTCGAGCCAACGGCCACGTCGGCGTCGAAGTCGCCGGGTGGTTCGAGGATGGTGAGGGCCAGGAGATCCGTCGCGGCGACGAAGAGCGCGCCCACACGGTGCGTTTCCCGCACCAGCGGCCGCCAGTCACGGACCCGGCCCTGGGTGCCGGGGTACTGCACGGCAACGCCGCAGGTGTCCGGGCCCAGCGTGACGCTTCCGCCGAGGTCGCGGACCTCGAGCTGAATCCCCACCGCACGGGCGCGGGTCTCCATCACCGCAAGCGTCTGCGGGTGCAGGTTGCGGTCGGCGACGAACACCTCGCGGCGCCGCCGCGACCGGCTGCACATCGCCATGGCCTCCGCCGCGGCGCTCGCCTCGTCGAGAAGGGAGGCCCCCGCCACCGGAAGACCGGTCAGGTCGGAGACCAGCGTCTGGAAGTTGAGCAGGATCTCCAGCCGCCCCTGCGAGATCTCCGACTGGTACGGGGTGTACTGGGTGTACCAGCCGGGGTCCTCCAGGATGTTGCGCAGCAGCACGGGCGGGGTGACCGTTCCGTAGTAACCGCGGCCGATGTAGCTGCGGCAGACGCGGTTTCCTGCGGCGATTTCGCGAAGCCGCTGGAGCGCCTCCACCTCGGAGAGGGCCGGCGGCAAGTCGAGGTCACGGCGGCTGCGGATGTCTTCGGGGATCGTCTGGTCGGCCAGCGCCTCGAGCGTAGGAACCCCGAGGTGGTAGAGCATGTCCGCCTGCTGGGTGAGGCTCGGGCCGATGTGGCGGCGCGCAAACGGCGCCGCGCCGGGACCGGGATCCGGGTCGAGTGCGCCTTCACGCGTCCCGCCCGTCGGGGGGACAGCCATGACGGAGGGGTGAATCGGCAGGGAGACGCTCCGCGAGGAAGGAGGAAGGATGCTTCCGCGGAGACGACGGGCGCGGAAGGTCGGTTCCCGGACCGTCCCACCCTCGGCCCGAAGACGCGGAAATCTACCACTCGCGCGCACCCCTCCCGCCGGGGCCCGCCCCCATGGATCGCCGGCCCCATGGAGCGCCGGCGTCCTCGCCGGCCTACGCCGCACCGCAGTCTCCTGCCGACCGCGCCGCACCATGGAGCGCCGG
>JAAXGQ010000064.1:0-37625 GCA_012271265.1 Vicinamibacteraceae bacterium
CATAGGCCGGCGAGGACGCCGGCGCTCCATGGGGCCGGCGCTCCATGGGGCCGGGCGTGAGAAGGTATGCAGCGGCCGTCTCCCGATCGCCGTCCAGCCGCCTTGACCTCGAACCTGAGCCAGACCTTCGTGCTGGTCACCGTCGGGGCCTACCTGCTGGTCCTGCTGCTGCTCGGAGCGCTCGCGTCCCGCCGGGTCAGCGACGCCGCGGACTTCATCGTGGCCGGCCGCCGGTTGGGGATCGGATTCTGCACGTTCACCCTGTTCGCCACCTGGTTCGGGGGCGGCACGCTGATCGGGGCAGCCGGAGCCTCCTACGCCGGCGGCCTGTCCGCCGTGGTCGCGGATCCCTTCGGGGCGGCGCTCTGCCTGCTGCTGGCCGGGGCGTTCTATGTGCGTCTCCTGCGCCGGCTGCGCCTGTTGACCGTGCCGGATTTCTTCCGGCGCCGGTTCGGCCGCGCCGCCGAGATTCTCGCCGCCGCGGCGATCATCCCGGCCTACATCGGCTGGGTCGGCTCGCAGCTCGTCGCGGTCGGGACGGTGCTCACCGCGGTCGCGGATGTGCCTTTCGTGACCAGCGTCGTGGTGGCCGCGGTCATCATCGTCGTCTACACCGTGCTCGGCGGGATGTGGGGGGTGACCTTCACCGACTTCTTCCAGGCGGTGGTGCTGATCACCGCGATCGCGGTGCTGCTTCCCATCGTCCTGACGGCAGCCGGCGGCGCCGGGACGGTGGCGGCCGCCCTCCCCGAGGGACGGCTTCGTTTCGCGCCGACCGGGGGCCTGCTGGAGTGGATGTTCTTCGTGCAGGCCTGGCTGCTCATCGGCCTCGGCAACCTGCCCGGCCAGGATCTCATGCAGCGGGCGCTGAGCTCGAGGAGCGAGCGCGTCGCGCAGTGGAGCGCGTACCTCGGCGGCTCGCTCTATCTCTTCGTGGGGCTCATCCCGGTGGCGCTGGGCATGATCGGCTCGGTGCTGCTTCCGGGGCTGGCCAATCCGGAGGAGATCGTCCCCCGGCTGGTGCTGTCCTATCTGCCCCCGGTCGGCGTGGCGCTGTTCCTCGGGGCGCTGTTCTCAGCGCTCATGAGCTCCGCCGACAGCGGCCTGCTTGCCCCGGCCAGCGTCTTCGGGCAGAACATCATCGGCAACCTCCGCCCCGGCCTCACCCCCGGGCAGCAGCTTCTTGTGGTGCGCGGCGGGGTCGTCGTCTTCTGCGCGCTGGCGCTCGCGGTGGGCCTCTGGTCGGGCAGCGTCTACACGCTGATGGTCGAGTCGTGGACGGTGATGATGGTGGGCCTCTTCGGTCCGCTCACCCTGGGGATGTACTGGAAGCGGGCGAACGCCCCGGGGGCGGTCGCAGGCATGGCGGCGGGGCTCGGGTCCTGGCTGCTGCTGCTCGCGGCGGGGCCGGTTCTTGGGGTTCTCACGCCCGGAGCGCTCCCGGAGCTTCCCAATGCGCTTCTCGCCACCCCGGTCTCGCTGGTCGTCACGGTGGTGGTCTCGGTCGGAACGCAGGGCTCCCACCCGCCCCGGCGGCTCACCGACGTCGAGGGCCGCCCGATCGCGGATCGTGACCGGCTGGGGACGTTGCCGCTGTGAGAGCTGCGGCCCTGCCTCGCGGGGCCGGCTGGCGGGTGACCCGGACGGCGGCGGGGCACGCCGGCGCGCTGGCCGAACTGCAGCGCATCGTCTTTCCGACCCTCGCTCCGGAGGAATGGTTCGAGGCGCGCCACTACCGCCGGCACGTCGCGGTCTTCCCCGAGGGGCAGTTCGCGGTGCTCGCTGCGGGGACCCCGGAGACACCGGTGGCCGCCACCACGACCCTGCGGCTGCGCTTCGACCCGGCGCACCCGCAGCACCGGTTCCCCGAGATCCTGGGCGGGCGGGGGTTGGGGGCGCATGATCCCGAGGGGCCGTGGCTCTACGGGGCGGACCTGGGGGTCCACCCGGCGTGGCGGCGGCGGGGACTGGCGGCGGCGCTCTACGAGGCCCGGCAGGGGACGGTGCGGCGGTTGGGGCTGGCCGGGCAGCTCACCGTGGGGATGCTGAACGGCTACGGCGCGGTTGCCGGGCGGGTGTCGGCGGAGGATTACTACCAGCGGGTGGTGCGCGGTGAGGTGTTTGATCCCACGGTCTCGGTGCAGTTGCGGCTGGGGTTTCGGGCGGAGGGTCTGATTCCGGACTATGTCCGGGATCCGCGCTGCGGGAACTGCGGGGTGCTGCTGATTCGGGCGCGGTAGCGGAAACGGGACGGGGCGCACCGGGAGCACGGGCCCCACCGGGAGCGCTGCCGCGCTCGACGCCTACGGCGAGCCGGTTCGCTGGCGGTAGGCGGAGGTTTCGTACACCTCCGGATTGACGCAGTTGGGGGCGGGCTCGCGACGGAGATGGGCGATCGCGTTTTCGGCGCACATGGTGGCCATGCGGTCGCGGGTGGCGACGCTAGCGCTCGCGATGTGGGGGAGCATGACCACCCCGTCGAGCTCGGCGAGGCCCGGCTCGAACGCGGGCTCGCGCTCGAAGACATCGAGACCGGCGCCGGCGATCTCGCCGCCTCGGATCGCATCCACCAGGGCCGCCTCGTCCACGACCGGTCCCCGGGCGGTGTTGATGAGGTAGGCGGTCGCCTTCATCCTGCGGAACGCCGCCGCCCCGAAGAGGTGGTGGGTGGTGGGATTCAGGTCCGTGTGGATCGTTACGAAATCGCTGGCAGCGAGGAGGTCGTCGAATTCGGCGTACTCCACGTCGTCGCGGGCCTCGATCAGCGCCTTCATCGGCGGGTCGTGGGCGAGGACGCGCATCTCGAATCCCTGGGCGCGGCGATGCATGCCCTGCCCGATCCTCCCGAAGCCCACGATGCCGAGCACCTTGCGCCGGCCGTCGCCGCCCCGGCTGACGTCGGCGCCGAGCATGAGCGACGGACCCCAGATGCGGTACTTCCCGGCGCGCATGTAGCGGTCGGCGGGCACGATCCGGCGCGCCACCGACATGAGCAGCGTCCAGGCGAGGTCGGCGGTCGTGTCGGTGAGGACACCGGGGGTGTTCGACACCGGAATCCCGAGCCCCGTGGCCGCCGCCACGTCCACGTTGTTGAAGCCGACGGCGTAGTTGGCCACGCCCAGCAGGCGAGGATTGCTCTCGAGGAGCTCCCGGTCCACCGCTTCGGTCAGGAGCGAGACGTGCACGTCGGCGCTCCGCGCCCCGGCGAGCACCGCCTCCCGAGGCGTCGAGTCGGTGGGGCCGGTGGGCGCCACCTCCACCTCGTCGGCGGCGCCGCGGAGCAGGGCAAGCCCGGCCTCGGGGATCGGGCGGGTGACGAAGATGCGGCTCATGCGGCGACTCCCAGTGCAGTCGGGTCGGCAAGGAACCGCCGGAATCCCCCGGTGTCGGCCACGCCGGCGGCGATGCGGCGGATGCCCTCCCGGATCGAGTCCATGTCGGTGGCGTAGGAAAGACGCAGGTAGTGCTCCCCCTCGCTGTCGAGCACGCCGAAGCTCCGCCGCTCGACGAGCGCCACCCCGTGGTAGTAGAGGAGGAAGCGGGAGACCAGGGTGGCCGGGCTGGTCTTTGGCTGCTCCGCCTCCGGGAGCGCCTCGAAAGCGGGGGTCGCCCCGAGCGAACGGCAGACGCCCGAGATGTTGGGGAAGGCGTAGAACGCCCCCAGCGGATTCGCGCAGGTCACCCCGGGGATGGCGTTCAGCGCCGGCACCACGTAGTCGCGGCGGCGGCGGAACTCGGCCACCATGTCGGCGACGATCTCGAAGGTCGTGGGGTTTTCGACCGCTTCGCGGGCGGCCTGCTGGACGAACGGCGGCACGCAACTGACGGTGTTGATGTTCAGTTGCTTGAAGCGCTGCGCCTCCTCGGCCGTCGGCAGGACGCACCAGCCGAGCCGCCACCCGGTCATCGCGTAGCCCTTGGAGTGGCCGCTGGCGATGATCGTCCGCTCCGCCATCCCCGAGATCGAAGCCATCGAAACGTGCTCGAAGCCGTCGAAGGTGATGTGCTCGTAGATCTCGTCGGAGTAGATCCGGATATCGGGGCGGGCGCGCTCCCTGACCAGTGCGGCCACCTCCTCGAGCAGGCTCTTCGGAAGGACGCCGCCGGTGGGATTCGAGGGCGAGCAGAGAAGCAGGATCTTCGTCTTCTCTGTGAGCACCCGGTCGAGGTCCTCGGCGGTGAAGGCGAAGCCCCGGTCCTCGCGGAGCTGGAGCGGCTTCCGCACGCCTCCGAGGTAGGTCACCCAGGACTCGTAGATCGGGAACCCGGGGTTGGGGTAGATGACCTCGTCGCCGGGATCGAGATAGGCGGTCATCGTGTAGCCGATGGCCGGCTTCGCCCCAGCGAGCACGATGACCCGGTCCGGGGTCACCTCGATGCCCCGGGTCCGCGACACGTAGGCGGCGAGGGCTTCCCGCAGTTCGGGGAGGCCGGCGGGGTCGCAGTAGTGGGTGTCGCCTCGGCGGATGGCCGCGATGCCGGCCTCGTTGATGTGGGGGGCGCTGTCGAAATCGGGCTCGCCCACGGTGAAGGGGATGACGTGCACCCCCCGGGCGCGGGCCCGGGCGATGTCCTCGCCGATCTTGAAGGCGTTTTCGGTCCCCATCTGGCCGAATTGCCGGGAAAGGAGTGGCATGCGGTCGGACCTCGGACTGGTGCTCCGGATGAATCGGAAAGTGGTTGCGCCAGCCGTCGGATTGCGAAGCCTTGGGGGGCGGAGGCCGGAGGCGCGGGAGCCCGGAAAGGCGCGGGAATCATACGCAGCGACCGTCCCCGGACCATCCCCCCGGTTCAGTAGAATCAGTGATTCTGTGCATGGTGGGACGTGAGATGGTGATGCGGGCGACGGGCCTTCGCCGGTGGCGGCGCCTCGGGCGGGGGCACGTTCTCGGCCTGGCGGCCGTCCTGTCGCTGCCCGGCTTCGGTGAGGCCGCGGGGCAGCCGTCCGAACGCGCCGGCGAGCGGCAGCAAGCCCCGGAAGTGAAGCCGGCGCCGCCCGACGAGGCGGATCCGGCGGCGTATCCCTTCGTCATCGTCGAGGACGTGACGCTCGGGACCGAGCCGGCCAGCGCCGACGTGACCGGGCAGCTCGGCGTTCCGGACGAGGACTACATCCCGGAGGTCTTCCAGTACCGCCGGCGCGGGGCCCAGCCGACCCAGGCCGAGCTCGGCGGCGAACACCGCTCCGCGGCCCTGACCGAGTTCCGGATCCTGGATAAGGCCGTGGAACCGGGCGAAACGGTCCGGGCCATCGCCCGGGTGGAGCCGGCCTTCGAGAAGGGACGGCGGTTCGTGGCGGAGTTCTGGAGCCAGGAATACGGGCGCGCCGCGGTGATCTACGTCAACTTCAAGCCGCACGGCTCGGACAGGAACCTCTACCTCGGCCGCGGCAAGGTGGACCGTCACCATCCCGGCGGCCGCTACAACGCCGGCTCGACGATGATCACCGATGAGCACGGCCACAAGAAGGCGTACTCCTCCGAGTTCAATCCGGTGATGCGCGCCGAAGACGGCAGCCCGGCCTACTTCGTGGTGGCGGACAACCCGCTCGCCGACGTGACCCCGCCGACGCTGCGATCCCTCGAGGTGCTCACCCCGGCGGTCGGTCCCGGCGAAACGATCCGGGTCGAGGCGTTCGCCGACGACAACCTCGCCGGCCCCACCCAGGCGCGGGTGGTCTTCGTGAGCCCATCCGGAAACCGGGCGGTGCGGGCGGACCTCATCGGGGATTCGCGCCAGCCCGGGCGGTTCCTCGGGGCGTTCACCGTGCCCCCCTGGTACGAGGGGGGACTCTGGCGGGCCCAGAAGGTGGAGCTCTACGACGCCGCCCGGAACGGGGCGCTGATCTTCGCCGCGACCGCTCCGGAGCTCATGGGCGCGGTGGTCCAGGTGGAGGAGGATCCGGCGCTCCGCGACGACGAGCCGCCGGTGCTGCTCGCTCTGGAACTGCCGCTGCGCCAGCTTCCCGGGGCCGCGACGTTGCCGGTGGCCGCGCTCGTCGAGGACAACCGGAGCGGAGTGGACAAGGTCTACGTCTCGTTCCAGAGCCCGAGCGGCGCGGACCTGATCCGGGTCGAGCTGGTCAGCCGCAATCCGCCGCTGAACCGTCCTTCGCTCGTGCCCCAGCCGAACGTCTTCCGGGGCACGCTCCGGCTCGAAGCGTGGCGGGAACGCGGCGAGTACCGCGTGTCCCGGGTGAACCTGTCCGACCGGGCCCGGAACTACCGCAACCTGAACCCGGCCCGGGACGAGGAGGTGCGCGGCCTGGCGGTGGTGTTCGAGGACACGAGCGCGCAGGGAGGGAGTCCGCGATGAGCATGGACCGCCGCCGCTTTCTGGGCACAGCCGCCGCGGCCGCCGCCGGGCTCGGAGGCGCCGGGGCCCAGCGCCTCTTCGCGGCCGCGCCGGAGCGGGTGGGGACCGTCCCCGACCGCAGCCTCCGGACGAAGCACCTGGTGGTCATCCTCTACGGGAACGGCTGCCGGAAGAAGGACACCGTGGAGGACCCGGAGCACTCCCCCCACATGGCGCGGATGATGCGCGCCGGGAGCGTCTTCACGGAGGACTTCGGCGAAACGGCGAACCTCCACGGCTACATGTACACCGAGATGCTCACCGGGCGGGAGACGGTCTCCGAGCATCCGCTCTTCCCCACCTGGACCGAGACGGTCCGCAAGGAACTGGGGGGATCGCCGAACGACTACTGGATGCTCCAGGGCGTCAGCTATTACCGGTCGTGGGTCTATGACCGGAAGCACTGGAGCGCCCACCCCGACGGCGGGCTGGAGTTCGGCGCCAACTCGCTCACCATGAACAAGCTGTTCCCCGACGGCCCGCCCCCCACGCCGAGGCCATCCCCGGCGGAACTCGTGCGGAGGAACATCGAGCCCGGACTCGGCCACACGAAGGCCACGCTCAAAGACCTGGAAGACTGGCTCGCGGACGCCGCCGCCCGGCGGGTGGACACCCCGGCCTCGACGAAGACCTCGCTGGTGGACCGCGAGGTGCCCCTCGGCGACGGGCAGTGCTTCGAGATCGCGAAGCACCTGCTTCGGGACTTCCGCCCGAAGCTCATCACGATCCAGATGCTGGCGCTCGACGACGCGCACGCCGACGCCGGCTTCTGGGACTACGACACCGATTACGAGCAGTACCGACGGCACATCGCCGCCACCGACGAGCTGATCGGGAACCTCCACGATTTCATCCAGAACGACCCGTACCTGCGTGAGACCACGTCCATCCTGCTACGCCCCGAGTGCGGGCGGGACGACGAGGTCAACGTCTACGGGCAGCTTCATCACTCCCAGGGGAACTACTACGCCCACAACGTGTGGACGCTCGGGGTCGGACCCGACTTCCGCCGGGGCGCGGCCTTTGGCGAACAGGTGATGCGGCGTGACCTTTGCCCCACTGTCGTCTACCTGCTCACGGGAAGGGATATTGCCCGCCATGTCACCGGATCGGTTCGCACCCAGATGTTCCGCGAGGAACACCGTCTGCCCCCCTACGTCCTTCGGGACCGCTTCGGAAACCCGGTCTCCGCCTGAGCCGCCAGCCGGGCGTTCGTCTCGGCGCGGGTTCCGGCTCGCCGCCGCGGCGCTCATCGGGAGCGTCGCCTTGCTCGCCGGCTCCGCGGCCGGAGCCGCACCGGTTGGCGAGGCGTCGCAGCAGCCTTCGCTGATCGAGGCGGCGCGGAAGAACCGCGAGCGGATCCGCGCCCAGCGGGCGCGCCGCGGGGTGTCCGTCCTGACCCGCGACGCGGACCTTGGCAGGGCTCGGGGCGGCGAGGGCGAGGCTGCGACAGCCCCGTCCCCGGAGGGTGCGGGCCCCGAACCAGAGGCTGCGGGTCCCGAACCGGACGCGGCCGCCCCGGCGCCGGAGGCGGGCGAAGTCAAGGATCGGGCGCCGCCGGCCGAGCCGGACCGGGCCGAACGCATCGCCGCGCTGCGGGAGCGCCTCCTCGACATCGAGGCGTCGCTCGCGGCCATCGGAGCGAGCGGCCTCCCCTACGCCACCCGCGATCCCAACCGGTTCCGGAGCGGTTTCGACGCGGCGCGCCTCCGCGCCGAACAGGAGGAGATTCGGGAGGAACTGCGGGAGCTCACCGTGAGTCCGGAGTCGCCGCCCGCCCGAGGGGAGCCGGGTCCACAGCCTGGAGGAGCTGGGTAAACAGCCGCCGGAGCTGGGCAAATAGCGGCTCGGGCTGGGCAAATAGCGAGGAGCTGGGGGAATAGCAGCGCGAGCTGGGGGAATAGCGGAGTCGGCGGCGGCGCCCGATGTCCCCCCGCGCCCGGATCGGGGATTTCACGGAGGCGCGCTCCCTCGGCTCGCGCAACGCCAAGAGCCCCTGACGCGCCCCCGATCCGGTCCCGGAACCGGTGGCCACGCGCCTTCCGGAGGGGTTTTAGTCGGCGAACGACGCTGGCGGCCGGTGGAACGACGGACCCGCCGGCCGAGATTGAGACTGGGTGAAGAAGCCCGGGAGCTGGGCCAGTAAGCCAGGCAGAGCAGCCCGGGAGCTGGGCAAATAGGCCCCGAGAGCTGGGGAAATAAGCCCCGGAGCTGGGTAAACAAGCCCCGGAGCTGGGGAAATAAGCCCGAAGGGCCAGAAGAGGCCGGGGAAATCGTGAATTCGACTCGCTCGGCTCAACCCCGCCCGGCGCAGCCCGGCTCTTCCGGCAGGAGGGGACGCGCGACGAGCTGGTAGCCCTGACCCTCGTGGACCCAGCGCGCGGCATGGTTCTTTCCCCGGAAGGCCTCAAGGACCGCGTCGGCCTGGGCGCCTTCGAATTCATGGCACCCGAAGCCGTCCGGCCGGGCTGGAGGCACGGGCAGCGGCCAGGGGTGCTCGTTCACCAGGTCCGGCTCGGGAAACGGCTGCACCCCGAGGCTGATGACCAGCATGCGACCCCCGTAGTACTCCTCGGTGGCCACGTCGCTCAGCCGCCAGACCGCATCGAGCAGGGCGGTCAGCGCAACCACCCGGGGATCGTCTGCCAGCTCGGAAAACCACATCCCGTAAACGAAGATGGAGCGGCCGCGCCCCGCCTCGTTGAGCGTGAACTCGTGGGTGGGCGCGTCGGCCACCCGGTCGGTGAGATCATCAATGATGATGTCCTCTCCCCCGCCGGGAAGCTCGGTGGCTTCGATCGCAGCGATGACTTCGGCCAGCGCCGGGACCCCGAGGCGGCCGGTGAACAACGGCGGCAGGATGTAGCCGGGGTAGATCTCCATCGTCGGGCCCTGGACCACGATCTGTCCCGAGACCTGCAGCCAGATGACCGGGGGCCGGCCGACGGAGTGCTCCAGCGGCACGAAGCCGGCATGCTCCCAGACCTCGAGCAAAACGGCGTCCGGATCGGACGGGAGCAGCACCGGCGTCCCCGGACCGGTCGGAGGGTCGGGCCGGGTCGGTGGAAGAGCCGGATTTCCGCCGGGGTCGCCGCAGGACGCCGCGATCGCCAGAAGCACGGCCGCCGCGACGGCCGCGGAAGCGGGACCCCGGAACGTCATGAGGCCTCCGGGTTCGCGGCGCGGGCCGAGGGGTCGACTTCGAACTCCACGCCGAAACGCTCGGCGTAGTCGACCACCTGGGTGGGGTTCGGGTCGACGTTCAGGATGACGAAGCTGGCGCCCGGGGGCCCGAGCAGATAGCGATCGAGCGAATGCCAGGTCCCCGTCCGGTAGGCGTAGCCCTTGCCGGGCTCGATGAGGAAGGCGCGCACCTCCTCCGGCCGGGGGATCGCCTCCGGATCGTCGAGGTCGGTCGGGGCGGCGACCGCGACGACGGCGGACGCGCCTTCGAGGGGGATGAACGACTGGGTCACGTTGAAGTGGCGCTCCAGCAGGCGGAACCGCCTCCCCTCGATCGGCTGCCAGATGACATCCACCGTGGTGCGGCCGTCGATCTGGAAGTCGATGGGGAAGAAGCGCCGTCCGTCGGCCGGCCGGGACCGGGGCTCGATGAGTTCGCCGAACGGAGCGAAGGCTTCGGCGGTCATCGGTTCGATCGGGAGTCGGTGGATCTGCATGGTGCGCCTCAGAAAGGGCCGAGGGAGATCGCCTGGGCCAGCAGCAGCCCGACGCCCGCGATCCCGCCCACGATGAGCAGGAGCGGGGCCACGTAGCGCAGCCAGGCGCCGAGACGGACGCCGGCGAGGACCAGGGTCGCCATGAAATAACCGGAGGTCGGAAAGACTACGTTCGTCATGCCGTCGCCCCACTGGGTGGCGAGGACCACCACCTGGCGGGTGATGCCGCTCAGGTCCCCGACCGGGACGAGTACCGGGAGGGTAACGAGGGCCTGCCCGCTTCCCGAGGGCACAAAGAAGTTGAATCCCGCCTGGCCGGCGAGGATCCCGAGGACCGCTGCGCCCTCCGGAAGGGACTCGACGAGGCGCGCAGTCCAGAAGACCACGGTGTCCATGACCTGCCCCTCGGTCATGACCACGGCGACGCCGCGCGCGAGTCCGCATACCAGCGCTCCGACCAGGATCTCACGGAAAGACTCGTTGAACGAGGCGCAGATCCGGTTCACGCCGTGGCCGGCGATGAGCGAGACGATGACGGCGATCGCCAGGAACGCCCCGGAGATCTCCTCGAACCCCGGCCGCAGCAACAGCACGCCGAACACGAAGGCGCCGAACAGCGCGAGCGCCGCGATCCCGGCGGCGCGCGGTCGCTGCGACGGAGCGGGAGGGTCGGTTTCGCGTGGCGGGGCCTGATCCGGAGTCGGCGTCGCCGGGCGCGCCTCGATTTCCCGGCGGGCCCGCCGCACCACCCACCACGCCGCCGTCGCCTGCACGAGAAGGAAGAAGGCGAAGCGGTAGGACGCCCCGGAGAACATCGGCAGCCCGGCGATCTGGTGCCCGATCCCGACGGTGGAGGGCACGGTGACCCCGAAGGCGGACCCGAAGCTCGGCCCCAGCAGCGCCACCGCGAGGATCGTCCGCCGTCCGCAGCCCTGGCTGGCGAGGAGCGGCGCGACAATTGGCAGCCAGGCGATCGACAGCTCCTGCATCCCGACGACCCCGGAGATGGCGGCGAAGGCGAACATGAGCGCGGGGATGAGCAGCCCGATCCGCCCCCGGGTGAGCCGGATGAGCCGGCGGATGCCCAGGTCCATGACCCCGGCCCGCCGGATCACGCCCACCGAGCCGCCCACCAGCAGCACCAGGAACACCACGCTGGCGGCGTCGGTGAGACCGTCGGGGATGGCCGTGATCAGTTCCCGCACCCCGGCCGGCGATCGTTCCACCTCCTGGTAGGAGCCGGAGACGACGGTCTCCCGACCGTTCGGAAGGACGGTGCGCTCGTAGCGTCCGGCGGGGATCCACCAGGTCAGCACCGCCGCCACCAGGATCATCCCCGCGAGGACCGCGTAGATGTCCGGCCCCCGCCCCCCGCCGGCGCCGCGGTCTGTGGAGGCGCCGCCCGAACCCATGGCCCAATCGTACGGGCCCGGCCCCACCCCGGAAGCATCCTCGCCGCCCGAAAGTTCGGTGGGGCGCGTCAATCTGGATGAGACGGAGGCTTTCGACCACCCCCGAACAGATGGTGCTGGATCTTGAGAACGTGTCTCAAGTCTGGCTAGACTTCGGGTCGATGGCTTGGGAACGGTCGGTGCGGGCGCCGATCCCGGATGGGGATGGTCGTCGCGACGGTTTGCGGGTGCGGATGAGGCTCGGGGCCGGGGTCGCGGGAACCCGGCGGGGGCGTTGCGGGCGCCGTCCCGCCGCCCGGTTCGCGGGGGCGGGGCTGGTGGCAGCGCTCGGGGCGGCGGGCTCCCACGCACCGGGACAGAACGGGGAGGCGACGGGAGACCGGGGCGTGACGCGCTGGACGGGTTTTCGCGGGGCCAGCGCGAACAGCGTGAGCCGGGCGCGGGGGCTTCCGCTCACCTGGTCCGACGAGAGCGTGCGCTGGCGCGCGACGACGCCGGGGGTCGGGCAGTCGAGTCCCGTGGTGTGGGACGGCGCCGTCTTCCTGACCTCCGTGGAAGGCGCGATGAAGGAGACCCTGTGGGTCAGCGCGCTCGACCTCGAGGACGGGTCGGAACGGTGGCGGCGGTCGTTCGAGGCCTCGGAAGAACACGAGTGGAACGACTACGTTTCCAAGGCGGCGCCGACTCCGGCGGTGGCAGAAGACGGGCTTTACGCCTTCTTTGCCAGTGGCGACCTGATGGCTCTGACGCATGCCGGAGACCCCGTCTGGAGGCGGGATCTGAGCGCCGACTACGGATCAACCGCCGGGAACCACGGCGTCGGGAACTCGGTCCTGCTGACGGACGAGGCCGTCGTGGTGCTGCTGGCGCGACGGACGTACTCCTACCTGCTCGCCGTCTCCCGGGAAACAGGCGAGACGCTCTGGCAAGCGGACCGTGAGCCGGGCGTGGCGTGGACCACGCCGGTGCTGGCGCCGGGCGGGGACGAAATCGTGGTCAGCGCCTCGGGCCGCGTCGAGGGCTTCGACGCCGGGAGCGGAGAACGCCGCTGGTCCTTTGCCGGCATGGAAGGGAACGTCATCCCATCACCCACCGTCACCGACGACCTGGTCATCGTCGGGGGTCTGGATGCGGCCTGGAACCTCGCCCTGCGACGGACCGGGGCGGCGGAACTGAGCATGGCGGATGTCGCCTGGACGGCCGGAACGGCATCGGACTTCGGCTCTCCGTTCGCCTACCTCGACTGCGTCTACTGGGTGAACTCCTCGGGCGCCGCGCGGTGCCTTGCGCCCGACTCCGGGACGGTCCACTGGACCCACCGGCTGCCCGGCTCGATCTGGGCCACCCCGCTGGGCTACGGGAACCGCGTCTACTTCTTCACGGAAGAAGGGGTCACCGAGGTGCTGCGCGCATCGGCTGGCGCCCCCGAAGTGCTGGCGACGAACCACCTGGAGCTGGACGCGCCGTTGACCGGCTTTGCCGCGGTGGACGAGGCGATCATCCTCCGGGCCGGTCAGGAAGTCCTTCGCGTCGGTTCGGGAAACGACTGAGCCGGCCCAATCCTCCCCACCCGGTCCAGGAGCCTGCGCCGCAGCGTCGGCTCCTCAGGCGGTCTTCGTACCGGTAGCGCCGCAGTGGCGACGGACGGTGGCCGGTGAGGACACCGGCGCTCCATGGGTGGGCGGTGGCCGCTGAGAGCGTCGGCCCTATGGAGCGCCGGCGTCCTCGCCGGCCCACGCCGCGGCGTCGGTCCCTGGGAGTCTGCGCCGCAGCGTCGGCTCCTCAGGCGGTCTTCGTGCCGGTAGCGCCGCGGTGGCGACGGACGGTGGCCGGTGAGGACACCGGCGCTCCATGGTGGGCGGTGGCCGGTGAGAGCGTCGGCCCCATGGAGCGCCGGCGTCCTCGCCGGCCTACGCCGCAGCGTCGGTCCCTGGGAGCCTGCGCCGCAGCGCCAGCTCCTCAGGCGGTCTTCGTACCGGTAGCGCCGCAGTGGCGACGGACGGTGCCCGGTGAGGACACCGGCGCTCCATGGTGGGCGGTGGCCGCTGGGAGCGTCGGCCCTATGGAGCGCCCGGCGTCCTCGCCGGCCCACGCCGCAGCGTCGGTCCCTAGCCGGCATCGGCGATCGGGGCGGGCTGCCCTGATATTGCGTCTCACTTTCAGTTGAAGTACGTTGGGCGGGATGTCCCTGGACGCGGCGGCTCGGCCGGTCGAATCGGGAGTGCGGAAGGACGGGTACGTCTGCAGCTGCCTGCAGGTGACGGAGCGGCGCCTGCTGAAGACGCTGGCCCGCCTCGAGGTGCGCACGCTCGGGGAACTGCGCGGCGCCATCGGCGCCGGCGACGGATGCACGTCGTGTCATCCCGCGCTCCGGCGCTACCTGGCCGCGGTCGGTCAGCCCTCGTGTCCGCCCATCTGCAGCGCGTCCATCGAGGTGAGACAGCCGCGTCCCTCGGGGTGAGACGGAAGCACTCGGGTCAGGCCTCGACCCGGGCCGCCGGGCATGGAGCGGCGCCCCGTGAGCCGTGAGCCGGCGAACCGTCAACGGCGTGATTCGATGCCCCCGGACAACGCCCGCGTTCCCGCGCGGCAGGCCGCTCAGCCGTCGTGTCCGCCCATCTGTTCGGCGAGGTAGTTCCGGATGCCGACCTTCCCGATGCGGAACAGTTGCGTCTCGAGCCAGTCGACGTGCTCCTCGGACTCGACGAGGATCGGCGCGGCGAGTTCGCGCGTTGCGTTGTCGCCGACCTCGACGGCCAGCGCGATGAGTTCGTTGTAGGTCTTCACGCCCTTCATTTCCAGGGCGAGGTCGTATTCGAACTGCTCCTCGACGTTGGAGCCCACCCGGATCACGCCATAGCGGGCGATCTCGGGCACGCCCTCGAGGAACAGGATCCGTTCGATCAGCTTCTCGGCGTGCCGCATCTCGCCCATCGACTCCTCGCGGTGCTTCGCGGCAAGCACGTGGAAGCCCCAGTCGGCGCACATCTTGGCCTGGCAGAAATACTGGTTGATGGCAGTCAGCTCGATCGTGAGCCCCGCGTTCAGAGCGTCGATGATTCGGGTGTTGCCCCGCATGAATCCCTCCTTCGCAGCCCCCCGGGAACGGCGTCCCGCGAGAAGTTCGAGGTTTACCACAGGGGGGCGGAAATCGCGGGAATGAGACCCAGTCGCAGGAGCCGCGGGGCGGCCACCCCGGGGGCCTCCGGACTATCGGAGGGTGAGGCGGAGGGGGGCGCGGTCCGGATGGACCAGGAGCACCGTCTCGGAGGAGCTCAGTTCGATGAGGGTCCACGCGCCGACGCGATCGCCCACCTCGGCGAGGATCGTCTCGCCCCCGTGGAAGAGAACGGCCCGGACCGGCGACCCGCCGCCGAGGTCCACGAACCCCTGGAGGGCGGGCGCCTCGGGGGCTTCCGGGTCGCCGGGGTCCACCGACTCCGGCAGCGGGGCGGGTGACGGCGGCGGAGGGGCGACGGTCGCTGCCGCGGCAACCGGGGCCGCATCCGATGGCGGGGCGGCCGCCGCGCTGCCGGAAGCCGGGAGATCGGCGAAGAAGGCCTCCAGGGCTTCCAGGCGGGGGTCGGCAGCGAGCCGGACGGTGGCCGGGGGTGGCCAGGGGTGGTCGGGATCGGGCCAGAGAACGGTGAAGGCGGACGTCAGGGCGCCGGGCGGGTCGGGGTCGTCGGGACGGACGGGGATCTGGAGCTGGACCCGGACCGGCTGGAGCGGCCAGCCGGCGCTCTCGATCGCCTCTGCGAAGCCGAGGAGAGCGGGAACCGCGCCCTCGGCGGTGATCCGCGCCTCGGCCCCCCGGGTTCCGGTCGGCGGCCGGGGCAGCGGCTGGAAGTGGGTCGCGGACAGGTCCACCCGGCCGGCCGCGGCAAGGCGGAGCAGACGCTCGCGCAGGGCGGCGGCGCTCTCCGGGCCGGCGCCGCGTTCCGCGACGAGAGCGGCGAGCCGCTCGTAGCGGGCGCGTTCGAGCGCTCCCTGCGACTGCTCCGCCTCGGCGCGCGCGGCGTGGGCCGCCTGCTGGCGGATTGCCGCCAGCCGCTCGGCGGCACGGCCGGCCTCGGACCATGCGTACCAGCCCGCGAGCACCGCGAAAACGCACAGGAGAAGGCGGATCCGCAGGCGGGGATCGGGACGCATCGACGTCACCGGGCCCGGAAGGTCACGGAGCGGGCTCCGCCGTTGCGAGCGAGAACGTGATGCGGACCACCGTCGCCCGCTCGGGGCGGCGGGTCTCGGTGATCACGCCGCTGCCTGGGACGGCCGCCTCGCGGGAGAGCGCCGCGAGGAATGCGGCCACGGCCGGTTCGCTCGTCACCTCCGCCGCGACGGCGGCCTCGACGACGCCAGGCCGGCCAAGCGGGCGGACCTCGATGCTCGTGATGCGGAACCCGGGGGGAGCCGCCGCCAACGCTCGGTCGAGGGCGTGCGAGAGGCGAGGTCCCCGGACCACCCCGGCTTCGAGCAGGGCGGCGATCGCTCCGGCGGCGTCGGGGGATGCGGCGAGGGTCGAGGTCGCGCCGCCCGTCGGGGACGCCGGGCCGCTCTCGGCAGCGATCTCGGTGCGGGTGCGGCCGAAGGAGGCCGCGCCCCACGCGGCCACGAAGAGGGCCGCGACCAGAACCGCCTCGGTGGCCCGCAGCAGGCCGGTCGGGGTGGTGCGGGCCAGCTGGATGCCTCGGGGAGGATGGGCCATCAGCCGGACCCTCCGTCGGCGTGGGGCCGGGGAGCGGGAGGGACGGGCCGGGCGCCGACCCGGGCGAGGAGCGCCTGGAGCGCGGCTCCCTCGATCGGGGGGAGCCCCTCCGGTTCGGCGCCGTTCGCCTCTGCCGGCGCCTCGACCGCGTACCCCAGATGATCGAGCGCTTCGGCGAGTTCCGCGCTGCCGGCGCCCCGGATTTCGACCGGTGCCTCTGCATCGGGGAGCAGACGGACGGCCTGCAACGGCGGCGCCGGGTCAAGGGCGGCGCGCAGCTTCATCCGGAAGCGTGAAAGGACCCCGCCGGAAGCGGCGGCGACAACGAAATGACTGCGGTGGAGAAGCAGCAGAACGCGGGAGCCGGAGGCCGTGGCCGCGAGCCATTCCGGAAGGACCGAGAGGCTCGCGGCATCCACCCACCGCACCGCCAGGCCCGCCGCCTCCGCGACGGCCTCGTACTGACGCACGACGCGGGAGCCGGAAACGGCCCCGAGGGCGGTTCGGCGGCGGAAGGAGCCGGAGAGCAGGGTCCCGAAGCGGAAACGGGCGCCCAGTTCACCTTCGTCCATCGCCCCGGAGCGGCCGCCGAGACCGGCGATCAGGCCGGCGCGCAGCCGGCGGAGCGAGGGGCCGCCCCGGCCGGGCCCGAAGGGGGCGCCGAGGCCGGCGTGGACGGCCCGATCGGGGAGCACCAGAACCGCGTCCCCGCGACGCGCCGGGCTCATGCCGAGCTGGCGCAGGCCGGCGCGGAGGGCGCGCGCCGCCTCCGCCGGAGCCGCGAGGTTCTCCTCGGTGGGGGAAGGACGGACAGCGTCGGCGGGCAGCGGGACCCGCGCCCAGCGGCCGGAAACAGCGGCGACGAGCAGGCCGCCGCGCAGGAACGCGATACCGACGGGCTGCTTCGAGGCGCGGCGAAGGCGGGTCATCGGGGGCGCCGGACCGAGCGGCGTTGCATCAGGGTCGCCGCCAGCGGGACCGGGGCCGGGCCTTAGCGTAGCAGCGGGTCGGGGGTCGGGAATGGTACGATCGCCGGTTGGCCCGCTGGCCCCCGGCGGCGCGAGGGCGAGGCGCGCATCGCCGCTTCGCCGCCCGCCCCGAATTCCCCGCCTGCCGGATTCCGGAGTGAAACCGGCGCGTATCAATGCATGGATCGTCCCCGATCCGGAGGAGCATGAGCGACTTCCATCAGACCGCCGACATTCGCAACATCCTCGTCGCAGGCCACGGGACATCGGGCAAGACGACGCTGGTCTCGGCGCTCCTCTACACCGCTGGCGCGGTCACCCGACTCGCGCGGGTCGAGGACGGGAACACCACGACCGACTTCGACGACGACGAAATCGCGCGCGGGATCAGCCTGAGCGCCGCGCTCACGCACGTCGCCTGGAAGGGCGCCAAGGTGAACCTGGTGGACACGCCGGGGTACAGCAACTTCATCACCGAGGCCAAGCTGGCCATGCCGGCGGCCGACACGGCGCTGGTGTCGGTCTGCGGGGTCGACGGCGTGGGCGTCAACACCGAGCGGGTCTGGGGATTCGCCGAGGAACAAGGCGCCGGCGCCATGTTCGTGGTGACCCGGATGGATCGGGATCGGGCCTCGTTTGATCGGGCGCTCCAGCAGATCCAGGAAACGTTCGGACGCGCCGCCGTCCCCGTGCAGCTGCCGATCGGGAAGGAAGGCGGCTTTGCCGGGGTCGTCGACCTGATCGCGATGAAGGCGGTCCTCGGGCCGGGACCGGACGGGAGGAAGGTCGGGGTCACCGACGTCCCCGCCGACATGGCGGACGCTGCCGAAGCCGCACGCTCCGAGCTCATGGAGATGATCGCGGAGTCCGACGAGGAGCTGCTCGACCGCTACTTCGACGAGGGAGAGCTCAGCGAAGCGGAGATGCGGGCGGGGCTCCGGGCAGGCGTCGCCACGCGGAACATCTTTCCGGTGGCGGCGTCGGCAGGCGCGAAGAACATCGGCAGCAGCGCGCTCCTCGATCTGCTCGTGGACGGGGCGCCGGATCCCGCCGGGCGAGGGCCGGCGCGGGGCGTGGACGCCGATGGGGAACGAGCGGAGCGTCCGGTCGACTCTTCCGCCCCGGCCAGCGTCTACGTGTTCAAGACCGTGGCCGACCCCTACGCGGGAAGGCTGAGCCTGTTCCGGGTGATGACCGGATCCGTGGACGCGGATACCGACCTGAAGAACCTGCGCACCGGCAGCGGGGAGCGGATCGGCGGGGTGAACGTGATGGACGGCCGCGCCATGCAAGCCACCCCCCGGCTGGCGGCGGGAGACCTCGGCTGCTTCGCCAAACTTCGGGACACGTTGACCGGAGACACCCTCGCCGCCGACGACGCCCTCCGCTATCTGCGGCCGGAGGCGCCGCAACCGGTCATCCAGTTCGCGATCGAGCCGAAGTCGCGCGGGGACGAGGAAAAGATCTCGGCGGCGCTCCAGCGGCTCCAGGAGGAGGACCTGACGCTGCGCTACATCCGCGACCGGGAGCTGCTGCTGTCGGGGACGGGGCAGCTGCACATCGAGGTGCTGGTGTCGCGGCTGAAACGGAAGTACGGGGTGGAGGTGACGCTCCGCCCGCCCCAGGTGCCCTACCGGGAGACGATCAGCGTGGTGGCGGAGGCGCACGGGCGCCACAAGAAACAGACCGGAGGCCACGGTCAGTTCGCGGACTGCCACGTGCGGGTGGAGCCCCTGCCCCGGGGCCGCGACTTCGAGTTCGAGAGCGAGGTGGTGGGCGGCGCCATCCCCCGCCAGTTCATCCCGGCGATCGAGAAGGGCTTCCAGGAAGCCCGGCAGAAGGGCTACCTGGCGGGCTTTCCGGTCGTGGATTTCCGAGCTGTCGTCTTCGACGGGAAGTTCCACACCGTGGACTCATCGGAGATCGCCTTCAAGATCGCAGCGTCGCTCGCGTTCAGGGACGCCATGGCGAAGTGCCGCCCCACGCTGCTGGAGCCGATCATGTCGGTGAAGATCACCGTTCCGGACGAGAACACCGGCGACGTGCTGGGGGACATGAACTCGCGCCGGGGGCGGACGCAGGGGATGGACAACGTCGGCGGACGGACGGTGATCACGGCCCAGGTGCCGATGGCGGAGATGCTGACCTACGAGCCGGCGCTCACCTCGATGACCGGGGGGCGCGGCGGGTTCGAGACCAGCTTCTCTCACTACGAGACGGTGCCGGCGAGCATCCAGAAGCAGTTGATCGAGGCGCACCGGGCGAAGAAGGACTGACGCGGCCTCAGCGGCGCGGCGGCGCGGCGGCGCGGCGGCGCTCGCCGGCGAGGACGGGCCCCACCGGGAGAAGGAGCCCCCGGGGAGAACTGGCCGGCCTTCCCCGGCGCTTGTGCGGGTCTTCGGCCCGGGCTTCCACATCGGGCGGGTCCGGTGAGAAGAAATCACGCCGTTTGCGTCTGGGATCCATGGAGGACTCCTTCCATGACCACGACCACCAGGCACAGCGATCACGTCGGCCCCCCACCGCCGCAGCCGGCGCGCCACCCCTATACTGGGGCGGATGAGGAGCGGGGACGGCCGATGACGCGGCCTCGGGAAGCGCTCGCCCGCGCGGACCGGATCCAGATCGCGCTCCTGGCAGGGCTGTTCGCCCTGCTGGCGGCGATTCTGGGCGCGGGCGCTGTGGCCTACACGTCGCTCAGCGGTCAACTGCTGGCAATCGACCACAACACCCACGAGGAGATTGTCAGGCTCGGCACGGAGGTGCGCGGGGAGATTGCCGGGCTCCGCACGGAGATGCGCGGGGAGATTGCCGGGCTCCGCACGGAGATGCAACGCCTTGCCGACCGGGTGGCGCGCATCGAAACGAGGGTGGCGCTAATCGAAACGAGGGTGGCGCGCATCGAAACGATGATCGAGGTCCAGCCCGGAGCGCTCCCCGGGAGCTGAGTCTTTCGTCGCGCAGTTTCGCCCGCCGGTCGGACGATGCCGGTCTCGGTGCCGGTCTGACGAGCCCCCACCGGGGGACTGGCCCAACCGCCAGTCCCCCAGGCAGTCTCGTGCCGACAGCGCCGCCCCATGGAGCGCCGGCGTCCTCGCCCGCCTGAGCCCCACCTTTATGCCGCGCCATGGAGCGCCGGCGTCCCCGCCGGCCTGCGCCGCACCTTTGTGCCGCGCCATGGAGCGCCGGCGTCCTCGCCGGCCCGAGCCTCACCCGGAGAACGGCTCCCCGGGAGAACGGATGCGCTCCGGGGGCCGGGGCGGGATCAGTCGACGAACTCGATGCGGGCCATCGGGGCGCCGTCGCCCTTGCGGGGGCCGAGCTTGAGGATCCTGGTGTAGCCGCCGGGGCGGTTCAGGAAGCGCGGACCGACCTCGTGAAAGAGGTGGCGGACGATCTCCTTGCGAGGGAGGATCTGCATCGCCCGGCGGCGCGCCGCGAGGTCGCTGCGCCGGCCCAGGGTCACGAGGCGCTCGGTGAAGGGGCGCACTTCCTTCGCCTTGGCCAGGGTCGTCCGGAGATGCCCGTGCTCGATCAGGGTGGCGGCGAGATTCCTCAGAAGCGCCTTGCGATGGGAGGGAGTCCGCCCGAGCTTGCGGTGGGCTACGCGGTGGCGCATGACGTCAGGCCCCCATCCCGAGCTGCAGTCCGAGCTGCTCGAGCAGGTTGTGGACCTCTTCGATGCTCTTCCGGCCCACGTTGCGCTCGGCGAGGAGAGCATCCTCCGTCCGTGAAACCAGGTCCCCGATCGTGCCGATCCCGGCATTCCGGAGCGCGTTGTAGGCGCGCACCGAGAGGCGGTCCTGGTAGTCGTCGATCGAGTTCAGGGCGTGACGGTCGTAGGCCCGCTGTTCCTCGCTGATCACCGCGGCCTCGGCGCTGTCCTGGGCGTGCTCGCCGACGAAAATGCTCACCATGTCCCGCAGTAGACGGGCGGAGGTCATGACGGCGTCCTCGGGGGTGATCGAGCCGTTCGTGTGGACGTCCAGGACCAGCTTGTCGTAGTCCGTCCGCTGTCCCACCCGGGCCCGCTGGACGGTGTAGTTCGCTCTGCGGACCGGGGAATGGCTGGAGTCCACCGGGAGGTACCCGATCTCCAGGGTCCCCTCCTCGCTGTTCTCCTCGGCCGGCACGTAGCCCCGGGCGTTCCGGACCCGCATCTCGATGTCGAGGCTGCCCGGCTCGGTCATCGTGGCGATGTAGACCTCGGGATCGAGAATGTCCACGTGGGGGTCGGTCACGATCTGGCCGGATTTGAGCGTTCCCGGCAACCGGGAGCGCAAACGGATCGTGCGGGGCTGGTCGCCGTGCACCCGGATCGGGATGCGCTTCAGGTTCAGGATGATGTCGAGCGTGTCCTCCCTGACTCCTTCGATCGTTGAGAGCTCGTGATGCACGCCGGCGAACTTCACGGCGGTGATCGCGGCCCCCTCGATGGAAGAGATCAGGATCCGCCGCAGCGCGTTGCCGACGGTGTCGCCGTAGCCGCGCTCGAAGGGCGTGGCCGAGAAACGACCGAAGGTCTCGTTGTGCGACTCGGGCTCCTCCAGAGTCACCCCGTCGGGACGTTGAAGATTAGAGATGGGCACCGTTGTCTCCTCGTTCCCCCGTCACCTCGAGTAGAGCTCGACGATGAGCTGGTCGCGGATGCGGAGTTGCGGGTCTTCGCCGGTGGGAAGCGTCGCGACCTTGGCCGTCGCGGGATCTTCGGGCTCCCGCATCAGCCAGTCCGGCACGACGTGCCCCTCGGCCTCCTCCATCACCTGCTTGAAGAAGTCCTTCTTGCGGGTGCGATCGGCGACCCGCACGACATCGCCCGCGTTCAGGGTGGCGGAGGGCACGTTCACCCGCCGTCCGTTGACCTCGACGTGCCCGTGGCCGACGAAGAGCCGGGCCGCCGCCCGCGAGGGGGCAAATCCAAGGCGGTAAACGACGTTGTCCAACCGCCGCTCCAGCAATTGCAGCAACGTGGCGCCGGTGACCGTGCGCTGGCGCTCGGCCCGGCGGAAGGTGCTGCGGAACTGCTTTTCCAGGAGGCCGTAGACGCGCTTCGCCTTCTGCTTTTCCCGGAGCTGGAGGCCGTAGCCCTGGACCCGGCTCCGGCGGGCCTTGCCGTGGGCGCCGGGGGCGAAGTTGCGCTTGTCGATGGCGCACTTGGGCGTGAGGCACCGCTGCCCCTTGAGGAACAGCTTGGCGCCTTCCCGCCGGCAGAGCCGGCAGACCGGACCTCGATATCTCGCCAAAACGGCCTCCTAGTTCCGACGCTTCTTGGGCGGCCGGCACCCGTTGTGGGGAATCGGCGTGACGTCGCGGATCGAGCGCACTTCAATGCCGGAGGCCGCCACCGCGCGGATCGCGGCCTCCCGCCCGGCTCCCGGTCCCTTCACCCGCACGTCCACGTGGGTGCAGCCGAGGGAGCGCGCCTCGCGGGCGGCCACGCCGGCCGCCTGCTGGGCGGCGAACGGGGTCTGCTTCCGCGAACCCCGGAAGCCCTGGGAGCCGGCGCTCGACCAGCAGACCACGTTCCCCGCCGGGTCGGCGAAGGTGATGATCGTGTTGTGGTACGTCGCCTGGATGGAGACCACTCCGGCGGTCAGGGTGCGGCGCTCGCGCTTCTTTCCGGTGCGGCGCCGTGCCTTTTTCTTGGCCATCGTCCTCTCGTGTCCTCTCGTCGTTCCTCGTCAGCAGGTTGGGACCAGCGGTCAGCGGCGCCGCATGCCGATGCGGCGCGGGCCCCGGCGGGTCCGTGCGTTCGTCTTCGTGCGCTGGCCGCGCGCGGGCAGCCCGCGGCGGTGGCGCAGGCCCCGGTAACAGCCGATGTCCATGAGCCGCTTGAGGTCCATGGAGAGACGCTTGCGGAGCTCTCCCTCGACGTTGCCCTCCGCGTCGAGGACGCGGCTGATCCGGCTGACATCTTCCTCGGTGAGCTCGCTCACCTTGGCCCCGGGCTCGATCCCGGCCTTGCCGAGGATGTCCCGGGCGCGCCAGGCCCCGACCCCGTAGATGTAGGTCAGGCCGATGTCGATCCGCTTCGCGCCCGGCAGGTCCACACCCGCGATTCTGGCCATCAGTCTCTCCCTCGCCTCGCCGCGATCCTCATCCCTGGCGCTGCTTGTGTTTCGGGTTCACGCAGATCACCCGCACGACTCTCCGCCGGCGAACGATCTTGCACTTCACGCAGATCCGCCGGACCGACGTCCGCACCTTCATGACGCTTGCCTCACTTGCAGCGGTAGACGATCCGTCCCCGGCTCAGGTCGTAGGGCGAGAGCTCCACCAGCACCCGGTCCCCGGGGAGCACCTTGATGAAACTCTTCCGCATCTTTCCCGAGACGTGAGCGAGGACCTTGTGGTTGCCGGTGTCCAGCTCGACCCGGAACATGGCGTTGGGCAACGGCTCGAGAACCGTGGCCTCCACCGAAATCGCTGGTTCCTTGACCATGCAGTCAGTCTTCCTTTGGCGGGCGGCCGGAAGGGCGCGGCTCCGCCAGAATCCACGGTCCGTCGTCGGTCACGGCGATCGAACGTTCGAAATGGGCCGAAAGGCTGCCGTCGGCGGTCACGATCGTCCAACGATCCCTCCTGGTCCTGACGGCGGCGCCGCCGGCGTTCACCATCGGTTCGATGGCGATCACGCTGCCCGGCGCCAGGCGGGCGCCCCGCCCCGGCCTCCCGAAATTGGGAATCCAGGGCTGCTCGTGCAGCGAGGTGCCGATCCCGTGGCCGCCGAGCTCCCGGACCACGGAGTAGCCGTTCCCTTCCACATGCGTCTGGACGGCGTGGCCGATGTCGGAAACCCGCGCTCCGGGGCGGGCCGCGCGGATCCCGGCGTGGAGAGCCTGCTCGGTCACCTCCAGGAGGCGCGCCTTCTCCTCGCTGATCTCCCCCACCGGGACGGTCATCGCGTTGTCTCCGTAGTAGCCCCCCACGATGCAGCCGAAGTCCAGGCCGACGATGTCGCCCTCGCGGAGCCGCCGCCAGCGGGACGGAATCCCGTGCACCACCTCCTGGTTCACCGAGACGCAGAGCGACCTCGGGAACCGGCCGGCGCCCTGGACGTGGTAGCCCTTGAAGGCCGGCGCCACGCCGTGGCGGCGCAGGTTGTTCGCGGCGACCCGGTCGAGATGGTGGGTCGTCACGCCCGGTTCCACCTCGCGGGCGACGAGATGCAGGGTCTCCACGGTGATGGCGTTCGCCTCGTGCAGGCGTTCGAGCTCGCGGCCGGAGCGGAGGTTCACGATGTCACCCCCGGGGACGCGGCCACCGCGCCATCGAGCGCGGAGCGGAGCCGGGCGAAGATGTCCGCCCGGGACCCGACGCCGGAGACTTCGACCACGCGGCCGCCGTACCAGGCGAGCATCGGACGCGACTCGGCCGCGTGGACCGCGAACCGCTGACGCGCGGCGTCGCTCGCGTCGTCCTCCCGGCCTTCGAGCTGCTGGCGGCGAAGGAGCCGCTGCTCGAGCTCGGCGCGCGGCACGGCGATGTTCACCAGACGCGGCGCCGCGCCCAACCGGTCCAGCACCCGGTCGAGCGCCTCGGCCTGCGCCCGGTTCCTCGGGTACCCGTCGAGGATGAAGCCCGCGCGGCAGTCCGGCCGGGCGACCCGCTCCTCGACGATGCCGAGGACGATCCGGTCGCTCACCAGCCGGCCCCGACGCATGATCTCCCGCGCCGCCCGGCCGAGTTCCGTGCCCTCCGCGACCGCTTCCCGGAGGATGGCGCCGGTGGAGATGTGCGGAAGCCCCAGGGCGGCGGACAGCCTGGCGGCCTGCGTCCCCTTGCCCGCCCCGGGGGGGCCGAGCAGCACGACCGCGGTCATCTTCGCCTGCCTCCTGCCAACCCGGCGCTCAGCGGCGCCCCCGGACCCGGCCCCGCTTCAGGAAGCCGTCGTAGTTCCGCATGATGAGCTGGGACTCGACCTGTTGGGCGGTGTCCATGGCGACACCGACCACGATCAGAATCGACGTGCCGCCGAAGTAGAAGGTCACCCCGAGGCCCTCGGTGATGAAGGCCGGGAGCACCGAATCCAGCCAGGGACCGATCACCGGGAGGGGCGCGACCCGGAATCCGGCAAGCAGGAACTCGGGCAGCACCGCGACCAGAGCCAGGTAGATGGCCCCGACGAAGGTGAGCCGGGCCAGCACCGAATCGAGGTAGCGCGCCGTGGGGCGGCCGGGGCGGATGCCCGGGATGTAGCCGCCGCTCTTCCGCATGTTGTCCGCCACATCCGCGGGCTTGAAGACGATCGCGGTGTAGAAGTAGCAGAAGAAGAGAATGGAGGCGACGTAGAGGAGGGTGTAGAGCGGCATCCCCCACTGGAGCTGCTGGGCGATCGCGGTCATCCACCGGCTCTCGGTGAAGAGCGAGGCGAAGGTCTGGGGGAGCGCAATGATGGAACTCGCGAAGATGACCGGGATCACCCCTCCGGTGTTGATCTTGAGGGGAATGTGGGTGGACTGACCCTGGTACATCCGGCGGCCGACGTAACGGCGGGCGTACTGGACCGGGATCCGCCGCTGGCCGCGCTCCACGAAGACGATGAACGCGAGCACCGCGATCATGAACAGCACCAGCACGATGACGCCGAGGATGCTCTGCTGGCCGACGCGGATGTTCTGAACGGTGGTGATGATCGCGGCCGGGAAGTTCACGACGATCCCGGCAAAGATCAGCAGGGACATGCCGTTGCCGACCCCGCGCTCGGTGATCTGCTCTCCGAGCCACATGATGAAGACCGTGCCCGCGGTCATCGTGATCACGGTCATCAGGGTGAAGGCCACCCCGGGGCTGTCCACCAGATTCATGCCGCCGGGAAGGCTCTGACTCTGGAGGAAGGCGGCGATGCTGGCCGACTGGATCACCGCGAGGATCACGGTGCCGTAGCGGGTGTACTGGGTGATCTTCTTCCGCCCCAGCTCGCCTTCCTTGCTCAGCTTCTCCAGGTAGGGCCAGACCAGCGTGAGCAGCTGCAGGATGATCGACGCGCTGATGTAGGGCATGATGCCGAGCGCGAAGACGGTGACCTGGGACAGGTTCCCGCCGGAGAACATGTCCACGAAGCCGAACCAGGTGCCCCGGTTCTGCTCGAAGAACTCGGCGAGCGCCGTGGGATTCACCCCCGGCGTGGGGACGTGGTTTCCCAGCCGGTAGACCAGCAGCATCCCCAGGGTGAACAGGATCCGGGTACGAAGGTCCGGAATCCGGTAGATGCTGCGTATGGCCCGGAGCATCGGTCAGCTCTCCCGTCCGCTCTTCCGCCCGGGAAGGACCTCGGCGGTCCCGCCGGCGGCCTCGATGGCGCGGCGCGCGGCCGCGCTGAACGCATGGGCGCGCACGGTGAGCTCCCGATCGAGGGCGCCCTTCGCGAGGATCTTGATGCGGAATCGGCGCGGCCGGACGAGCTCGGGCGGCGATCCCTCGGGACCGCGCTGGACCAGCCGGGCGCGGCGCACCAGCCGGGCGGCGACGAGCTCCTCCGGGCCGACCACCGCTCCCTCGTCGAAGCGGTTCAGGTCGCCGAGGTTCACGACCTCGTTCCCGACCCGAAAGATGTTGGTGAACCCGCGCTTGGGAACCCGGCGAATCAGAGGCATCTGCCCGCCCTCGAAGCCCCGCCGCAGGGAATAGCCGGACCGCGAGCGGGCCCCCTTGTGGCCGCGCCCGGCCGTCTTGCCGGTGCCCGAACCGGGGCCGCGGCCCACCCGCTTTCTGGCACGGGTCGCCCCCGGCGGGGGTTGCAACTGGTGAAGGCTCACGTTCGCTGGGGTCCTTGCTTCACTCGGAAGCGTCTTCGGCCGCGCCGCCCTCCCGGCCCACGATCCGGACCAGGTGGGGAATCCGGCGCACCATGCCCCGGATCATCACGGTGTCGGGACGGGTGACGACCGCCCCCGTGCGGCGGAGGCCAAGGCCGCGCACCACTTCGCGCTGGTAGCGGGTCGATCCGGCCAGGCCCCGGACCAGCTTGATCCGCAGCCGACCCGCCGTTTCGTTCGCAGCCATAGCGTTTTCCACCGTTTTCCGTCAGGCGCGGATTTCCGCCTCGATCACGCTCACGTCCTTGCCGCGCAGCTCGGCCACCTGCTCCTTGGAGCGGAGCGAGAGCAGACCCGCCATCGTCGCCTCGACCACGTTCTTGGGGTTCGCGGTGCCGAGCGACTTGGTGAGGATGTCCTTGATGCCGGCGAGTTCGATGACCGCCCGGACGGGGCCGCCGGCGATGACCCCGGTCCCCTTGGAGGCCGGCTTGAGCAGCACGCGGCCGGCGCCGAACACGCCGGTGACGGTGTGGGCGATCGTGGTCTCCTCCCGGGGAATCACGGTGAGGTTCTTCTTGGCGATCTCGATGCCCTTCTTGATCGCGGCGGGGACCTCGCGGGCCTTGCCGAGCCCGAAGCCCACCTTGCCGTCCTCGTTGCCGACGACGACCAGCGCGGAGAAGGAGAGGTTCTTGCCGCCCTTGACCACCTTGGTGACCCGGTTGATGGAGACCACCTTGTCTTTCAGATCCGGATCGCCGGTGCGGTCCGCCTGGGTCTGGCGCCGCGGCTTCCGTCCGCCCATGCCTAGCATCGGATGCCCTCCTTACGGACGGCGTCCGCGAAGGCCTTGACCCGGCCGTGGTACTTCACCCCGCCCCGGTCGAACACCACGGTCCCGACCCCGGCGGCGCGAGCCCGCTCCGCCAGCCGGCGGCCCACCGCGGCGGCTCCCCGCCGGTTGCCTCCGTCGGTCACGCCGACTTCACGACTGCTCGCGGCGACGATGGTGCGTCCGGCCGCGTCGTCGATGACCTGCGCGTAGAAATGGCGCAGCGAGCGGAACACCGCCAGCCTCGGCCGGTCGGCGACGCCGCGCACCTTCCTGCGGATGCGGCGATGAATGCGCCGCCGCGACTCGCGGCGGGAAACCCTGGCCATGACTGTCGTTCCCTGCTTTCGCTGCCTGCGCCTTCCGAGGCCTTACGCCTTGGCCTTGCCGGCCTTCTTGATGAGCCGCTCGCCGGTGTAGCGGACCCCCTTCTGCTTGTAGGGGTCCGGCTTCCGCAGCGCGCGGATGCGGGCGGCCACCTGGCCGACCATGTGCTTGTCCGCTCCGGACACCACGAGGTGGGTGTTCCGCTCGATGCGGATGTCGATGCCGTCCGGCAGCGGGAACTCGATGGGGTGGGAGTAGCCCAGGGTGAAGGTGACCTTGCGGCCGGCGGCCTTCGCCCGGTAACCGACTCCGACGATGTCGAGCTCCTTCTGGAAGCCCTTCGTCACCCCGGTCACCGCGTTCGCGAGGAGCGCCCGGACCAGCCCCCAGGTGGCCCGGGTCCCGGGAGGGGCGCAGGAAACCCTGAGCCGGTTCCCATCCTTCGCGACGGAGAGGCCGGGGAGGACCGGACTCTTCAGCAGACCCTTCGGACCCCGCACCCGCACCTCGGTCCGGGCGATGTCCACCGAGACCCCGGGCGGGACCTCGATCGCCTTCGCGCCTATCCGGGACATCCGCTCACCTCACCAGACGTTGAGGAGGACCTCGCCGCCGATGCCCAGCTTGCGGGCCTGGTGGCCGGCCATCACGCCTCGGGACGTCGACAGGATCGTGACGCCGAGACCGCCCTGGACCTTGGGGATCCGGGCGTGGGGGACGTAGATCCGGATGCCCGGCCGGGAAACCCGCTTGAGGCCGCTCAGCGCGTCGCGGTTGCCCGGCAGCCGGCGCAGCGTGATCCGGATCCGGTCCTGGGGGGACGTCGGCACGCGCTCCCAGCCGTCAATGTAGCCCTCCTCGAGGAGGATGCGGGCGATTTCGGCCTTCATGCGCGAAGCCGGGATGAGGACGACGTCGTGGCGCGCCCGCACGGCGTTGCGGATGCGCGTCAGCATGTCGGCGATCGGGTCGGACCACACGATGGAACCCTCCTACCAGCTCGCCTTGACCACGCCGGGGATTTCGCCGGCGAGGGCGAGCTTGCGGAAGCAGAGCCGGCAGAGGCCGAAACGGCGCAGATAGGCGCGCGACCGGCCGCACTGCCGGCACCGGTTGTAGCGGCGCACCGCGTAACGTGGCTTGGCCTTCGCCTTCGCTATCAGGGACTTCTTCGCCAAAACGCTCCTCCGCTCAGGAATCGCTGCGGGCGAAGGGCATCCCGAAGGCGCGCAGGAGGGCCCGCCCGTCCTCGTCGGATGCTGCCGTAGTGACCAGAGTGATGTTCATGCCTCGCGTCTTCTCGATCTTCGCGTAGTCGATCTCGGGAAAGACCGACTGGTCGGTCAGACCCAGCGTGTAGTTCCCCCGCCCATCGAAAGCCTTGACCGACACTCCGCGGAAGTCGTGGACCCGGGGGAGGGCGATGTTGATCAGCCGGTCGAGGAACTCGTACATCCGGACCCCGCGCAGTGTGACCCGGGTTCCGACCGGCATTCCGTCGCGGATCTTGAAGTTCGCGATGGACTTCCGGGCGCGGGTGATCACCGCCTTCTGGCCGCTGATTGCGGTCAGGTCGGAGAGGGCGGCGTCGATGAAGCGATGTTCGCGGGCGCCTTCGCCGACCCCCATGTTCACGACCACTTTGGTGATCTTCGGAACCTCGTGGACGCTTCCGACGCCGAGCTCTTGCCGCAGTTCGGGCGCGATCGTCTCACGGTAGCGCTGCTGGAGACGGCTCACTTGTCGATCACCCCTTCGGAGCGGCGGCTGATCCGGACCTTGCGGCCGTCGGAGAGCTTCGCCCGGCCGACCCGGGTCCGGAGGTTCGTCTCCGGGTCGATGATCATCACGTTGCTCACCGCGATCGGCGCTTCCCGCTCCACCACGCCGCCCTTGACGTTCTGCCTGGGGTTCGGCCGGGTGTGGCGCTTGATCATGCCGATCCGCTCCACCAGGACGCGCCCGGTTTCGGGGAAGACCCGGAGAATCCGCCCGCGCTTGCCGATGTCCTTGCCGGCGATGATCTCGACGAGGTCGTCCTTCCGCACATGCATGCGGCGGGGAGCCGGCGGCCGTCGTTTCCGGGGCATGTCAGAGAACCTCCGGCGCCAGGGAGACGATCTTCATGAAGCGCCGCTCCCGCAGCTCCCGCGCCACCGGGCCGAAGACCCGGGTGCCGGTGGGCTCGCGCTGCTCGTTGATGAGCACGGCGGCGTTGTCTCCGAAACGGATGTAGGAACCGTCGGGGCGTCGGTGCTCCTTTCTGGTCCGAACGATGACCGCGCGGACCACCGTCCCCTTCTTCAGGTCGCTGCCCGGCGCCGCTTCCCGCACCGAGGCGGTGATCACGTCGCCAAGGCGGGCGATCCGCCCGACTCCGCCGCCGAGCGGCAGGATGCAGGTCACCCGCCGGGCCCCGGAGTTGTCGGCGACCTGCAGCACCGACTGCATCTGGATCATGAGGCGCGCTCCACGATGCGGAGAAGCCGCCAGCGCTTCGTCTTCGAAAGCGGCCGGCACTCCTCGATCCGGACCCGGTCGCCCATCCGGGCCTCGCCGTTTTCGTCATGGACGGCGAAGCGGGCCGACTGCTTGAAGCGGCGCTTGTAGAGCCGGTGGCGGACCAGCCGGTCCACGCGCACCGTGATCGTCTTCTGGGCGCGGTCGGACACGACCGTGCCGGTCTTGATCAGCTTGGGCATGACGTCCCTACGTCCTTCCTGGCAGGTCAGCCGGCGGCTGGCCGGCTCTCCTCCGCGATCGCCTCGCGGCGCGCTGCAAGTTCCCGCTCCCGGCGGATCGTGTTCAGCCGCGCGAGTCGCCGGCGCAGCATCTTCACCCGGTGGGTGTGGCCGAGCTGGCCGGTGGCCGCCTCGAGCCGGGCCTCGAAAAGCTCCCGGGTCGTTTCCTGCTGCTTCTGCACGAGCTCGTCGTGCGTCAGCTCGCGGATGGCGGCGGGCTTCACGGGCCGTCCCCCTCGGCGAACCGGGTCACAAAGCGCGTGGCGACCGGCAGCTTGTGGCCGGCGAGGCGCATCGCTTCCTTCGCCTCCTCGGTGTTCACGCCCTCGATCTCGAACAGGATCCGGCCCGGCCGCACGACGGCGACCCAGCCTTCCGGTCCGCCCTTGCCCTTCCCCATCCGGGTTTCCTGGGGCTTCCGGGTGATCGGCTTGTCGGGGAAGATGCGGATCCACACCCGCCCGGTGCGGCGGACGCGCCGGGTGATCGCCACGCGGGCGGACTCGATCTGCCGGCTGGTGATCCAGCCCGGCTCGAGCGCCTTGATCCCGTAGTCCCCGAAAGCCACCGTGGAACCCGTCCAGGACTTGCCCCGCATCCGGCCGCGCTGCCGCTTCCGGTAGCGGGTCTTCTTCGGCATCAACATCGGAGTTCCTCCCGGGTGCTGGCTCTCTTCCCGGCTCCGTCAGCGGGGACGCTTCGGGGCAACCACATCGCTGATCCCCCGGTAGACCCAGCACTTGACCCCGATCTGGCCGTAGGTGGTGAACGCCTCGGCGAGGCCGTAGTCGATGTTCGCCCGCAGGGTGTGGAGCGGCAGCTGCCCTTCGAGGTACCACTCGGCGCGGGCGATGTCCGCTCCGTTCAGCCGCCCGGCGCAGCGGATGCGCACGCCCCGGGCGCCGTTTCGCATCGTGTTCTCCACCGCCTTGCGCATGGCCCGGCGGAAGGCGATCCGCTTCTCCAGCTGGAGCGCGATGGACTCGGCGACGAGCTGCGGATCGAGCTCCGGCTTGATGACCTCCAGCGGCCGGATGTGGACTTCCTTCTTCGTCCGCTTGCGGAGGTCGCGGGTCAGCTTCTCCACCTCGGTGCCCTTGCGCCCGATGATGATCCCGGGCCGCGAGGTGTGGATGTAGATGTTCAGCTTGTTGCCGGGCCGCTCGATCTCCACCCGCGAGATGCCGGCGTGGTAGAGCCGGCGCTTCAGCAGCTTCCGCAGCATGAGGTCTTCATGCAGGGCGTCCTGGTAGCCGCGGTCGGCGTACCAGCGCGAACGCCAGGTCTTGCTGTAGCCGAGGCGGAAGCCGTGAGGGTGGACTTTCTGACCCATTCCCTATTCCTCTTCGCGGGCGGCGACCCGAATCGTGTAATGGGTCGTGCGGCGGGTGATGCGACGCATCCGGGACCGGCGGCCGGGCCGTCCGATCACCCGCGACGGACCTTCGTCGGCGAAGGCGGCGGTCACCATGAGCCGCTCCTCGTCGAGCCGGGTGGCTTCCTCGAGCGCCCGCACCTGGGCGTTCGCAATGGCGGAACGCAGCACCTGCTCGACGATGGGAGCCGCCGCCCGGTTCGTGTTCTTGAGGATCGCGATCGCCTCGCCGACGGGCCTGCCACGGATGAGATCGAGCACGAGCCGCCCCTTCCGGGCGGACCCCGAGATGCGGGACGCGCGGGCCACGGCTTCGATCATGAGAGCCCCTCCCTCGACGGGAACGACATCAGCGGCGTCCCTTCGAGCGGTCGGTCTTCACCTTGTGGCCCTTGAAGGTCCGGGTCGGAGAAAACTCGCCGAGCTTGTGCCCGACCATGTTGTCGGTCACGTAGACGGGGATGAACTTCTTGCCGTTGTGGACGGCAAAGGTGAGGCCCACCATCTGCGGCACGATCGTGGAACGCCGTGACCAGGTCTTGATGATCGTCTGGCGGCGGGCGATGTGGGCGTCCTCCACCTTGCGGATCAGGCTCTCCTCGATGAACGGGCCTTTGCCAATGGAACGGGGCATCCTGCTTCTTCCTGCGGGGGCGGTCCTCTGCCTCGGTCGCGGCTACTTCCGCTTGCGCTTCCGGTGGCGGACGATCATGGAGTCGGTCCGCTTGTTGTTGCGGGTCTTGTAGCCCTTGGTCGGGAGGCCCCACGGACTCACCGGGTGGCGCCCGCCGGAACTCTTGCCCTCGCCGCCGCCGTGAGGATGGTCCACCGGATTCATGGTCACGCCCCGGTTGTGCGGCCGCCGGCCAAGCCAGCGCTTGCGGCCGGCCTTGCCGAGCTTGATGTTCTCGTGGTCCACGTTCGAGACCTGGCCGATCGTGGCCCGGCACTCGCGGAGCACCTTGCGCACTTCGCCGGAAGGCAGCCGGACCTGGGCGTAGGGGCCTTCCTTGGCCACGAGCTGGACGAACGACCCGGCGCTCCGCGCGATCTTGCCGCCGCCGCCCGGGCGGAGCTCCACGTTGTGGATCGTCGCGCCGAGCGGGATCCGCTCGATGCGGAGCACGTTCCCGGGGAGGATTTCGGCGGTGTCGCTGGCCACGACCATGTCGCCCACCTTCATCCCGACGGCGTGCAGGACGTAGCGCTTTTCGCCGTCCACGTAGTGGAGCAGGGCGATCCGGGCCGACCGGTTCGGGTCGTACTCGATCGTGGCCACCCTGGCCGGGACTTCCGGTTTCGCGCGCCGGAAGTCGACCTCGCGGAGGCGGCGCTTGTGCCCCCCGCCCCGGAAACGGACGGTGATGCGGCCGTCGCTGTTCCGGCCTCCGCTCGCCTTCTTCCCCCGGGTCAGCCGCTTCAGCGGTTTGCGGGTGGTGAGTTCCTCGAACGTGGAAACCGTGTGGAAGCGGCGGCCCGGCGAGGTGGGGCGGGATTTCCTGATCGCCATCGCGCTAGACGCCCTTGTAGATCTCGACCGAGTGGCCCTCGGCGAGGGTCACGTAGGCCTTCTTCCAGTTCGGGCGGCGGCCGACGAACCGGCCCCACCGCTTCTCCTTGCCGCCGAAGTTCGCGGTGCGGACGCGCTTGACCCGCACCTCGAACAGCGTCTCCACGGCGCGCTTGATCTGGACCTTGTTCGCCGCCGGGACCACCCGGAAGCAGACCACGTTGTGCTGTTCGCGGAGCCGGTCTCCCTTTTCCGTGGCCAGGGGGCCGAGGATCACCTGTTCGTGGTTCATGCGGCGCCTCCGCTCTGCCGGTTCCCCGGCTCCTGGAGCTTTTGGGAGAGGGCCGCGAGCGACGACTGCCGCAGGAAGACGGCGCCGGCCTGCAGCACGTGGTAACAGTGGAGCGCCCGGACGGAGACGACCTCCACCTTCCTGAGGTTGCGGACGGAGAGCACCAGCTCCGGGGAGGGCGCCTCCTCGACGATGAGAACCCGCCCCCGGATAGGGGCGCCGCTCTCGCCGCCCCACGCCGCGAGCCGCCTCACCGCCGTCTTCGTGGAGGGCGCCGTGAGGCCGAAGTCGTCGAAGAGGCGGATCCGCCCCTCGCTGGCCCGGAGCGAGAGGGCGGAGCGGAGGGCGCCGCGCTGCATCCGGCCGTTGAGGCGGTAGCTGTAGTCGCGGGGCGTCGGCCCGAAGACGACGCCGCCGCCGCGCCAGAGCGGGTTCCGGCGGCTTCCGGTGCGGGCGCGCCCGGTGCCTTTCTGCCGCCAGGGCTTCCTGCCGCCGCCCCGGGCGGCGGCCCGGTTCTTCGTGGAGTGGGTTCCGGCGCGCCGGCCGGCCATGAACTGGCGCACCGCCTCGTAGTGGAGCGCCCCGGAGACCTCGGCGCCGAACACCGCGGGATCGAGAGACGCCTCGCCACCGTCGGCGACCGAGGCCGTCACCGCCGGGGGCGCTGTCGTTTCTGCCGGCATCGTCATCCCTCGGTCCATTCCTGCCGCTTCGTTCCCGTGCTCAGCGCCTCGCCGGCTCGCGGCGGATTTCGAGAGCGCCGCCCCGGGGACCGGGAACCGCCCCCCGAACGCTCACCACGTTCGTCTCCGCGTCCACGCTGACCACCTTCAGGTTGCGGACGGTCACCCGGGCCGCGCCCTGGTGGCCGGGCAGCCGGGTTCCCGGAAGCACCCTGGAAGGCGTCGCGCACATCCCGATCGCGCCGGGGGCGCGATGGAACTTGGAACCGTGGGACTGGGGGCCCCCGCTGAAACCGTGGCGGCGCATGACGCCCTGGAAGCCCTTGCCCTTGCTGGTTCCGGTCACCCGGACGCGGTCGTCGGGCGAGAACAGCTCGACGCCGACGCGGCCGCCCACCTCGGGGGCCTCGCCGGCATCGGCGCGGAACTCCCGGAGGAGGCCGGTGCGCGGCGCCGCGTTCGCGCGCTCCAGACGGGCCCGGGTGGGCCGGTTCGGGCGCTTCTTCCCCCAGGACTCGAGGCCGAGCTGCACGGCGTCGTAGCCGTCGGTGGCGCGGGTCTTCTTCTGGATGACGACGCAGGGGCCGACCCGGATCATGGTGATCGGAACGACCTTTCCGTCGCCGGTGAAGTGCTGGGACATCCCCAGCTTCACCCCGAGGACTCCATTCATCGCATTCCCTCGCGCGTCACGCCGCCTCGTTCAGCCTCTTGCCGGTCTCCGCTCAGACGCGGGAGCCGTGGTCTCCGTCCGCCGCCATGGCCTTGATCTCCACGTGGACCCCCGCGGGGAGATCCAGCCGGGAGAGGGCGTCCACCGTGGTCGGGGTCGAGCCGAGAATGTCGAGGAGGCGCTTGTGGGTCCGCAGTTCGAACTGCTCGCGCGACTTCTTGTCCACGTGCGGCGAGCGGAGCACCGTGTAGCGGTTCCGCGTGGTCGGCAGCGGGATCGGGCCGGCCACCTGGGCCCCGGTGCGGCGGGCAGTCTCCACGATCTCGCGGGTGGACTGGTCGAGGAGCCGGTGGTCGAACGCCTTGAGGCGGATGCGGATCTTCTCGTTCATGGTTCGCTCCCGGGCTCAGGCGCCGGCCATCACCTCCGCCATCACGCTCGCGGGCGCTTCCTCGTAGGAAGCGAAGTGCATGGTGTAGGTGGCGCGTCCCTGGGTCGCGGAGCGGATGTCCGTGGCGTACCCGAACATGCCGGCAAGCGGAACCCGGGCGGTGATCACCTGGGCGTTGCCGCGCATCGAAAGGCCGCCGATCCGGGCGCGGCGGGCGCTCAGGTCGCCCATCACTTCCCCGGTGTAGTTGCTCGGAGTCACGACCTCGACGCGCATGACCGGTTCCAGGATGATCGGGCGGCAGCGCCGGAGAGCGTCCCTCGTCGCCATCGAGCCGGCGATCCGGAAGGCGATCTCGGAACTGTCCACCGGGTGGAACGAACCGTCGTAGAGGCGGACCGTCACCCCGGTCACCGGGTAGCCGGCGAGGGGCCCGTTGTCGAGCGCCTCCTTCGCTCCCGCTTCCACCGCGGGGATGAAGTCGCGGGGAATCGAGCCGCCGACGATGTCGTTGATGAACACGAAGGAGTCGTCGGTGGAGGGACGGACCTCGATCTTCACGTGGCCGTACTGGCCCCGGCCGCCGGTCTGGCGGACGTAGCGGCCCTCGGACATCGCCGCGGCGCGGATCGTCTCGCGGTAGGCGACCCGGGGCTGGCCGACGACCGCGCCGACCTGGAACTCGCGGAGGAGCCGATCCACGATGATCTCGAGATGGAGCTCGCCCATCCCGCTGATGATCGTCTGGGCGGTCTCCTCGTCGCTGCGGACCTGGAAGGTGGGGTCCTCGTGAGTGAGCTTCCCCAGGGCGGCGGCGAGCTTCTCCTGGTCTGCCTTGGTGGCCGGCTCGATGACCCGGGCGATGACCGGCTCCGGGAACTCCATCGGCTCGAGCACGACCGGCGCCGAGGGAGCGCAGATGGTGTCCCCGGTGCGGGCGTTCTTGAGGCCGACCGCGGCGGCGATGTCGCCGGCGTGGACCTCCTTGATCTTCTCCCGCTTGTTCGCGTGAATCTTCAGCAGCCGGCCCACCCGGGAGCGGCGCGAGAGGGTGGAGTTCAGGAGCGTGTCGCCCCCGCGCAGCACGCCGGAATACACCCGGAAGAAGGAGAGCTGGCCCACGAAGGGATCGGCCATCACCTTGAAGACCAGGGCGGCGAAGGGCGCGTTGTCGCGCGCTTCCCGCACGGTTGGCGTCGGGTCGTCCACCGAGACGGTCCCGGTGATCGCGGGAACGTCCGGAGGGGCGGGCAGGTAGGACACCACCGCGTCGAGGAGCGGCTGGACACCCTTGTTGCGGAACGCGGAGCCGCAGGTCACCGGGACGAGCTGCAGGTCCAGCGTCCCCCGGCGAAGAGCCCCATCGAGTTCGGCGGGGGTGAGGTCCCCGTTCCGATCCCAGGCGTCGAGGGCGTCGAGGTCCACCTCGCAGACCGCTTCGAGGAGGGCTTCCCGGGCGGCCTCGGCGGCCTCGAGCCGCTCCGGAGCGATGTCGGTCACCTCGAAGCGGGCGCCGAGGACATCGCCGTGGTAACGGATCTCCTTCATCCGCACCAGGTCGATGATTCCCTCGAAGCTCTCCTCGGCCCCGATCGGCAGCTGGACCGGCGCCGGCAGCGCCCCGAGGCGCTTCCTGATCTGGCCGATCACCGCGGTGAAGTCGGCGCCGGCGCGGTCCATCTTGTTGATGAACGCGATCCGCGGCACCCGGTACTTGTCGGCCTGCCGCCAGACGGTCTCGGACTGGGGCTCGACCCCTCCCACCGCGCAGAACACCGCAACCGCGCCGTCGAGAACCCGGAGCGACCGCTCCACCTCGGCGGTGAAGTCGACGTGCCCCGGGGTGTCGATGATGTTGATCCGGTGGCGGTTCCAGTAGCAGGTCGTCGCGGCGGAGGTGATCGTGATGCCCCGCTCC
>JAAXGQ010000064.1:37685-41969 GCA_012271265.1 Vicinamibacteraceae bacterium
GCCATGATCCCGATGTTCCGGGTATCGGCGAGGGAAACCTGGCGGGGCATGAGGATCTGGGCGGTCTGGGTCGTCTGGGTCGTCCGGGTCTTGTGGATGGTCGCGGGTGATCGGGGGGCTGCGTCGTCGGTTTCTCGGGGGAGGGGGGGTCGGGCGGCTACCAGCGGTGGTGGGCAAAGGCCTTGTTGGCCTCGGCCATGCGATGGGTGTCTTCCCGCTTCTTGATGGCGCCGCCCCGGCTCCGCGAGGCGTCGAGGATTTCCCCCGCGAGCTTTTCGGTCATCGTCCGCTCGGGGCGCTGCCGGGCGTAGCCGACGATCCAGCGGAGCGAAAGGGCAGTCCGGCGCTCGGGACGGACCTCGAACGGAACCTGGACGTTCGAGCCGCCCTTCCGGCGGCTCTTGACCTCCAGGGTGGGGCGGACGTTTTCGACCGCGGAGCGGAACGTCGCGAGCGGCTCCTCGCCGGTCGCGTTCCCGATGCGCTCGAAGGCCCCGTAGACCAGCTTCTCGGCGATCGACTTCTTCCCGTCCTTCATCACCTTGTTGATGAACGACGAGACCAGGACGCTCTGGTAGCGCGGATCCGGAGCGGGCTTGCGCTTCGGCACATCGCGGCGACGGGACATGACGCGGGCTCCTGGTTCGTTCCCCTGATCTGGGCGGGGCGGGCTACTTCTTCGCCTTCGGGCGCTTCGTCCCGTACTTCGATCGCGCGTTCGTGCGGCCTTCCACCCCGATGGCGTCGAGGGCCCCCCGGACCACGTGATACCGCACGCCCGGCAGGTCCTTCACCCGGCCTCCCCGGATGAGCACGATCGAATGCTCCTGGAGCGTGTGGCCGACGCCGGGGATATAGGTCGTGACTTCGATCCCGTTCGTGAGCCGGACCCGGGCCACCTTGCGCAGCGCCGAGTTGGGCTTCTTGGGGTTGATGGTGAACACCCGGACGCACACGCCACGCCGCTGCGGACACCGCATCAGAGCCGGGGAATCCGTGGTGCGGGCCACGCGTTTCCGGCCTCGGCGGACGAGCTGGTGGATGGTGGGCATGGGGCAGGCGTTCCGAAAAACAGAAGGTCCGAAAAGGGCTTCGACAGCGCCTCGCGGCAGGACAGGGAAAGATGCGAGGGCTGACTGCAACACCCCCCGCGAGGGGCTCGGATTTCCGATCAGCGCAAGCTCTCGACCGCCGGGAACAAGCCGCCGGCGGGAAACGAAAGAGCCCGAGATTTTAGGGGCGCCCCCCCGATGCTGTCAAACGCGACGGGGGGAGCGTCGGGGCTCACATGTGCGGCAGGATCGGGGGACGGCGGTCGTAGGAATCCTCCGGGAGCACGAAATCGCGGTGCGCCCCGAGACCGGTTCCGGCCGGGATCAGCCGTCCCATGATGACGTTCTCCTTCAGGCCGCGCAGGTAATCCACCCGTCCCTCGAGGGACGCCTCGGTGAGCACCTTCGTGGTCTCCTGGAAGGACGCCGCGGAGATGAAGCTCTCGGTGGCCAGCGAGGCCTTGGTGAGCCCGAGCAGCATCGGCTGACCGTGCGCCGGTTCCCCTCCCTCTTCCACCGCCTTCCGGTTCGCCCGGAGGAACGCCTGGCGCTCGAGAATCTGCTCGTTGATGAGCTCGGTGTCCCCGACATCGAGCACCTTGATCCACCGCATCATGCGGCTGATGATGACCTCGATGTGCTTGTCGTCAATCACGACGCCCTGGAGGCGGTACACCTCCTGGATCTCCTTCACCAGGTAGCCCCGGAGAGCGTCTTCTCCGAGCACCCGCAGGATGTCGTGCGGGTTTCGCGGCCCGTCCATGAGCGGGTCGCCGGCATTCACGAACTCCCCTTCGCGGACGCTGATGTGCTTGCCGCGCGGCACCGGGTATTGCCGGACCTCGCCCGTCTGCCGGGACTTCACCTGGATGATCCGCTTCCCCTTCTTGACGTCGCCGTAGGACAGCACGCCGCTGATGTCGCTGATCAGCGCCGGCTGCTTCGGCGCGCGCGCCTCGAAGAGCTCGACCACTCTCGGCAGGCCGCCGGTGATGTCCTTGGTCTTCGTCGTTTCGCGGGGGATCTTGGCCAGGATGTCCCCGGCGCTCACCGGAGCGCCCTCCTCCACCTCGATGTGGGCCCGGGCCGGCATCAGGTACTCCCGGATCCGGTTCCCGTCCTCGTCGCAGATCAGCATCCGGGGCTCGAGCTGGTCGTTGTTGGACTCGATGATCACCGGCTGGGACTTGAAGGTCACTTCGTCCACTTCGGGAATCATCGTGACATCAAGAATGATGTCCCGGAAGCGGATGACCCCGCTCTCCTCCGCGAGGATGGAGAAGCTGTAGGGATCCGATTCCACGATGATCTGCCCCGCCTCGACGGCCCCGCCGTCGGGAGCCTGGATCCTGGCCCCGTACTCGACCGGGTGCGCCTCGCGTTCCACGCCGTCGTCGTCCTCGACCTTCACGCTGCCCCGGCGGCTGATGACCACGTGGCTTCCGTGCCGGTCCTCGACCGTGCGCAGGTCCTCTTCGTAGCGAAGCACGCCGGCGCGACGCGTCTCCCGCGCCGAATTCTCGAAGACGCTCGCCGCGCCGCCGATATGGAAGGTCCGCATGGTGAGCTGGGTGCCCGGCTCGCCGATGGACTGCGCGGCGACGATGCCGACCGCTTCACCGAGATCCACGAGCCGTCCGGTCGCCAGGTTGCGCCCGTAGCACATGGCGCAGACGCCGCGCACCGCCTCGCAGGTGAGGACCGAGCGGATCTTCACCTCGGGCACCGGCAGGGCGCGCTCGATCTTCGCCGCCGTCTTCTCGTCGATCAGCTCGTCGGCGCGGCAGATCACCGTCCCGTGGAGGTCCTTGATCTCCTCGAGACTCACCCGTCCCACGATCCGGTCGCGCAGCGGCTCGATCGTTTCGCCGGCCTCGATGATCGGCTTCGCGTAGATCCCCTTCACCGTCCGGCAGTCCCGCATCGTCACGATGACGTCCTGCGCCACGTCGGCGAGCCGCCGGGTCAGGTAGCCGGCGTCGGCTGTCCGAAGCGCCGTGTCGGCGAGCCCCTTCCGCGCCCCGTTCGTGGAGATGAAGTACTGAATGACGCTTAGCCCCTCACGGAAGTTGCTCGTGATCGGCGTCTCGATGATCGCGCCGGAGGTCTTCGCCATCAGCCCGCGCATCCCGGCAAGCTGCCGAATCTGCTTTTCGCTGCCCCGGGCTCCGGAGTCCACCATCATGAACACCGGACTGAAACGGCCGGTCGCCTGCTCACGGGCCTCCATCGCAGCCAGCATGTCCTCGGCGACCCGGTTCGTGGCCGCCGACCAGACGTCGATCACCTTGTTGTAGCGCTCGCCCTTGGTGATCGCGCCCTCCTGGTACTGGGACTCGACCCGTTCCACCTCGACCTTGGCGTCCTCGACCACCCGCTTCTTGTTCGGCGGGACAACGAGGTCCTCGAGCCCGATGGACGTGCCGCTGCGGGTGGAGTACTCGAAGCCCAGGTTCTTCAGCCGGTCGAGGATTTCCGAGGTGCCTTCGAGCCCGTAACGCAGGTAGCACATCCGCACCAGGTTCTGGATGCCCCTTTTCTTGAGCACGCCGTTCACGAAGGGCATGTCGTCGGGCAGGGCGTCATTCAGGATGACCCGGCCCACGGTCGTCTCGATCCGGGACCGATCGACCGGGAGGGGGGTGACGCGGTGCACGTCCTGGCTGTCTCCGGTGTCGAGGAACTCCCCGCTGAACGCCAGACGTATCGGAGTCAGGGTCGACACCTCGCCGGCTTCGCGGGCAAGCAGGACATCCTCCACGGACGCGAAGGCCTTCCGCTTCTCCACCTCGGCCACCTGCGGCTTCGACAGGTAGTAGATGCCGAGGACCATGTCCTGGGTCGGGACCGCGAGCGGGCCGCCGTGGGCCGGGGACAGAAGGTTGCGGGAGGAGCGCATCAGGAGCGCCGCCTCCACCTGCGCCTCGGGGCTGAGCGGCACGTGCACCGCCATCTGGTCTCCGTCGAAGTCGGCGTTGAACGCGCTGCAGACGAGGGGGTGGATCCGGATCGCCTTCCCCTCGACCAGGACCGGCTCGAAGGCCTGGATGCCCAGCCGGTGGAGCGTCGGGGCCCGGTTGAGAAGCACCGAGTGCTCGCTGATGACTTCCTCGAGGAAGTCCCAGACCTCGGTCCGCTGCTCGTCGACGAGTTCCCGGGCCTGCTTGATCGTGGCGGCGAGACCTTCGTGTTCCAGCCGGTTGAAGAGGAACGGCTTGAACAGCTCCAGCGC
>JAAXGQ010000065.1 GCA_012271265.1 Vicinamibacteraceae bacterium
GGCCTACGGTGCATCGGCACGGCGGGGCTGTCGCCAGGAGACTGCCTGAGGGACGGAGGGTGCGGTGCAGGCCGGCGAGGACGCCGGCGCTCCATGGGGCCGCCGCTCGCCTGTTGGTGGCGCCGCGCGATCCTCGGGGTTGGGGTTCGCGGAACCCTGGCATCGGAGGGGGTTCGCCTCCTTCAATCATGGCAAATCAACTATCACGATTTATGATTTGCCATGATGGTGAAGCGACGGAGGGAGGAACTCCTCCGGAAATATCTCGAAGAGACCCCCGCCGTCGTATTGCTCGGCCCGCGCCAGGTGGGCAAGACCACGCTCGCCAGAGTGCTGGCGGCGCAGATCCCGGGCGCCGACTACCTCGACCTCGAGGATCCCCGGGACGCAGCCCGGATGACCAACCCGGGGCTGTACCTGTCATCCCTGGCCGACCGGCTGGTGATCCTCGACGAAGTCCAGCGGGCGCCGGGACTCTTTCGGGTGCTACGGGGCCAGATTGATGCGCGGCGGCGGCAGGGACGAGACGCAGGCCACTTCCTGCTGCTCGGATCCGCCTCCGGCGCCCTACTCCGCCAGTCGGCGGAGTCTCTCGCCGGGCGCGTTCACTACGAGGAACTGCCTGGCCTCGACCTGCAGGAGGGCGGCGGCCGCACGGAGCGTCTTTGGCTTCGAGGCGGCTTTCCCGAGGCTTTCCTGGCTCGGAGCGGGGCGGCCAGCGAGCGCTGGCGCCTGGCGCTGATCCGCACCTATCTGGAGCGGGACATCCCGCAGATCGGGGTGCGCGTGCCCGCGGCGACCCTGCGCCGGCTCTGGACAATGCTCGCCCACCGGCAGGGGGGCCACCACAACGCGGCCGCGCTCGGCCGTGGTCTGGACCTCTCCGCGCCCACCGTGGCGCGCATCACCGATCTGCTCCACGACCTCATGCTTGTCCGGCGCCTGCCGCCCTACTTCGTGAACGTGGGGAAGCGGCTGGTCAAGGCGCCGCGCGTCTTCCTCCGCGACAGCGGCCTCCTGCACACCCTGCTCGGACTCCGCCGCATGAAGGACCTCCTGTCCCACCCGGTGGTCGGCGCCAGCTGGGAAGGGTTCGTGATCGAGAACCTGATCGCCGCCGCCCCGTTCGGGACCGACGCCTTCTTCTACCGCACCCGCTCCGGGGCGGAGCTGGACCTGTTGCTGCTCCTGCCCGACGGGGAACGCTGGGCGGTCGAGGTGAAGCTCAGCGAAGCGCCCCGCGTCTCCCGAGGCTTCCGCGTCGCCGCCAACGATGTCGCCGCCCACCGCCGCTTCGTCGTCTGTCGCGCCCCGACCGCCTACCCCCTCTCCGAGGACACCACCGCCGTCCCCCTCCCGGCCCTCATGCACCGCCTCACCGACCGGGCAAACTGATCCCGCCCCGACCGGCCGCGCCGAGCGCGGCGACGAGGTCGGCCGCGGCGACGGACTCCGCCGCGATCTCGCGCGCCTCTCGTCAGACTCCCGGCCCTACGACCAGAGCATCCAGCGGCAGACGACTTCCCAGGAAGACGGAACAGGCGACCCCGCGGTAGTCGAGTCGGTCGTCGGGTTCGAGAGGGGATTCCTTCACCGACGGCTTCGAAAGCCGCTCCCTGAATCGTGCCGCCACCACGATGTGCCGGACGACGACATCTTGCGGGAGAAGGCCTTCTTCGTCGCACGCCAACCGCTTCAGGTAGGACACAACGGGTCGCGTGCACCAGACCTGTTCGAACGGCTTCGTATCACGCGGACGGAAGCTCTTCTTCATTTCCAGGATGACGGCGTAGTGGGTCCCGTCGATCTCCGCGAAGAGGATGTAGTCCGCAATCATCAGACGCCCGGCGTCCTTCGCGACTCCCCGAGGATGACCGATTCCTCCGTGTTGATCGGAACGCATCCGGATCGCTGCGTTCCCCCGGCTCCACCCCGTCACGGTCAGGCTCGTGCCCTCGCCGCCGGGGAGCTGGATGCGCGGCCCGTCGTCCGGGACCAGACAGGCGCATTCGAGGCAACGCTCGAAGACGCGTTGCCAACCGGGTTCAGCCGTCTCGTTCTTCCTCGTACAACGCGCTGGCGAGCCTGCGGGATCGGTCGTTGATCCGCTGCACCGCTCGTTCGAACAGCGGGATCTCGATGCCGTAGCGATCCACTTCGCAACGCCGCAGAGTGCCGTCCTCGGCCAGGTAAGCCCGCACCCTGGAAGGGCGAACGCCGGCTTTGCCGCCATATCCGAGCTCGCTCCGGATCTGGTTCGAGGGCGCCAACCCGGCCGCCATGATCAGATTGTTGATCTCCTTGAGGAAGTAGTCACTGTGCGTTGTGACCAGCACGCGCACGCCGTTGGCGGTGATCCGCGCAATCAGCCGTGCCAGAGCCACCTGGTTGTCTACGTCGAGGTGGCTCTCCGGCTCATCCACGATGAGCAGTTGCCCTTTGTGAGCATCGTGGCGGAGATAGAAGTCGAAGTCCATGAGCGCCCGGGCCGAAGACGAGGCGCGGTGGAGCGGGATGTCGAACGCAGGGGATGCACCCTTCCGCGACCGGTAGCGGAGCTCCCCTTCCGAAGCCGTGAAGTCGCCGTCCACCAGCGCCCCGAGGCCGGGGAGCAGGCCTTGCCGGGACAAATCGCCGCTTGAGCCGTTGCGATCCGGCAGGCTTCGCGTGTAGGTGATGTTGTCCTTGATGGGAAGGGCGTAGCGGCTCGCCGCCTTGTCGATCACCAGGAAGGGCATGTCCGGATCCTCGCTGCCGGAACGCCGGTGGCGATCCTGGAGCAACTCGACGAGCTGGTTCCTGGTGAAGTCGAGTTCCCGATAGAAGAGCGCGATTCCAAGTCGTTCGCCGGTGAGGACAAAGGGGCTCGGCAGATGCGCCAGGAGGAAGCGCGTATAGGCGCGAAGCAGCACTCCGCGAAGCCATGGATGGGGACGTAGGGCGGAGCCGTCTCCGCGGCGGCCGCTGATCTCCAGCAGCTCGTCGTTGTAGCTGACTACCAGCTTGGAACCCGGAACGAACTCAAGACGGCAGGTGGCCTCGGAGAGGGGTCGATCGTCCACGACCTCGACGCGCGCATCTCCGAACTCCTCAGGCTTCACCTGGAAGACGGTCGGCAACTGATCCCGGACGAAGTCTCGAGCGAGCAAGGTCCAGAGGAGGCGGCGATGGGCGACGAGCGCGTCCGGAGTCACTCGAACGGCGGCGCGGCCTTCTGTTTTCACGGCCTCCGCAAGGGAGGACCAGTTGATGGCGTGGCCCGCGTCGGGCGGGTCCACGGCCGACCAGTCCGGATGGGAGATCTCCATATCGCTGTGACGTTCCACCGGCCAGGCGCGCCACAACTTCAACAGGCCGTATAGCGCATAAGCCAGATACGTCTTGCCGGTGTTGTTCCGTCCGGCGATGATGGTCAGGTCGCCCAGCTCGATTTCGGCGTTGTCCAGGGGCGCGATGTGGTGAAAGCGGAACTTCATGAGGGCGCCGGTGAGCGGCGGCTGGGAGCTGCTGGCGTGTGGTTCCTGCGCCGTGCTCCCAGCGAAGATGCTACAAGCCGTCGGCGTCGAAGCAGGTTGGTTTCGACGGTGGGTGACGCGCGGACGGAGCGCGTGTTGTCACCCTTGGTAGGCGGCGGTGACGTGCGCCCGCATCAGCGAGACGGAGGCGTGGCTTCAGCCGACTCCTTCAGGATGTCGGGCGGGGTGGGACGGTGCTCATCATGGACCGGGGCACGCCCGTGGTGCTCATCCAGCCCGAGAGAACCTCACGACGCTCTCCGACCGGCTCCTCGAAACCGGATCTTCTTCCTGAAATACGCTTTCACTCCCACGGCCATCGCTCCACGGCCACTCCGCCCGCCTCGAACAGCCCTTCGACCATGCCCTGCCAGGACTCCCAGCTGGTCGTGCGACCGTACACGGAGTTGGTCTTGTGGGCGATCACGAGGTCGATCGCGGGGAATACGCTGATCCACTGGCCGACCGCGCCCCGCCCGGTGTACGCGCCCTCGAAGGGGCCGCTGACGCGAGGGCCGTCGAAGATCCACCACATGTAGCCGTAGCCGAAGTAGCCGTCCCTGCGATAGAGCGGATTCATCTCCTCGACGGGGGTGACCGTGCTGACGATCCGGTGCGCCCACTCGCGCGAGATCACCTGCTCGCCGTCCCACGCGCCTTCGTTGAGCATGAGGTGGCCGATGCGCGCCATGTCGCGGGTGGACAGCCAGAAGTGATAGGCGGGGTTCCGCGACACGGTGAGGTCCCCGCTCTTGCGCTGCGCCGATCGGTCCCAGTCCTCGAAGCCCAGCGGGATCGCCAGCTGCGCCTGCGCCTCGTCGTAGATGTCGCGGCCGGTGAGCTGCTCGAAGACCGCCCCGGCGGCGTTGAAGTCCCAGTTGCTGTACAGCATGTAGGCGCCGGGCTGCTGCGAGCCTCGGGGAGGGGCGTCGGCCAGGTTGTCGCCGGAGTTCGACGCCGGGTGGTAGACCCCGGAACGCGCGGTGACGAGGTGGTCCACCGTGGCCTGCCGCTCGATCGGGAGCAGCCCGCCGATGTCGTCCACGCCCAGCTCGGCCAGCGTCGCCTCCAGATCGATGACGCCGTTTTCGACCCAGGCGCCGTACAGCATCGCCAGGATGCTCTTCCGCACGGACGCCAGGTAGGACAGCTCCTCGATGTCGCCGAAGGTGAAGACGACGCGGCCCTTGTGCGCCACCACCACGCCGGTCGAGTTGGCGCTGTCGCGCAGGAAGGCGCTCACCCGGGCCAGCGCGTCGGGGTCCCAGCCGCTGGCGGACAGCTCGGGGCCGCGAAGAATCTCCCACTCGTCGCCGGGGAAGACGCAGTCGTCGCACTGGGCGGCGAGGGCGGGCGGCTGCGCCAGAGCGAAGACGGCGACGAGACCGGCCACGGCGGCCAGCAGCGGCCCTCGGGACCGGCTGGGCCCTGTGCTGGGCCTTCTGCGGGCGTCCGGTCGGACCGACACCGGCCCGAGAGAAGCCTTCGGTCTGCTGGACACGCCGCCAAGGCATCGTCCACGGAAGGCCAGGCCGGGGCCAGGCGCGAGGCGCCGCCAGAGCGCGGAACCGATCGGGATGCTCATGGAACCTCCATGGGGAATGCGGGCCGTTTGTTCGCGTCGGCGAACCGGGCGAAACCGGTGTCCATGCTGCCTGGTGCGGCCTTACGTGGACATGCCTCGGGCGGCGATCGGCCAGACGGCCTCGATCCTGCCGTTGCGGACGGCGAACATGCGGTCGTAGAGGTTCACGACCGGGTCGCAGTGCGAGACGATGAGCTCGAGCCTGTCCCCCACCTTGTAGGTCCGGCTCGGGTCCTCGTAGCGGATCGACCCGAATTCGTCGGAGCCGGACGTGTAGCTCATCCCGGTCTCCCCCTTCACGATCGGCCACGGCCGGTTGATGGTGCAGGCCTTGGCCCCGGCGTCCGTGGTGGCGCGCCCCTCGTACTGGGCGTTCAGCACCGTGGCGAGGATGGTCAGCGACGGCTCGAAGTCGGTGTAGACCTCGGGGTCGGTCTTCCCGCCGATCTCCAGGTACTGGGCGTCCATGAAGACGTAGGAGCCGACCTGGACATCGGTGAAGCCGGGAGTCTGGTGATCGATGTTGTAGCTGCCGGTCCCGCCGCCGCTGAAGATGCCGGTGTCGAGGCCGGACGCCCGCATCCGGTCGCAGGTGTCGGCGGCAGCCGCGAGCCGTTCGAGAGTCTGCTTCTGCCGAACCTCGAAGCCCTTCACGTGCTGCGAGCCGCCGTCGTAACAGAGGATTCCGCGAAGGCGCAGCCCCGGCAACCGGTCCACGAGCTGCGCCAGCCCCAGAGCCGGCGCCCCGGGCGTGATCCCGGTGCGGTGGCCGCCAGGATCCACGTCCACCACCACGTCGGCGGTCACGCCGAACGCCGCGGCCGCCTCGGAGAGGGCGCGGGCGTTCTCTTCGGTGTCGGTGGCCTGGATGAACCGCGGACACTGCTTCCTGAGGCCCATCGCCCGCCGGATCTTGGTGGGCGTCACGTTGCTGGTCGTCATGAGCAGCTCCTCGATGCCGTGATCGAAGAGCGCCTGGGCCTCGCCCACCTTGGCGACGCAGATGCCGACCGCCCCCGCGTCGAGCTGCATCCGGGCGATCGCCGGGCACTTGTGGGTCTTGGCATGCGGCCGGGCGGCGATCCCGTTGGCGCGGACCGTCGCTTCCATCGTGGCCAGGTTCGCCTCCAGCGCATCGAGATCGACGACCAGCGCCGGCGTGTCCAGATCCCACATCGAGCTGCCCAGCTCGGGAACCGGAAGGGAGCCGGCGGAGGCCCGGTGAGAGAGTGGAGACATGGCTGCGGTGGCGCCGGCTGTGCCCAGAAAACCTCGACGGGAGAGAAGCGTGCTCATGCGCCGTTTGTATCACCGCGCCCCGTGAGCGGCCCGGCCCGGCCACCCGCATTCGTGGGGAATTGGCGGTGCGACCGGGGAATTCCCGTATGATCGCGGGTCCGATGCGGCGCGCTTTCCTTCTCTCCCTGGCGTCCGCAGCACTCATCGCCGGGGCGGCGGCTGCCCAGGAGGACGGTCTGCCGGTGACCAGTCCGCTGGTCCAGGCCGCGTGCGGCGCCTGCCACGCCACCGATGACGCGGGGCGGATGTCCCGCATTTCCTGGCAGCGGAAGTCGGCCGAGGGGTGGCAGATCACCATCCTGCGGATGATCCGGACCGGGAACGTCAACCTCACCGCAGAGGACGCGCGGAATGTCGTCCGCTATCTGACCGACCACCACGGCCTCGCCCCCGAGGAAGAGCGGCCGATCTTCTATCTCGCCGAGCAGCGGCCCCACCAGGAGGCCTTCGCCGACGACGAGGAACTGATGGCGGTGACCTGCTCCCGCTGCCACCTCACCGCCAGGTTTCGCGCCCAGCGGCGCACGCCGGAGGAATGGGACCTCCTCAAGGGAATGCACGTCGGCTACTTCCCGGTGATCGAGGGGCAGACCTTCCGGGGCGAGGACGGCGGCGAGCGCTGGGCGGTGGATCGGGTCCTCGATCAGCTCAAGGAGAAGTATCCGTTCGAGACGGCGGACTGGCGCCGCTACCAGGCGAAAGGGCCGGGGCCGGGGATCGCCGGCCGCTGGTTCCTGGACGCGCACCAGCCTGGCTCGGGGCCGATCGCCGGCATCGTCGAGTTCCGTCCCGATGACGATTCCGTCGGCAACTACGGCTACGAGGCCAACCTGGTCCACGCCGACGGGACCACGGAGACCCGGCTCGGCGCCGGAGTGCTCTACGGCGGCTTCTCCTTCCGGGGACGCTCCTCGGGCGCCCGGCTCGGTGATCGGCGTGCGGCGATGCTGCTCGCGGCCGACGGGCAGACCCTCGAAGGACGGCTTTTCTCCGGTCGGTTCGGCGAGGACGGGATGGACGCCGTCCTGACCCGCGCCGGCGGGGGCGTCCGGATCGCCGCGGCGTGGCCTCGCGCCGGGCGCGCCGGGGAAACGCTGGAGGGGGTGCGGATTCTCGGGGCCGGGTTCGACGAGAACGCTGCCGGATCGCTCGACTTCGGGGCCGGAGTCACGGTGAGCGCCGCCCGCCGGAGCTCGGAGCTGGAGCTGAGCGTCGACCTCGCGATCGGGGAGGGCGCCCCGCTCGGCTACCGCGACGTCGCCGTGGGCGGCATCCGGCTGGTGGACGGGTTCGCTGTCTACGACCGCGTGGACTACATCCGGGTGGGGCCGGAGATGGCGCTCTCCCGGGTCGGGGGCGCGGTGGCGCCGAAGCAGTTCGTCCAGTTCGAAGCCACTGGCTGGCACCGGGGACCGGACGGGGAACGGCTCACCGACGACGACCTGGCCCTCGGGCAGATCCCTGTCCGCTGGAGCACCGAGGAGTACTTCATCCGCGACGAAGACGCGGATACCCGTTTCGTCGGCAACATCGACGACCGCGGCCTCTTCACCCCGGGCCTCGACGGGCCGAACCCCGAACGCGAGCTCATGGCGGACAACATGGGTGATGTCTGGGTGGTCGCCGAGCACGACGATCCGTTAAGCGGCGAGACGCTGCGTGACCGGGCGCGCCTCGTCGTCGCTCCGCCGGTCTTCCTCTATTGGGATCTTTTCCCTCAGCGCGCCGGAGCAGGTGGTCAATGAACGTTTCACAGGGCCCCACGCTGGTGGAGGCCACCCAGATGCACCGCTTCCGGGGCGGCGACCGCCGGTTCGCCTTTCTGGTTCCCTCGTCGATGATCTTCGAGCTCGATCGGACCAGCGAGCGCGTTCTCGACCGGCTCGCCGACGGACCTCGGGCCCCCGGTGAGATCGTCGGGAACGACGCCGAACAGGACGCCCTCCGCGAACTGGCCTCGGTGGGCGCGGTGGCGCGCCAGGGCGCCCCGCTGATCCCGATCGGCGGGCTCCAGGAGGTGGATGGCCCGCCCCCGGTCCGGACCGTCGTCCTGAACATCACGAACTCCTGCAACCTCGCCTGCCGCTACTGCTACGAGTACGGGGACGACCGGATCGCCGAGGCCGAAGTCCCGATGGCGATGACCGAAGAAGTCGCACGGCAGTCGGTGGACCGGCTCCTCGCCGATTCCGGGGAGGCGAAGGACCTCCAGGTCACCTTCTTCGGCGGCGAGACGCTGCTGAACTGGCGGGTCATCCGCCCGACCGTCGAGTACGCCCGGGAACAGGTCGAGCGGGTCGGGAAACGGGTGGACTTCAGTCTGACCACGAATGCCACCCTCCTCACCCGCGAAATCTCGAAATGGCTTGCCGACAACGAAATCGGCGTGACGATCTCGGTGGACGGCCCCCGCGAGTTCCAGGACTCCATGCGGGTGTACGGCAACGGGATGGGCAGCTACGACGTGATCGCCCCCCGGATCCGGCAGTTCCTCGAGGTCCAGAAACGGCCGGTGGGCGCCCGGGTCACGGTGACCTCGAAGAACCTCGACGTCCCCCGGATCTTCGAACACCTCATCGGCCTCGGCTTCTACGAAGTCGGCTTCGCCCCGGTGACCTCCTCCCCCGACCAGGACTACGCGCTCGGGGAGGACGGCTTCGATGACCTGCTCGATCAGTTCCGCGATCTCGCCGACGACTACGTGGAAGCCGCCGCCGATGGCCGCTACCTCGGTTTCTCCAACCTGAGCGATCTGCTCGGGGAGATCCACGAGGGCGTGAGCAAGGCGTACCCCTGCGGCGCCGGGCTGGGTCTGGTGGGCGTGGCGCCGGGCGGCGAGGTAGGGCTCTGCCACCGTTTCGCCGGATCCGGCGACCACGACCTGGGGCACGTGGCGACCGGGATCGACGACGCGAAACGCGCCGAGCACCTGGAGAAGGCGCACATCGACGCCCGCACCGACTGCAGCCAGTGCTGGGTGCGCAGTCTCTGTTCCGGCGGCTGCTACCACGAAGCCCAGGTCCGCTACGGCGACCGCTTCAAGCCGAACCTGCACTACTGCGACTGGATCCGTGACTGGACGGCGCTGGGACTCTCGGCGTACGGGCGGATTCTCGACCGGAACCCCCAATTCCTGACCCGATTCGAGGGGATGCTGCGCGCCGCGCAGCCCACTCCGTAGGAGGCGAGCATGAAACACATCGCACCCAGGAACCTGAAAGCCCGGTTCGCCACCGACTGGCTCGACGGCCGGGGCGAGGCCGAGGCCACCGCCGACGACCCCGGCCCCCACTACCCCTCCGGCTGCACCACGATCTTCTCGCCGGGATGGGAAGTCGATTCCACCGGCGGCACCGCCGCCCTCTGCCAGCCGATGGAGCGCGACCTCTACGACTGCTACAAGACCTGCTATTGGCCGGCGCAGGTGCCCGACTACCTCAACAACAGCCCCGACTGGCACAAGAACTGTGCTTCGGCCACCCAGGACTGGCGGGAGATCGACCTGGTCTTCCCTTGATCCCGGCGTTCCCCTCTTCCCCGTTGCCGTCACCCCGACCCGCCTCCCGAGCCGCATGAAGCGTTCTCCCCTCCTCGCCGTCTTCGGCGCCGGTCTGCTCGCCGCCGTCACCGCCAGCGCCCAGGACAGGAACCGTTTCCTCGCCGGGATATGGCCCGACGAGCTCATCACCTTCGACCAGGACGCCTTGAAGTTCGAGAAGATCGGGAACCTTCGTCACGGGGCCGCCACGAACCAGAACGCGACGGCCGACACCCGCTTCTTCACCTTCGTAACCGGGCGCATGGAGGCGGTCGAGATCTTCGACAGCGCCGAGATGGCGGTCGTGGACGATTTCCGCCTGAGCGACGACGGCACGCGGGTGCGCTTCATGAGCGCCACGCCGAGTCCCGACGGGCGGCGCATCTTCGTCGTGCCCATCGTGGTCGGACTGGAGCCTGACCGCTTCCTCCACCAGACTCCGGGGGAGATCTGGGTCTATGACCGCGAACAGCGCGAAGTCACGCAACGGCTGCCGCTCGGCGAGGCCGACGACTGGCGTCCGAACATCCACTTCAGCCCCGACGGGTCGAAGGTGTACCTGGTGAACCAGCAGATCGTCGAGCTCGACGGGGAAACGCTCGAGGAGACCGACCGGGTCCAGATCGACCGGCCGCTCGCCCCCGGCTACGGCGGCGTGCGCGGCCACAGCCTCTCCGAGATCGAGCCGGGGCGTCTCTTCGGGCTCTACCGGACGAGCGAGCCCCGGCAGGGGATGGACCTCTTCGGCGTGCTCGAAATCCGCCTACCCGAGAAGACCTTCTCCTATTACGAGGTGGGGCCGGAGATGCGCCTCAGCCAGTTCGTGCTCTCCCCCGACGGGAAGCGCGGCTACGCCGGGCTGAACGACGCGGCGGTGATCGACATGGAGGCCCGCGAAGTCATCCTCCGGCGGAGGGGTTTCGAGCGCGGCCGCACGAACACCTCGATGATCGTCTCCGCCGACGGCTCCCGGCTCTTCGTCTCCGGAGTGGGCGACACGATGTGGGTCTACGACGCCGAAACCCTCGAGCCGGAGACCGAGATCTTCGCCGGCGGCGACTTCATGATCGCTCCGCGGGAAATCCGCTATCGCGCGACCGCCGGCAACTGACACCGGAGCCGCCCTGGGGGCGGCCCGCGGGCCCGACGCGATCTACGGCCGGGCGCTGGCGCTCGCCGTTCCCTACTGGAAGCGGCTGCCCGGCGTCCTCGTCCTCTCGCTGATCGCGGGTCTGCCGGGGATGTTGTGGCCGCTGCTGCTGCGTCCGATTCTGGACACGGCGCTCCTGGGCGGCGATTTCCGCCTTCTTGTCTGGTTGTCCCTCGCGATGGTCGGGATGCAGGTGGGCGGGCTGGTTCTCACCTCGGTGGCCGGCTACCGCTACGTCCGCCTCTCGGCGGAGGCGCTCTTCGATCTCCGCCTCGCGGTCTACCGCCGGCTGCAGCGGCTTTCGCCGCGCTTTTTCGCCACCGCCCGGACCGGCGACGTGCTCTCCCGGCTGAACAGCGACGTGAGCGAATTGCAGCGGACGGCGGGCGACCTGCTGCTCTCGCTGCTATCGAACCTGCTCGGGCTGGTCGTGGCGGTCGTTGCCCTCACCTACCTGGCGCCGCCGCTCCTGATCCCGCCGCTCCTCGCCCTGCCCTTCGCCGGGTTCGCCCTCAAGCGTTTGCGGGAACGGGTCACGGATCAGAACCGCGACCTGCGCGCCGCCGGCGCCTCGGTCGGGAGCGCTCTCATCGAGTCGGTGCTGGGGATGCGGCAGACGGTGGCCTTCCGCCAGGAAGAACGGGAGGCGGGCCGGTTCCGCCACGAAAACGACCGCTTCATCGCCGCGCTCCTCCGGGCCCGGCGGACGACCTACGTGGCTTCCGGAATTCCCGCCTCGCTGGTGGCGGCGGCCGGCGCCGCGGCGTTCCTCTACGGCGGCTACCTGACGATCGACGGTCAGATCACGCTCGGGACGCTTGGCGCGGCGACGATGTACCAGGGACGCCTCTTCGGACCGGTGCAGGGGCTGCTTGGCCAGTACCTGGGGCTTCGCGCCGCGCGGGCGTCGTTCGAACGGGTGTTCTTCCTGCTCGATCAGCCCCTCGGCGTCGCGGAGGCGAAGCAGCCGGTGGCGCTTGCTGCGACGCCGGGCGCCTTCGTGCTGGATCGGGTCTCCCTCTCCTACGGCCGCGGCGACCGGCCGGTGCTCGACGGGGTCTCGCTGACGCTTCCCGTGGAAAGCGTCACGGTGCTGACCGGGCCGACGGGCGCCGGGAAGTCCACGCTCGCCGACCTCATCCTGCGCCGGCTCGATCCCGACCAGGGGGTGATTCGCTGGGGCAGCCCCGACATTCGCGAAGCGGCGCTTGCCGATCTGCGTGGCCGGATGGCGGTGGTCGAGCAGGATCCGTTTCTCTGGAACGCCTCGATCGCCGAGAACATCCGCTACGGAAAGCCGGACGCCACCCCCTCGGAAGTCCGCGAAGCCGCCCGGCTCGCGGTGCTCGATCCCTTCGTGGCTCTCCTGCCCGAGGGGCTCGAGACCGTGGTCGGCGAGCGGGGGCTCACCCTCTCCGCCGGGCAGCGGCAGCGAATCGCCATCGCCCGCGCCGTCCTCACCGATCCGCAGCTCATCGTGCTCGACGAGCCGACCTCGGCGCTGGACGACCGGACGGAAGCCCTCCTCGCCGAACGGCTCACCCCGTGGCTGCGGAATCGGCAGACCCTGCTGATGACCCACCGTCCGGCCTTCGGGGAGGCTGCCGACCAGCGTTTTCACCTGAAGGACGGGCGACTGCATTCCAAACCGCCCCCCCGGTGACCGCTTCCGCCGCCGGTGACCGGGGCGATCGGCCATTCCTGCGCATCGCGGTCATCGACAGCGGGGTGAATCCGCGCCACCGGCAGGTGGGCCTGGTGGCGCCCGGGGTCGCGATCAGCGCCCGGGGAGCCCGGGTGGGGCTCTCGCGCGACTGGACCGACGCGATCGGACACGGCACCGCGGTGGCCGCGGCAATCTGCGAGGGGCTGCCCCCGGAGAACTGGGAACTGCTCCCGGTGCGGGTGTTCCTCCGCCGCCTCTCGGCCCCGGCCCGGTGCCTCGCGGCCGGGATCTCGTGGGCGGTTCGCGAAGGGGCCGGCCTGGTGAACCTGAGCGCCGGGGTTCGGGCGGGCAGCGATCCCGAGGGCGAATCGCTGCTTCGCCGGGCGGCGATCGCCTCGGGCGAGGCCGGCGCCACCCTGATCGCGCCCCGGCGCCGCGGCGGCGACCTTCTTGTCCCCGGCGCGCTGCCCAGGGTCCGGGGACTCGTCGGGGTGGTGGCGGACGAGCAGCTCGAGCGGCGCCAGTTCCGCTGTCGCGGCCGGGTGATCACCGCGGCGCCGTGGGCTCGCCCGCTTCCCCCGCTTCCCCCGCAGAAGAACTTCCGAGGCGTCAGCCTCGCCGTCGCCGCCGTCACCAACCTCGCCGCCCGTCTGGTCCTGTCCGGGAAGTCCGCTCCGGGTCCGGGCCTGCCGGACGCCCTCCGCGAAGTCGTCGCCGGCCAACCTCCCGGTCCGGCGGAGCCGTGATCGGAGGGAAACCGGAATTCGATGCGGTTGGGTCGGCCGGATCAGGCCATCTTGCGCCGCGAGCGGGAGGCCGCGTCGAGCAGATTCGGCTGAGGCCGGCGCGGGAGCGCCTCCACCGCGGACGGCAGGGGGCCGCCGTCTTCCGGTTTCCCGCCCAACTGCCGCAGCTTCCGGAGTTGCGGAAGCAGCCGGTGTTCCCCGGAACCGACGGTCTTGTTCCAGGCCGCGTTCGTCCTGGTGAGCGCCTTCGCGACACCCGTCATGTGTTCGAAGAACTTCGAAAGCCGGCGCTCGACCACCAGCGCGGCGTCGCGCATGGCTTCGACGTTCCTGGTGCTCCTGTCGTGCCGCCACATCGCCTTCACCCCCCAGAGCAGTCCGAGGAAGGTGAACGGAGTCGCGAGGATGACCCGCCGATCCTCGGCATGCTGCAGCAGGCCCTCGTCGTGACGGATGGCCTCGGCAAGAAGCGATTCGATGGGAAGGAAGAGCACCGTGTAGGGGGGGCCGTCCCCCAGCTTCTGCGGGTAGTCCTTCCGGGCCAGCTGTTCGGTGTGCTTCTTCACGGCTGACGTGTGGGCGCGGAGCAGCGCTTCCCGTCGGGCTGGATCCTTCTCTTCCGTGGCCTGGAGGTAGGCATCCATCGGGGTCTTGGCGTCCACGGCCAGACGGGCCCCTCCGGGCAACCGCACGGTGAGGTCGGGACGGACGTCGGCGTGCGTCTTCTGGTCGTAGTACTCGCAGTTCTCGACCAGCCCCGCCGACTCGACGAGAGCCTTCAGTTGCACTTCGCCCCAGCGTCCGCGGGCCTGCCGGTCTCCCTTGAGCGCCTCGCGGAGGGATTGGGCGTCGTCCTGAAAAACCTGCATCTGCTCGCTCACTTGCTTCGCCAGTTGCCGGACCTTCCCGGAGTCCTCCGCACTCTTGTCCCGGGCGTCGGTGGCGAGCTGCTGGAAGTGGTCCAGCGACGCCTTGAGAGGCGCGGTCGTCTTGTCCAGCTCCTGCTGGCCCGCCTTCCGATCCGCCTTCAACTGCTCGACGGCCTGGCTGGTCGCCAGGTCGAAGGCCTCCCGGCTCGCGTCCCGATCGGCCTTCGTCGTGCGCAGCAACTGTTCGACGGCTTGGCCGGTCGCCCGGTCGAAGTCCTCCCGAGCGCTGCGGGAGCTCGCCTCGGCGGCCGCCTCGGCGATCTTGTCCAGCTCGGCGCGCGCGTCCGCCCGCCCCCGCTCCTCGCCGGCGCGGGCGCCCAGCGTCCAGGAGACGCATCCGATGGCGGCAAGAAGGGTGGCCGCCAGCACCACCAGGAGGGTCGTGATCAACATGGCCCCCAGTATTCACCCCGACCAGGACACGGACTGTCACATACAGCCAGGGATTCCGGCTGTTCTTCCCGATCAGGCCGCCGGAGCCCGCGCCGCATCCCGCGGCAGACCCCGCGAGTCCGTCCGCAACGGTTCGAGGCGGGCGACGACCGACTTGAACGCCGGGGTGCCGGAGCGGGGATCCACCCGGCGCGGCACGATCGCGTTGGCTTCCGGGTAGTACATCGCCAGGTTGCCGGGGCGGATATTCACGAGTGCGCAGACCACCCGGAGCCGTCCCGCGTCGGTGACGACCGTCACCGGATCGCCTTCCTCCAGGCCGAGCGCCGCGGCGTCCGCCGCCGCCATCATGACCACGTCGCGCCGCCGGTTGCCCCGGTAGAGGTCCTCTTCCTCGTAGACCACGGTGTTGAACTGGCCCTCGGAGCGGAGGGTCATCAGCCGGAACGCGCCTTCCCCGCCCGCAAACCGGGGAAGCGGCGTGACCTGGAAGTGCGCCCGGCCGTCCCCGGTGGCAAAGCGCGGCTCGTGGAAGGTGCGGCCCTCGATCTGGAACTCCCCGTCACCCCCATCCATCCCTCCGATCGCGCCGTAGCCGGGGACGGTCCTCGCCATGGCGGCCCGGAGAGCCCGGTGGGAACGGAGCCCGGTCCAGTCGAAGCGGCCCTCGGGAAGGATCCGCTCCGCCAGCGAGGCGATGATCTCCACCTCCGAACGCAATGCGGCGCTGGTCGGGGTCTCACCGCCCTCCGAGAGGCGGACGAAGTTGAACATCGACTCCTGGGTGGTGGTCTGGGTCTCCTCGTCGCGGGCAAGGGGCGGCAGAATGAGCGTCGTCCGGCCGCGCCCGTGGACGTGCCCCTCGTTCAGCTTGGTGGAAACGAACACCGTGGTTCCGATCCGCCGCAGGCTGCGCGCCGCCCACGCCCGGTCGGGATTCGAGGCGAAGAGGTTGCCTCCGAGCAGGAACGCCGCCCGGATCCTTCCCGCTGCCGCCGCCTCCATCGAGCGGAAGGTGTCCATCCCCGGCGGTCCCCCGGCCGCAATGCCGTAGGCGCTTTCAAGACGCCGGGCAAACGCCTCCTTCAGCACCGGGGCGACCCCCATCGAGCCGATCCCCTGCACGTTGGAATGACCTCGGATGGGCAGGAGCCCCGTCCCCGGCCGCCCCAGCCAGCCTCGGGCCAGGGCGAGGTTGGCCAGCGCCGCGACGTTCGCCACGCCGTGCCGGTGATGCGTCAGCCCCATCGCCCAGGCGAAGATGCCCCGGCGCGCCGCGCCGAGCATCCGCGCGGCGGCCTCCATCTCGCGTCGCGGCACGCCGGAGGCCTCGACCAGCGCGCTCCAGGGCGCGGCCGCCGCGTCCGCCCGCACCGGGCCCCATCCGGTGGTGAAGCGCGTCACGTAGTCCTCGTCCACGTCGCCGCCGGCGACCAGCGCCTTCAGGATCCCCTGGAAGAGCGCCACGTCGGCCCCCACGTGCGGCTGCAGGTAGAGATCGGAAATGGTGGAGCCGAACAGCATGCTCCGCCAGTCGGAAGGGACCCGGAAACGTTCGAGCCCCAGCTCCCGCAACGGGTTCACGATCAGGACCCGGCCCCCGCGGCGGCGCAGCCGGACCAGTTCGGTGATCAGTCTCGGGTGGTTGCTCGCCGGGTTCGCCCCGGCGATGAGCGCCAGGTCGGCTTTTCCGAGATCCTCCAGCACCACCGACGCCGTCCCCGAGCCGTAGACATCCGTGAGGGCAACGCTCGAAGCCTGGTGGCAGTAGAAGGAACAGTTGTGGACGTTCGCGGTTCCGTAGGCGCGCGCCGCGAGCTGCATCAGGAAGGCGGCCTCGTTGCTGGACCGCCCGGAGGAATAGAAGAAGACCTCCTCCGGGCGAGCCGCCCGGAACGCCTCCCCGGCGAGGTCGAGCGCCCGGTCCCAGGAGATCCGGCGGAAGCCCTCGTCCTCTCCCTCCGCCAGCATCGGAAAGGCGATCCGGCCCTGCCGTTCGAGCTCGGCCGAGGTCTGGGACTCCATCCGCCGGAACGGGAGCGCCCGCAGCCGGCTCTCGGTGATTCCCGGCTGCATGTCTCCGGCCTGCGCCTGGACCGACTTCTTGCAGACCTCGGGGAAATGGCCGGCCTCGTTCACCATCCCGCCGCGTCTCCCGCCCATCCCCAGCGCGCAGGTCTTGCAGGTGTTGCGGCTCCGCATCCGGCGGTAGAAGGCGATCGGATTGCCTGCCGCGAACGCCTTCTTCGCCGTGTAGACGATGGCCGGCCAGCCGCCGCCGGCGGCGACGCGCGGCTCAGCCACGGACCGCCCTAAGGTCGTTGGGGCGGTTCAGGTTGACCAGCTCGTCGAAGCCGGACGGCGCCGGCAGGACGACGGCGGGGACATCGGCCAGAAGACGCTGCATGGTGAGCTCGGAAGCCTCGACCCTCCGCCGGACTTCGTTCTCCAGATCCGTGTGGTACACCGCGAAGAGCGGATGGTACCGGTCGGTCCGGTAGGCCACCGCCCGCGCTCCCGGACGGCGCGCCGCGAGAAGCGCCTCGGCCCATTCGGGACGGATGCCGACCTGATCGCAGGCGGCGAGGAAGAGCCACGGCGCCGGCGCGGCGTCCTCGAGGGCGGCGAGGAGCCCACCCAGGGGTCCCCGGCCGGGGATCGGGTCGGGCATCGTGGCGACCCCCAGGTCGGCGTAGCCGGAGCGCTCCCCCCGCACCACCCGGACGCGGGTGGCGATGGGTCGGAGTTCGCGGATCACCCGCAGGAGAAGCGGCTCCCCGCCGATCCGCACCCGCGCCTTGTCGCGGCCGAAGCGGCGGCTCCGCCCCCCGGCCAGCACATAGACGGGGACGCGGCCGGACGCGGAGCCGGCCCCATGGAGGGCCGGCCCCATGGAGCGCCGGCGTCCTCGCCGGCCTGCGCCGCACCGCCGGTCCCGCATGCAGTCTCGTCTCGCGTGGCCTAGGAAGTCCGCGTCCGAAGCTGACCGGCGCTGTGCGCGGTCAGGGGCCGGCGGGGCTTCCCTCGAGCGCGGCGCGGAGGATGTCGTGGATGCGCGTCGTCACCCCGATCCCGAGGACTCCCTCGGCGCCGGGACCGAATCCGAAGAGCGGCACCGGTTCCGAAGTGTGGCCGCCGGTGGACCAGACCACCTGGGTGTGGTTCGCGAGCTGCCGGGCGGCGAGGGCCACCGGGACCGACACGGCGTCCAGGTAGTAGCGGGCGAAGTCGCGCGGCCGGGGCCGCTCCTGGTTCAACTGGCCGGCCAGGTCGGCGGCCTCTTCCTCGGTGAGCCGGATCCCCGTCGCCTCATCGATGAGCGGAATCAGCACACTGCCGGACGTGGGCTGCTCGATGTCCGCCATCGTCTCGATCAGCGAGCGGCGCTGGCTGGCGAGGAGCTCCAGGTGGCGCCGCCCGGCCATCTCCGGGCCGGTGCCGGTGTAGTCCCAGCCGACCGCCTCGGGAAGCGGTCCCGGCCCGTCGGGCCCATAGGTGAAGGAGAAGCCTCCGGTGCCGTGATCCGCGGTCACCAGGACCAGGGTGTCGTCGCGGTTGCGGGCGAAGTCGAAGGCCGTTCCCACGGCGGCGTCGAAGTCCAGGATTTCGGCGAGCATCGCGCCGGCGTCGTTGTCGTGGCCGGCGTAATCGATCCGGCCGCCCTCGACGACCAGCAGGAAGCCCTCCCCCTGCGGCTCCAGCGAGGCGAGGGCCGCCTCGGTGAGCTCGGCCAGGGTCGGCACGGCCTCGTCGAGCCCTTCCCAGGACCGGTCGAGCACGTAGGGCAGGTGGCTGGCCGCGAAGACGCCCAAGAGGCGCTCGGCGCCGCACGCCGCCTGAAGCTCGGTCCGGTTCGCCACCAGGATGTAGCCGCGCGCCTCGGCCTCTGCGAGCAGATCGCGGTCGTCGTCACGGTTCGAGGGCCCGTCGGTCCCTTCCGGCAGGCCCGGAAGCCGCTCCCGGACGCGGGAGCCGGCCGGCGTCATCGCCCGTCCGCCGCCGCCGAGCAGCACCTCCACCTCCGGCGGGTCGAACAACTGGTTGGCGAGCTCGCCCTCGGGGGCGTACCGGGACCGCGCGTGAACCTTGAACGCCGCCGGGGTGGCGTGGGTGAGCGCCATGTTCGCGACGAGGCCGGTGGCGAGCCCCCGCTCCTCGGCCCACTCCAGAATCGTGGGGATCGGCTCGCCAGTCTCCGGAGCCACGCTGAGGGTTCCGGCGAGCACGCGCTTCCCGGTGGCCATCTGCGTCGCCGACGCAGCCGAATCGGTGACGATCCGGTCGTAGGCGAGCGGCACTGCATATCCGGCCGCGCCGGCGTCCGCCAACTCCACCATCCGCAGCGGGCGGCCCTCGACTTCCGTCGCGTAGGTCATGCCCAGCGTGAGGTGGTTCATCCCGAACCCGTCCCCGATGAGAAGAATGGCGTTCCTCGCCCGCTCCGGAGCGTCGGGGCCGCCGCAGCCCGCCGCCAGCGCCAGCAGCAGGCCGACGGCTATCCCGGTGCGGTCAACTCCGCGTACTTGTCCTTGCACAACGCTTCCAGCTCCTCTGCCAGATGGCTCGCGGCGTTTCGCAGCCGGGCTCCGCGGTCGCGTTCGTCGAGCCCGGTCAGCAGGCCCAGCACCTCGCCCGCGATCGCGACCGCGTCCACGTAGTGGGACTCGATGACTTCGCTTCGCTCGACCAGTTGCGGGGACCCGTTGATGTAGAGGGTCTCCAGCTTGGGGCGCATCGTCTGGGCGATCCGGTAGTTCGTGACCCGCAGCGTCAGATCGGCGGCTTCCCGGCTCTCCACCAGGCGAAACCAGTTGCGCCGCCTTTGCACCCGCTCGCGCACTGCGGGGATCGCCTCCTGAATCCGCGCCGCGAGCTCGGCGTCGTCCGGCTCGCTCGCCTCGATGAAGACGGCGAACGGCTGGGGTGGCCGGCGGGGCGCCTGCTCGCCCCATCCGGCCGCCGCCAGGGCGAGGACCCCCAAGACCAGGACTCCCATCCGCATGCCGGATCGGCTTCCCGCCGCCGGCGCCCCGCGCCGCTTCGTCCCGTGGGTCATGGTGCCGACAAGCTTCGCACACCTTCCGACACCGGGGTTTCGTCCGGCGCCGGACGGAAGGCCCGCACCTGCCTGCCGCCGGCGAACACGCCGATCTGGGATTCGGCGAGTGAAGCGGCAATCAGGGCGTCCATATCCGGAATCCGCTGCGCTTCGAGCGCCGCCACCCGCGCCGGATGGGACCGCGTGCGCGGACTGCGACCGATCAGAGCGCAGCAGTCCTTCGCCGGTTGCGCGGAGATGTCCCACGTCCCGATCCGCTCCGCCCGACGCATGATCGCCGCCTTGTCGAGGCCGATCAGCGGCCGCAGGATCGGAATGGAAACCGCGGCGTCGGCGGTGGCGAGGTTCTCGAGGGTCTGCGAGGCCACCTGGGAGAGGCTGTCCCCGGTGATCAGCGCCCGGGCGCCGAAACGGCCGGCCACTTCCTCGCCGCAACGGAACACGAAGCGGCGGAAAAAGAGCGCCTCATAGCCGGTGCGCCGCCCGGTGAGCTGCAGGTCGAAGTAGGTGTAGGGCACGAGCAGCAGGCGGCACCGCCCGGTGTACCGGGAGAGCGCCTCGACCAGCCGCACCACCTTCCGGACCGATGACTCTTCCGGATCGGCAGCCCCCGGGGTCAGGTGGAGGAAGTCCACCGCGGCGCCGCGGCCGGCCATGAGCCAGGCAGCCACCGGCGAGTCGAACCCACCCGACAGCAGTGCGAGGAGGCGTCCCGCTACCCCGACCGGAAGGCCTCCCGGCCCCCGCGTCCGCTTCGTCCAGAGGAAGAGCGCCTCGTCGTGGGCCTCCACGAAGAGAGTGAAGGCCGGCGACCCGAGATCCACCCGGTCCCACGGCGTCCGTTCCAGCACCGCCCTCCCCAGCCGGCGCGCCAGCTCCATCGAGCGCAGGGGGAACCCCTTGTCGCGGCGGCGGGCCCGCACCGCGAACCCGTCCCCCGCTGCCGTCGGCCCTCCCGCCGCCAGCGCGCAGCCGAGATCGAAGGCCGCTTCGGCGACGCCTTCCGCCGACCGCGGCTCCCCGGCGCGGTCGCGGAGGAACACGAAGGCCGGGATGGCGCTGTGGACGCCGAAGACGGTGCTGACGGCCATGAGCGCCCGGTCGAGCTCCGAGCTCTCCTTCGGGGGCACCTCGATCCAGACCCGATCCCCGGTGGAGGTCGGCTTCCAGGAGAGACCGATGCCGGCGAGCCGGCTGGAGAGATTCCGCTTCAGCGCTTCGCGGAAGGTGGCGCGATTCCGTCCCTTGATCCGGATTTCCGGCGAGCGGATCAGGATCCGGCGGTCAGGGACAGCGCCCGGCGCCACCGCCGCGGGGAAAGGGGTCGGCCGGAGAGTCATCGGGAGCGCGGTAGCGCCGGGAACGGGCGGTTCGCGCCACGCCCGGCGACCGAATCAGCGCCGAAGCCGTCGGGCCGGCGAGGTGAGCCGTGAAGGAATCGAACCTTCAACCTACTGATTAAGAGTCAGTTGCTCTGCCTGGTTGAGCTAACGGCCCAACCGGCCCGGGTTTGCGACCGGCGCGTGACTGGTACGCCTGAGAGGATTCGAACCTCTGACTTCTTGCTCCGGAGGCAAGCGCTCTATCCCCTGAGCTACAGGCGCTCCCAGCCGAATCGGGAACTGTAGCAGCCGCTCCGGGCGCCCCGCCGCCCGCTTCAAGGGGCTCCCAGGCGGCGCAGGAGGTCGTCGGAAAGCGCCGGATCCGCCCCGCCGCACCAGGTTGCCGGCCGGCCTTCCGGGAGGCCCGCATCCTCCCCTTCGAGTCGCACCAGCCACGGCTTTGCGGCGCCGCGATCGGTCGCTGCATCGCCCGGCCCCTCCCGGATGGCGACCATCGCTTCCTCACAGCGGAGCAGCTCCGGGGCGAGCAGCCAGGAGACCGCGTAGGAATCGAACGGATAGGTGGCGCGGATCCCGGTTTCGTTCTCGAACCAGTCCAGGTAGTCGCCGATCGGCCCCAGGAAATGGTCCCCGAAGGGAGTGCCCCGAAGGCGCTCCCATTCCGGGGCGCCGACCGGGAGGGTCACCGCGAGTTCGAAAGGCGCCAGCACGACCGGGGCCCCGCTCGCCAGGACCACCGACGCCGCTTCGGGATCGAGTTCGAAGTTGAAGTCGCGAAACCGCCGGTCGCTGCCGGGGAAAAGCAGCGGTTCGCCGGCGCGCCGCCCGATGACCAGGATCAGCTCCTCGATCCGGTCGGCGAGGTCGGGACGCTGTCGCAGCGCGGCGCCCACGTTCGTCGCCGGCCCCAGGACCAGCACGGTCAGGGGTTCGCGTTCGAGCGCCGCGATGAGCGCGCGCGACGCCGCCGTCGGCTCGAACGAAGGCGCCGCCGCCCCTTCGTGGACGCTGAGGCCCTCCGGTCCGAAGCGGCGGACGATTTCCCTCGCGATCGGCAGTCCGCGCTCCAGGGGGGCGTTGCCGAACACCACGCTCACCCCGGCGACCCGCAGCTCGGGGGAGCCGAGGGCCACGACCATCGCCACCCCATCGTCCGGTTCGTGCCCGCCGCGCATCACCGCCGGATCCACATCGAGCCAGACGGCGCGGGGCTCCTCGGTGAGTGGAGTCCCGGAGGCCGGCGCGAGGAGGCCGGCGGCGAGCAGGAGGGACCGCCGCGAGGCGGCTCCAACCATCGGACGGGTCAGACGTGGGCGGCCGCGCGTTCGGCTGAGCGGTCGGCGAGCGAGGGCTGCGGGGGGCTGGCCTCGGGCGGATCCGTCGGGGCGCTGTCGGCTGCCGGCGAAGCGTCGTAACGCTCCGGGCTCCGCCCTTCAAGCAGGGTGGGGAAGCCGTCCCGCAGGAAGTCCTGCGCCAGCGAGTAGGTCGGAGCGTCGCGATTTCGCCGGGTCCCGCGCCGGAGCGCCCGCATCCGGTCGTCCGACCGGTCGCAGAAGAGCTCCACCAGCGGCAGGACGTCGTTTCGCCGGGCGCCGCGCGCGAGGAGCGCCTCGGCCCGGGTGACGACGGCGAGCTGGGCGTAGAGCTCGGCCCCCCAGTCCACGAAGCGGGCGAGGAGGATCTGCCGCCGCTCCAGCCCCGGGCCGAAACGCAGCATCGCGTGGAACAGACCGCGCGCCAGTCGGCGGCTTTCGCCCGCGACCCGGCCGAGACGCCGCCGCGCCCATGCCTCGCCGCTTCCGGGCGCCCGCGCCGGCAGCCACTGCCGGAGGTACCAGGGCGCGTAGAAGAGACCGGCGCGGAACGCCGCCGCCGCCCGCTTCCCGAACGGGAGGGAACGGTTCATCACCGCCCCGGCGCGTTGGAGGTGCGGATCGAGCACTTCCCGGGCGATGAACAGGCGAAGGATTTCGCTGGAGCCCTCGAAGATGGTGTTGATCCGGTTGTCGCGCAGCGTCCGCTCGGCGGGGAAAGGCCGGTCGCCGCGCTCTTCGAGCGAGGCTTCGGTCTCGTAGCCGCGTCCGCCCAGCACCTGCACTGTCTCGTCGGCGATCCGCCACGCGGCTTCGCTCGCGTACATCTTCGAGATGGCCGCTTCGATGCGGATGTCGGCCCCGCCGATGTCCGCGAGCAGCGAGGTCAGGTCGGACATGGCGTCCATGGCGAACGTCGTGGCCGCCATGCGCCCGATCTTGTCGGCGATCGCCGCGTGCTTTCCGATCGGGGCCCCCCACTGCTCCCGCTCCCGCGCCCAGGATCTGGCGATGTAGAGCGAGCGCTTGGCGGTGCCGATGCAGATGCCGGGCAGGGTGAGCCGCCCGGTGTTCAGGGTGGTCAGCGCCACCCGCAGGCCCTTGCCGACGGGACCGAGCACGTGCCGGCGCGGGATGCGCACATCGGTGAACCGCATGACGCCGTTGTAGAGCGCCTTGAGGCCCATGAACCGGCAGCGGCGGACGACCTCGACCCCCGGCCAGCGGGCGTCCACGATGAAGCTGGTGATCCCCGCGCGGCCGCCGGGGTTGGGGGCGGGGGTGCGCGCCATGACCACAAGCCAGCGCGCCCGGGTGCCGTTCGTGCACCAGAGCTTCTCGCCGTTCAGCACGAAGTGGTCCCCGTCGGGGGTGGGTTCGGCGCGGGCGCGCATCCGCGCGGCGTCGGACCCCACGCTCGTTTCGGTCAGGGCGAAGGCGGAGATCTCGCCGGCCGCCACGCGAGGCAGGAAGTGATCCTTCTGCCAGTCGGTCCCGAACAGCAGGATCGGCTGGGCGATGCCGATGGACTGGTGGGCGGAGATGAGCGAGGCGAGGCTGCTGCAGTGGCTCCCGATCAGAATCGCGGCCCGCGTGTAGGTCCGCTGCGAAAGACCCAGCCCCCCGTAACGCTTCGGAATCTTGATCCCGAACGCCCCGAGTTCCGCCAGCTGCCCGATCACCTCATCGGGAATCTCCCCGCTGCGGTCGATGGCGGCGGCGTCCACGGATTCGGCCAGGATCGCCGCGAGGCGTTCGAGAAACGCTTCCCCCTCCGGCTCCACCCCGGCGTCGGGGTAGGGGCGCACTAGACCGGCGCTCAGCCGCCCCAGGAACAGGTTGCCCGCCACGGTGGGGTATTTCCACCCGGTCTCCCGTGCCGACTCGGCCAGCTCGAAGGCCGCCCGCTTCGCCGCAGACATCCCGGACGTATCGATCGGACCGCTCACGATCCCGAAGCCTACCCACTGGTCTCTCCGAACCGCGCAGGGACCCCGTTCCGTCCGCCCGCCCGGGCGGCCTGCAAACGCCGTTGGACCGAAGGCGATCCATCCCGGCGACCTCCAGACGTCACCGGAAGATAGCGCCCCTTCGCCGCACCGGGGGGCGAGCCTTCGGGGCGGTCCCCCGACATGCTCGGCGGGGGGATCGGTGGTGGACGCGTCCACGGCGCCGCACTCCCGTTGCGGCGGCGGGTCGGCGGCGGCGGCTTCCGGGCGGCGAGGTTTGTCGCCGTGGACGATGAGGTTGTCGTGGCCGGCTCCCTTGTTTGCCCAGCTCGCTTGCCCGGTTCCGGCGTTATTTGCCCAGCTTGTTCCCCCAGCTCGGGCACGTTATTTGCCCAGCTCGGATCCGCTATTTACCCAGCTCGATCCCGCTATTTACCCAGCTCCGTGGCGGATTGCGGTGCGGGCTCAGCCCCCGTCGCGTGCTCTCACCGGAGTCGGAGGAATCGGTCCGGCGCTCCGTGCGCCCCGATTTCCCGGCGCTTCGCCGGCTGAAAGGCACGTTTCCGGGCGTTCTTCCGATCCGACGCTCGGGGAGATCGCGCCGGCCCCGGAACCCGCTGGTTTGCCCGCTTCCAGCCTCCGAACGGGCTATTTGCCCAGCTCCAGCCGCTATTTGCCCAGCTCCAGCGCTATTTCCCCAGCTCCGGGTCGCGCCCCGGGAAGCACGGATGCGCCGTCCATGTCCAGCGGAATCGGAGCGCCGGCCCCATGGAGCGCCGGCGTCCTCGCCGGCCTACGCCACGCCTTCGGCCCCTCAGGCAGTCTCCTGCCGACCGCGCCGCCGTACCGACCGACCGTGGGCCGGGAG
>JAAXGQ010000066.1 GCA_012271265.1 Vicinamibacteraceae bacterium
CCTGATCTACGTCAATCCGGAAGGTCCGAACGCCAAGCCCGATCCGCTCGCCGCAGCCCGCGACATCCGGGAGACGTTCAGCCGGATGTCCATGAACGACGAAGAGACGGTCGCGCTGATCGCCGGGGGGCATACCTTCGGCAAGACCCACGGCGCCGTGAAGCAGGAGAACGTGGGGCCGGACCCGGCCGCCGCCCCGATCGAGCAGCAGGGCCTCGGCTGGGAGAACCCGGCCGCCGTCGGCTGCCCCGCCCATACCTTCACGAGCGGCCTCGAAGGCGCCTGGTCCGCCAATCCGGTGCGCTGGACCTCGCAGTTCCTCGACAACCTGTTCGGCTACGAGTGGGAACTCTCGAAGAGTCCCGCCGGGAAGCACCAGTGGGTGCCGGCCGGGGGCCAGGGCGCGGGCCTCGTGCCGGACGCCCACGACCGCTCGAAGCGGCACCCCCCGGTGATGCTCACGACGGATCTCTCCCTGAAGTTTGATCCCGAGTACCGCAGGATCGCCGAGCGCTTCCACGCGAACCCGGAGGAGTTCAAGGTCGCCTTCGCCAGGGCCTGGTTCAAGCTGACGCACCGCGACATGGGGCCGAAGGTCCGCTACCTGGGCAGTGAAGTGCCCGAGGAGGCGCTCATCTGGCAGGACCCGGTGCCGCCCGTGGACCACGAGCTGATCGACACCGCCGACGCCGAGGAGCTGAAGACGGCGATTGCCGCCACCGGGTTGACCCCTGCCGAGCTGGTCCGCACCGCTTGGGCGTCGGCGTCCTCGTTCCGTGGCACCGATCTGCGCGGTGGCGCCAACGGCGCGCGGGTCCGTCTTGCGCCGCAGAAGGACTGGGCAGTCAACGATCCTGCCGCGCTCGGAAGGGTGCTGGCAGTCCTGAAAGGGGTCCAGGACAGTTTCAACAGCGCACAGACCGGTGACAAGCGGATCTCCCTCGCCGACCTGATCGTGTTGGGGGGCGCCTCGGGCATCGAGGCGGCGGCGCTCGCGGCCGGGCACAAGGTGAAGGTCCCCTTCACTCCGGGACGCACCGACGCCTCCGACGAGCAGACCGACGTCGACTCCTTTGCCGTGCTGGAGCCGGCCGCTGACGGTTTCCGGAACTACTGGCGGGAAGGCAACGGGCGGTCGCCGGCGGAAGCGCTGGTGGACAAGGCGAGCACGCTCAACCTGACGGCTCCGGAAATGACCGCGCTGGTCGGCGGCATGCGCGCCCTGGGCGCCAACGCCGGCGACAACCGGGCGGGAATCTTCACGGACCATCCCGGCCGGCTCGGCAACGATTTCTTCGTGAACCTGCTCGACATGTCCACCGTGTGGTCGAAGTCGGGAACCACAGGGCTCTACGAGGGCCGGGACCGGGCGACCGGTGCGCTGAAGTGGACCGCCACTCCGGTGGACCTCATTTTCGGATCGCACTCGGAACTGCGGGCGGTCGCCGAGGTATACGGGGCCCAAGACGGCGGCGGGCAGCTCGTCCGCGACTTCGTCGCCGCCTGGGACAAGGTGATGAACCTCGACCGCTTCGACCTCGCGGCCCGTTAGCCCCACCGCCCGAAGCACCCTGGCGCGGGGCGCGGCCCCCACGGCTGGCCCCGATCTGGCCGGCGATCCGGGAGAGATCGACGCCCCGCAGGCGGGCCAAGCCAGGCGGGGACGGGACCGGGGGCTCGTTCGCCCTCAGCGCTTTCCCGGGATGCGTGAACGATGGCGCTTGCGGCGCTTCAGCAGGCGCGCCCAGGCGTCCCGCAGGGTGACGGTGCGGTTCAGAACCGGAGCCTCCTGCCGGTGCTCCACCGGGTCGGCCACGAAGTAGCCCACCCGTTCCAGCTGGATTCGTCCGCCAGGCGCCAGCTCCCCCACCAGGGGTTCGATCCTGGCCCGGACGGTCCGCAGGGAATCCGGATTCAGGTCGTCCCGGAAGTCGCCGCCGCGACCCGGCTCGGCGGCCAGAAAGAGCCGATCGTAGAGCCTCACTTCGACTTCCACGGCGTGACGGGCCGAGACCCAGTGGAGGGTGCCGCGAACCCGCCGGCCGTCCGGGGCGCTTCCCCCCCGGCTGTCGGGGTCGAGCCGACACCGGACCTCGACGATTTCTCCGTCGGGTCCCCGGTCGAAGCCGGTGCAGGTCACCAGCCAGGCGGCCCGCAGGCGCACCTCGCGACCCGGAGCCATCCGAAAGAACCTGCGGGGTGGAGACTCCATGAAGTCAGCCCGATCGATGAAGAGCTCACGGGAAAACGGCACGTGGCGGACCCCGGCTGAGGCGTCCTCGGGATTGTTCGCCGCCGCGAACATCTCTTCGGCCTCCGGGGGGTAGTTCTCCACCACCAGCTTCACCGGGTCGAGGACCCCCATGAGGCGTCGACTGGTGCGGTTCAACTCGTCCCGGATCGCATGTTCGAAGAGGGCGACATCGACGACGCTGTCGCGCTTGGCCACCCCCACCCGCCGGCAGAAGGCGCGGATGGCGGCCGGCGGGATGCCGCGGCGGCGCATGCCGGCAATCGTGGGCATCCGGGGGTCGTCCCACCCCGACACCCGTCCTTCGTCCACCAGTTGCTTGAGCCGCCGCTTGCTCAGCACGGTGAAGCCGAGGTTGAGCCGGGCGAACTCGATCTGGCGGGGCACGAAGTCGGCGCCGCTCGCGGCCACGCACCAGTCGTAGAGGGGTCGGTGGTTCTCGAACTCCAGAGTGCAGAGCGAGTGGGTGATGCCCTCGATGGAGTCGGAGAGGGCGTGCGCGAAGTCGTAGAGCGGATAGATCGGCCAGGCGTCGCCGGTGCGGTGGTGACGGATGCGGCGGATCCGGTAGAGGGTGGGATCGCGGAGGTTCAGATTCGGCGACGCCATGTCCATCCGCGCCCGCAGCACCCGCGCGCCATCAGGGAATTCCCCGGCCCGCATGCGCCGGAAGAGATCGAGGTTCTCCTCGACTGGGCGGTCGCGATAACGGCTGTTCTGTCCCGGCGTCTCGAGGGTGCCCCGGGTCGCCCGGATCTCTTCGGCGCTCAGGTCGTCCACGTAGGCGGCGCCCCGGCGAATCAGCGTCTCGGCGTATTCGTAGAGTCGGTCGAAATGATCGGAAGCGAAGCGGGCCGGCCCGGTCGAGCGGTATCCCAGCCAGCGGACGTCTTCGGCGATGGCGTCCACGTACTGCTGCTCTTCCTTCGCCGGGTTCGTATCGTCGTAGCGCAGGTGACAGGAGCCGCCGTTTTCCTCGGCCACCCCGAAGTTCAGCACGATCGACTTGGCGTGACCGATGTGCAGGAATCCGTTGGGCTCGGGAGGGAAGCGGGTGGCAACCCGGCCGTCGTGCCGGCCGGCCGCCCGGTCCGCCGCGATCGCCGCGCGGATGAAGTCCGCCGGCCGCCCGCTTCCGGATGGGTCGGCGCCTTCCCGGCCGCTCATCGCACTTCGGGTCCGCCCCGCCGGTCGTCGCGAACGAAGCGGTCGCGGGACGGCATGACGATCGCGGTGAGCGACGCCGCATCCAGGGTCTCTCCCGGCTCGAGGAGGTCGTTCAGGTGCAGGACGAAAGCGGTGAGGGCATAGACATCGTCCGGGGGCAGCGTGCCCGGCGCCGCCTGCGGCATGGCCCGCCGGATGTAGTCGAAGAGCGTCGTCGCGTACGGCCAGTAGCTGCCCACGGTGATCGGGGTGCTCCGGTCCTCGGCGAAACGGAAGGCGTCCCCGGGAGCGCGTCCGGCCAGCGCCTCGAATTCCGCTCCCTCGCCTCGGAGGCCATGGCACTGCACGCACTGCAGCCGGTAGAGGGTCTCACCCCGCTCGACCGACCCCCGCCCCGGCGGCAGACCGACGCCATCGGGCCCGATGTCGATGTCCCAAGCCGCGATCCGCTCCTCGTCAGCGGGGTTTCCGAAGGCGAACTCCGGCCAGTGGTTGGCGGCCTCGAGGCCTCTCCGACGGGCGTCTGCGAGCGCCTCCAGCTCTGCCGCGTTCAGCAGTCCGGGCATGCCCGGGTGAAGCTCGGGTCGCGGCAGGGCGGCCGGAGCAGGCGCTGCCGGCGCGGGAGCCGCTGTCGGCGCCGGCTCCTCGGGGGCGTCGGCCGCGCCACAGGCGCCGCCGACGAGGAGCAGAGCGAGCGCGAACGCCCGCCAGTCAGCCGGCGAAGAAGACGCGCCCATCCCTCTCGACGCGCCAAGGGCGGATCTGGTTGAAGTGATAGCGGGTGTAGGAGCCTCGGGCGCGGTGCAGTTCTTCGCGGGTCGGCTGGACGTAGCCCGTCTCGTCGGTGGCCCGGCTCATCAGGGTGGCCGCGCGCCCGTTCCAATTCCAGAGCTTGCGGAAGCGGACATGGCACTTGGGGAGCACCGGCTCCTGGAGCTCGGCGTCCTCCCAGGACGTTCCGCCGTCGGTGGAGATCTCCACCCGGGTGATCCGGCCGCGCCCGGTCCACGCGATCCCGCGGATTTCCCACCAGCCGGGACCGTCGAGCCGCTCGGGGAAGGTGGGAAAGGTGATGAGCGACTTCGCGTCCATCGTGAAGCTGAACATCCGCGCCTTCCCGCCGGGAAGCGGATCCGTGTATTTCGAGGTCTCCTCCCGGGTCATGAAGGGGCGGTCGGAAAGCTCAAGGCGGCGCAACCACTTCACGCTGGAGTTCCCTTCCCAGCCGGGAAGGAACAACCGGGCCGGATACCCCTGCTCCGGGCGGAGCGGCTCTCCGTTCTGGCCGTAGGCCACGATGGCGTCGTCCCAGGCCTTGTCCATCGGGATGGAACGGGTCATGACCGCGGCATCCATGCCCTCGGCGAGGAACCAGGTCGCCTCCGGGAGCGCGCCCACCTCGCGAAAGAGCAGCTTGAGTGGAACCCCGGTCCATTCGCTGGTGCTGGTCAGGCCATCCATGTCCTGAGGACTCATGTCCACGCGCCGGCCCTGGCTCTGGTAGGCGGAGCCCCCGTTCCCGGAACACTCCAGGAACCGGAGGCGCGACTCCGCCGGAAAGCGCTTGAGGTCGGCCAGGCGGAAAACCGTGGGCCGCTCCACCATCCCGTGGATCAGCAGTTCGTAGCGCTCGGGATCGATGTTCGGGATTCCACCGTGATGACGCTCGAAATGGAGGTCCGCCGGCGTGACCACGCCCTGGAGATACTGCAGCGGGGTCAGCGACGAGGACGAGGGCTCGAGTCTCCGGACAACCCGCTCCGGCGTCTCGAAGACGGAACGCTCCCCCACCGGGCTCGGGACGCGGCCCTGCATCTTGGTGGGGTCTTCCGGGGCACGGGGACGGCGGCGCGGCGCAGGCGCCTGCCCCGCTGCCGTCCCGGAGCCGGCGGCGCCGAGCGACGCGGCTGCCCCGGCCAGCCCGGCGAGGACCCGCCGACGCGACGCAACGGGGCTGCCGCTCGACTCGTCCGCCCTCGGGGAGGGCCGATGTGTGTGCATTCCCTGAATTATGGCGGAAACCGGGACGGCCGGGCGCCGGGGCGCGTACGATTCCGGACCCGATCCCGTCGAGGAGGAATCGCCGCCATGCGCCTGTCGTTCGCCCTGCCGCTTCTTGCGCTCGTTCTGGCCGTGCCCGCTGCCGCGGTCCGGGCCCAGTCCCGCACCGGGGACCGCCCGGCGAAAGACACCGGCCTCGGCCGGTCCCCGGTTCTCGCCCGGAACGGGATGATCGCCACCAGCCAGCCGCTTGCGTCCGCAGCGGGGCTGCGGGTGCTCATGGACGGCGGGAACGCGGTGGACGCGGCGATCGCCGCCGCGGCGGTGCTGAACGTGGTGGAGCCGATGATGTGCGGCATCGGCGGGGACCTGTTCGCCCTCTACTGGGACGGGGAGACGGAGACACTCCACGGGCTGAACGCCACCGGTAAGGCGGGCAGCCGTTCCGACGCCGACCGGCTGCGGGCCGACGGGCTCACGCGCATGCCGGGGAGCGGTCCGCTCGCGGTGACCGTTCCCGGGGCCCTCGACGGCTGGGACGAGCTCGTCTCGCGGTTCGGAACCCGTCCGCTCGGCGATCTGCTGCAGCCGGCCATCCGCCACGCCGAAGAGGGCTTTCCGGTCTCCGAGGTCATCGCCATGCAGTGGCGGCAGGCAGAGGCCAAGCTGGCCCGCCACCCGGCCTCGGCGGAGAATTACCTGGTGGACGGACGCCGGGCGCCGCGCCACGGCGAGGTGTTCCGTTCCCCGGATCTCGCCGCCACCTTTCGCCGGATCGCGGATGAGGGAGCGCAGACTTTCTATCGGGGCGCGATCGCCGACGCCATCCATGACTTCATGGAGGCCGAAGGCGGCTTCGTGACCCGCGAGGACCTGGCGGCCCACGACTCCCTCTGGGTCGACCCGATCAGCACCACCTACCGGGGGGTGGAGATCTTCCAGATTCCGCCCAACTCCCAGGGCTTCGTCGCGCTGGAGATGCTGAACATCCTCGAGGGGTACAACGACCTGACGGCGCTCGGACACAACTCCCCGGCCTACCTCCACCGGCTCATCGAGGCGAAGAAGCTCGCCTTCGCTGACCGGGACGCCTACCTGGCTGATCCGGAACACATGCGGGTTCCGGTCGAGACCCTCGTCTCCAAGGACTACGCCGCCATCCGTCGCGAGTCCATCGAGGCCGACCGGGCGGCGCGCGAAGTCCCGCCGGGAATCACCGATGACGGCGACACCATCTACCTCACCGTGGTCGACCGGGATCGGAACGCGATCTCGCTCATCTACAGCATCTTCGGCAGTTTCGGCTCCGGGCTGGTGGTTCCGGGAACCGGAATCACCCTCCAGAACCGGGGCACGGGCTTCTCGCTCGAGGAGGGACATCCGAACGAACTCGCACCCGGTAAGCGGGCCCTCCACACCAACATGCCCGGCATGGCGTTCCGGGACGGCCGCCCCTGGCTCACCTACGGCGTCATGGG